>NZ_CP023737.1:2984562-3289416 GCF_002752655.1 Methylosinus trichosporium OB3b | reverse complement strand
GGGCGCCCACGTCGCCGTCACCGAGCACAGCGTGCGGGTCGCGAGCGGCGGGGCCGAGGTGACGGTCGGCGAGGGCCAGCAGAGCGCCTTTCGCGACGGCGCCGTGGCGACGGCGCCCGCGCCCGTCAAGACCGGTTGGGTCACCGCCTGGCGGCGCGGCAAGCTGATCGTCGAGAATGCGCCGCTGCGCGATCTGCTCGCCGCGCTCGGCCGCCGCAATCGCGGCGTCTTCGCTTGCGCCAGCGCGGCGATCTGCGCGCGCGGCGTCACCGGGGTGTTCAGCGCCGACGATCCCGCCCAGGCGATCGAGGCGATCGAGACCGCGCTCGGCCTTCGCGCCACTTTCGTCACCCGCTTCGTCGCCATCCTGCATGAGTGAGGGGCGCGGTGATGCATAAAAGTCACAGCCCGCAGCTTCCGCGTTCCGGCTCGAAAAATCTTTGTCCCCTTTTCGCGGGCTCCCCGTCGGTTGGTCGCGGGGCGTGCGGACGCCCCACGATCCGAGGGGCGAAAAACGATGAAGCGGCGAGTCGTTGCGAATGAGCGCAGCAAGCGGAACAGGGCGCGGCGGGGAGGCGAGGCCATGGGAACAGCGCTCGCCTCGCTGATGCTCGGCGCCGCCGTCGGCGGCGGGACGCCGGTCACGCCGGCGGCGGCCTCCATCGCGCCCGAGGAGATCGGCGGGCTCGTCGCCACCTATCACATCCCGCCGGGGTCGATGTCCTCGGCGCTCAACGATCTCGCCGATTCCGTCGGCATGCATGTGGCCTTCGAGGCGCGCCTCGCGCAGGGCCTGCGCACGAAGGGCCTCACCGGCCGGCATTCGCTGCGCGAGGCGCTCGACCGGCTGCTCGCCGGCACCGACCTCATCTATCGCTTCGCCGATAATCGCCGCACCGTGCTGATCACGCTGGCGCAGAACGACACGACGCGCAATGACGCGAGCGGGGCGGAGGCGCTGCCGCCGATCGACGTCGGCGCCCAGCAGACGCGAGCGCGCGGCGCCGCGGGCCTCGGAAGCGGGGGAGCGACCGGATATGTCACGCCCACCACTTCGACCGCGACCAAGATGGACATTCCGAACCTGCAGCTGCCGGCGTCGGTGAAGGTGGTGCCGCACGAGGTTCTGAAGGATCAGGTCGTCACCAACATCAAGGACGCGCTCGAGAATGTGAGCAGCGTGCAGACCGCGCAATCGCAATCGGGCAGCCAGGTCTTCAACCGCATTCGCGGCTTCCTGACGCCGCGCATGTTTCGCAATGGCCTGCTAGCGGTGTCGCCGGGCAATCTCCTCGATATCGGCACGTCGAACATCGAGAGAGTCGAGGTGATGAAGGGGCCCGACTCGATGCTCTACGGCCGCAGCGATCCGGGCGGACTGATCAATATCGTGACGAAGCGTCCGGTGGACGCGCCGATCCACACGATTCAGCAGCGCTTCGGGCAGTTCTCGCAATATTTCACCGAATGGGACATCGCCGATTCTGCGACCGAGGACAAATCCGTCCTCTATCGCGTCTCGGGCGGCTATCTGAACAGCGGCGGCTTCCGCGATTTCAGCCATACCGACCGCGTCCACGTCAATCCGAGCGTGACCTGGCGCCCGACGCAGGACACGAGCTTCACGGCGGACGTCGAATATTACAATCAGGACTTCACGCAGAATCTCGGCATCACTATCGATCCCTCGAATCCTACCCGGCCAGCTAATATTCCGATCTCGCGCAACCACGTCGGGCCCAATGCGCCCCTGTCCAACAACCGCAACCTCTATGTCGGATCGGAGCTGACGCACCGATTCAACGACAGCTTCACCTTGAAACATCGCTTCCTGGCCAGCTTCCTGCATCACGACGACGCCTACTCCAGCAACGCCGACGTCGATTCGGCGGGCAATGTGCTCAGGCTTCCCTTCAGTCAGCAGAATGATTCGGAAGTCTACGGCACGAATCTCGATCTGCTCGGGCATTTCGATATCGCCGACACGCATCACGACACGCTGATCGGATTCGACTATCAGCACATTTATGCGGCCTACGGAAATCAGGGGCGCTTCTACCCGCCAGACCCCGCGTTCACCGTCAATATGTACGATCCATGGGCCAGCGCGGTCTACACCTCGATCCCAACCTCATTCTACGAGTGGCAGCGCGTCTATGACCGGCCCCGCTATCTGAACGATCGCCAAGTCAATCTGTTGGATCAGGAAGGTCTCTACTTCCAGGACCATGTCTCGCTCCTGGACGGAAAGCTGCATATTCTCGGCGGCGGCCGCTTCGACTGGCTCTGGCAGGGCCAAGCGCGCGGCAGCTCCGCCGAGGCGGCCGAATCCTATATCTACTCTCATCCCGTGACCATCAATCCCGCCGCGGTCGGCGATCCCCTGTCCGCCGCCAATCGTCAATACAGCTTCCTCGCGCCCACCCGTTCCGACACGGCCTTCAGTCCGCGCGTCGGCCTTCTCTTCCAGCCCGTTCCCTGGGCGAGCGTCTACGGAAGCTGGACGCAGGCGTTCACACCCAATATCAGCGCCTCGGCGGGCGTCGACAATTTCAATCGCCCCTTCGCGCCCGGGAAAAGCGAGCAGGTCGAGGTCGGCGCGAAGGCGGAATGGTTCGACGGGCGGCTGACGACGACGGTCGCGTTGTTCGAGCTGGAGAAGAAGAACATCCCGGTGCGCGACATCGCCTCGCTCGACCCGACCGCGCTCCTCCTGGTCGGCGCGGCGCGCAGCAAGGGCGTCGAATTCGACGCGAGCGGCAAGATCCTCGATAATATGAGCCTCATCAGCAGCTTCACCTATATGGATGCGCGCGTCACAAAGGACACGAACACCGATCCGGCGACCACCACGCAAGGACGCCGCCTGATGGGCGTTCCGCGCTATCAGGGAAGCTTCTGGGCAAAATGGGATGTGAGGGAGATCACGGCGCTCGACGGTCTCAGCCTCGGTTTCGGCGTGTTCGTCGTCGGCAATCGCCAGGGCGACGATCAGAGCAGCTTCCAGCTTCCCGGCTATGTGCGTCTCGATGCGATGGCCGCCTATAAATGGAAGGTCATGGGTCAGACGGTGACGGCGCAGCTCAATCTGCGCAATCTCGCCAACACCCGCTACTACGAGTCGTCGGACAGCAATTTCTCGACGCCGAAATATGCGATCTATCCCGGGGCGCCGTTCACGGCCGTCGGCACGATCAAGCTCGAGTTCTAGGAATAGAGCTCGGGCGGCATCCTGTGGCGGCGCTGCAACAGGGAGCGGATTTCGTCCGCTCCCGCGCCGCCCCTCACCACCGCATCACGGCGCCGCCCCAGGTCATGCCGGCGCCGATCGCCATCATGGCGATCACATCGCCCTTCTTCAAACGCCCCGCGCGATTGGCCTCATCCAGCGTGATCGGCAGCGAGGCGCTCGAGGTGTTGCCGAAGCGGGCGATGTTCATCCAGCATTTCTCGACCGGCACGCCGAGATTGGCGAGCACGGATTCGATGATGCGGGCGTTGGCCTGATGGGCGATCACATGGTCGATCTCGCTCGGGCTCACCCCCGCCTGCGCCAGCGCCTCGCCGACGATCTCCGGCAGGACGCGGGTGGCGAACTTATAGACCTCGCGGCCCTTCATCTTGATCTTGCCGCCCTCGAGGACGCCCTCGGCGCCGGCCGAGGGGCGCGGAATTCCGAGAATGCCGGTGAGGGAGCCGTCGGTGCGCAGGCTCGTCGCCAGCAGTCCGCGCCCCTCCTCCTCGCCGCGGCCGAGCACCATGGCGCCGGCGCCGTCGCCGAACAGCACGCAGGTCTCGCGATTGGTCCAATCGGTGACGCGGCTCAGCGTCTCCGCGCCGATCACCAGCGCGCGCCGAATCTTGCCGCTCTGCAGGAACTGGTCGGCGATGGAGAGCGCGTAGAGCGAGCCGGCGCAGGCGGCGGAGACGTCGAAGGCGAAAGCGTTGGCGGCGCCGATCGCAGCCTGCACATAGGCGGCCGAGGCGGGGGTCATGGCGTCGCCGGTGACGGTGCCGAGAATGATCATGTCGATCTCGAGCGGATCGACGCCGGCGAGAGCGAGAGCGTTGCGCGCCGCCGCGGCCGCCATGGTCGCGGTCGATTCCTCCGGCGCGGCGACGCGCCGCTCCTCTATGCCGGTGCGGCTGACGATCCAGGGACCGGAGGTCGCGACCATTTTCTCGAGGTCGGAATTGGTCAGGACCCGTGAGGGAGAATAGGACCCGGTTCCGAGGATGACGGTTCTGAGCAAAGGCGTGTCGCCCTTTCTTTCTTGCTGGGGGCGAGCCTTCGAGGCTCGCGGTCCAGATGCGGGCCTCGGACCGCGCCTTCAGGCTCGCTCTCGACAGCTCGCCCGATCCTGGCGCGGCGACGAGCCTCGGCTTCGGCATTGCGCGCGCCAGGGCGATTGCCACGGCGCTCGCGCCATGGCAAGCGTCTTTCCATGCAGAACCCGCCCCCTCCGGCCGAGCCCGCCGCCGACGCGCCGCGCGTCTCCTTCGTCTCGCTCGGCTGTCCCAAGGCGCTGGTCGACAGCGAGCGCATCCTCACGCGGCTGCGCGCCGAGGGCTATGAGCTCTCGCGCACCCATGCGGGGGCCGATGTCGTCGTCGTCAACACCTGCGGCTTTCTCGACAGCGCCAAGGCGGAATCGCTCGAGGCGATCGGCGCTGCGCTGAAGGAGAACGGCAAGGTCGTCGTCACCGGCTGCATGGGCGCCGAGCCGCAGGCGATCACCGACCGCTTTCCGCAAGTGACGGCGATCACCGGGCCGCAGGCCTATGAGAGCGTGGTGGAGGCGGTCCATGCGGCGGCGCCGCCGCGTCGCGATCCGTTCCTCGATCTGGTGCCGGAGCAGGGCGTCAAGCTGACGCCCCGTCACTACGCCTATCTGAAAATTTCCGAGGGCTGCGACAATTCCTGCTCCTTCTGCATCATTCCGCATCTGCGCGGCCCGCTCGCCTCGCGCCCGGCGGCGGAGGTGCTGCGCGAGGCCGAGAAGCTGGTGAAGGCGGGCGTGAAGGAGCTGCTGGTGATCTCGCAGGACACGAGCGCCTATGGGCGCGACCTGCGCTATGCCGAGAGCGCCTTCGGCGATCGCGCGGTGCGCGCGCGCTTCCTCGATCTCTCCCGGGAGCTCGGCTCGCTCGGCGCATGGGTCAGGCTGCATTACGTCTACCCTTACCCGCATGTCGACGAGGTCGTCGCGCTGATGGCGGAGGGGAAGGTGCTCCCCTATCTCGATATCCCATTCCAGCACGCCGCGCCCTCCGTATTGAAGACGATGAAGCGCCCCGCCAATGAGGAGAAGACGCTGGAGCGCATCAAGGCGTGGCGGCGCATCTGCCCCGACCTCACCTTGCGCTCGACCTTCATCGTCGGCTTTCCGGGCGAGACCGAGGCGGATTTTTGCTATTTGCTCGATTGGCTGGACGAGGCGGAGATCGACCGCGCCGGCGCCTTCCGCTACGAGCCGGTGGCCGGCGCGCCGGCCAACGACCTGCCGCTGGAGGCGGTTCCCGACGAGGTGAAGGAGACGCGCTGGAAGCGCTTCATGGAGCGCCAGCAGAAGGTGAGCGCCAGGCTGCTGAAGCGCAAGATCGGCAAGCGCCTGCAGGTGCTGATCGACGAGCCGGGCGGCGGAGCATCCGGCGCCCTCGCCAAGGGACGCTCGAAGGCCGATGCGCCACAGATCGACGGCGCGGTGAATGTGGCGTCACGCAGGCCGCTCAGGGCCGGAGATATCGTGACAGTGAAGATCGAGCGGGCGGACGCTTACGATCTTCACGGCGTGGCGGTGTGATCGCCGCACGCCTCGCGAGCGGCTGATGCCGGCCTCATGTCCTCGGGCCGCTCGGAGCCCGATCGCATCGCCGCCGCAATATCCGGCAGCAGCGTGCGGGACGCTTCGACGAGGATCGCGAGCGTCACGGCGAGCGTCGCCCCCGCCGCCGCCGATTGCCGCCGGCTCATCGGCGCCGACTCCAAATCGAGCGCGTGAGGCGACAATAGGCGATAGGTCCAGACCGCGACGAGCAGCGCGGCCACGCTGCCGAGATAATTCGCCGTGACCCACGGCGTCGTCGCATAGCCGAGAGCCGCAAACACAGCGGTGATCGACACCGCCCGCGAGATGCGGCCGGGAGCGAGCGCGTCGACCGCCTTGCCGCCGTCGAGCATGCCCAGCGGCGCGAGATTGACGATATTCAACAGAATCATCGTCGAGACGAGAGGGATCAGGACGAAGGCCGCCGCGGCTCTCGCATCGGCGCCGTCGAGGAGCCGGTCGAGCAGATCGAGATCGGGCGCGCCGCCCTCGATGCTCCAATAGGCCGCCGGCGCGAGCGCCGCCACCAGCAGAGCGGAAAAAGCCGGGCCGCCGAGAGCGATCATCGCTCGCTCGTAGCGGCTCGATGTCGGGCGCGCGCCGAGGGTCGCGCCTCCGAAGAACGGAATGAGCATTATGGCGGCGTCGCTATGGCCGAAGGCGCGCATCACGACATAATGGCCGAGCTCATGGAGCAGAACCGCAGCCTCCAGGCAGACGGCCGTGAGCACATAGAACCAGACCGAATGCTCCGAAGCGCCCACGCCGAGCATCAGCGCGCTCGCGGCGATCGCCGCCACGCCGAGCCCGATCGCCGCCGAGCGCGACAAGGCCGATTTTGCAGGAGGCGCGGCGGAGCCTTCGCAATGCGCGCGCAAGTGATCATGATATCGGTCGTAGAAGCGGGACGCCCACAAATGGCCGACGATTCCCTTCGGCCTCACATCGATGCGCTGCTCGAGGCGCGTGACGCCGTTCTCCTCGGTGAGCGTCGAGACGGTGCGCGCAGCGTCCGCCGGCTTCCAGGCGACGCCGCCGAACGACTCGATCTCGGTCTCGAGACGTGTCGCCGGCTCGAGATGGAGGACGCGCGACACGAGCGTCCTGGTCACGCCCGGTCGAGCCGAAAATCGGACCACGGCCTCGTGCCGCAGCGGCGGGCCCTCGACGAAGCGCTGCGTCTCGATCTGCAGCACGCCCGCCCAACCGTTCGGGGGCGAGGGCTCGAGCAACATGGCGGACCAGACGGCTTCCGGCGTGGCGGCGATCGAAACGCTGCAACGGAAGACGCGTCGCCACAAAGGCGCGTAGAACATGAGCCAGAAGGCGGCGAAAGCGCAGAGCAGCCAGACGAGCGATCCTGCGGCCCCTTCGAAAAATTCGGTCAGTGAAATCATTGCGGCGGCCATGACGGTCCCCTTTCACGACGACACCATGCCGATGCGAGGTTCACAGAGGCTTAAGCGAAAGCGAGATCGCGCGTCACGGCGCCATGACGCGCGTGTCGCGCACCGGATACAGAGACGGCGGTCCGTCGTCACTGGTCGCAGGCGCATGGTCGCATCGCTGTTGCTGCATGATCTTGTTCACGAACTCCGGCAGCAGCGCGCGGGATGCGACGACATAGGCGGCGATCGTCAAAAGGAGCGCCGCGAAGGTGACGGCGAGCTGGCCGCTGCTCATCGGCTCCGATCGACGATCGAGCGTGTCGGGCGTGAGCATCGCATAGGCCCATGTCACGGCCGCCACCGCGGCGACGGCGCCGGCGAACGTCGCCGACCCCGCGATCGCCGATGCGACGCCGACCCCAGAGAGAAGAGCGGCGCCGAGGAGAGCGCGCGTCGCGCGGCTGCGAGCGAGAGCGCCGACGATCGCCGCGCCGTCGAGCGAGCCGACGGGAGCGAGCTGCACGAGATTGTAGAAGATCATGAGCACGGCAATGACCGGCGCGCAGTCTCGGACCGTCGAGATCGGATCGTCGTCGGTCTCGGCGGATAAGCCGCCGCAATCGACAGGGATCGCATCGAGGCCCCATTGCGCGAGAGGCGTGAGCGCCAGCGCCGCGAGGGCCGACAGACCCGGACCGCAGAGCGCGGACATCGCGCGTTCGTACCGGCTCGACGCGCGGCGCGCGCCGAGCGTTGCGACGCCGAAAAAGGGGAGGAGCGTCATCCTCGCATCGCCATGCCCGAACATGCGCATCGCGAGGAAGTGACCGAGCTCGTGCAGGATGATCGCGAGCTGAAGTAGCGCGAAGAGCATGACGAGCCCCGAGCCGGTCTCGGCGTTCTCCGCTCGGCCCAGCGCGACGCCTCCGGCGACGACGGCCGCCACGGCGAGCCACGCCGCGGTCCGTCGCATCGGGAACGACATCGGCGGCGGCGACGCGCCTTCGCAATGCGCGCGGATATGATCCCAATAGCGATCATAGAATCGAGATAGCGACCAATGGCCGAGCAGCCCCCGGACCTCTCGGCTGATCTCGTGCTCGATCCGGGTCAGCCCCTTCTCCTCCTCGAGACGGAGGCTGACGCGCGTCGCCTGCGCCGGCGTCGCCGCGACGCCGTCGAGCAATTCGCATTGGCTCTCCAGCCGTTTCGCGTGATCGATGTGCAGGATGCGCGAGAGCGTGGTCCGGGTCGGTCCGGCTCGGCCCGAAACGCCGACCACGGCCTCGTGGCGGATCGGCGGGCCTTCGACGAAACTCTGGCTTTCGACCTGCGCCGCGCCGCCCCAGCCGTCCGGTGGCGAGGGCTCGAGAGTCAAAGCGGACCAGATTTTCTCGGCCGGCGCGCAGATCGAGAGTCGGTGTCGGAACATGCGCCGTCCGCGCGGCGCATGGAAGACGATCCAACAAATGGCGGCGATGCCGAGCGCCCAGACGAGTGTCTCGCCGGTCGCGCCCTCGAAAAATTCGGATGCTGAAATCATTATCGGTCCTGCTGGTCCTCGAGCCCCGATGAGCGGCCCGCACACGTCGAGCGGCGGCGCGGCGTCTCGTCCGCATCGCGGTGTGATAGACTATCAAACCGCCTGCTCTCGCGCCCCTGCTCGGCTCGTGTCAGAAGGGCGGAGCCGAATGACAGAAACGATAGAGAGGAGCCGTCCATGACCGACGAACCGCCGAAGGACCCCATTCCGCGTTTTCTGGCCAGCCGTCAGCTCGTCTTCTTCACGGCGGTCATTCTCGCCATGTGGGTGTTCGTCACCTTCTTCTTCCGCAATCCCTATCAGCAGGCGGTGGAGTTTGGTTACTACGACAAGCACCCTTACGACGAAGGGATGGTGTGGACCTATGTGCTGATCGTCGTGCCGATGATCGGCCTCGGCGCCGCGCTGCTGTGGTGGCAGCGGCGCAGCCAGCGCAGATGATCAACCGCGGCGCGCGCTGCGCAGCGCCGTCGAGGATTGCGCGACGCGCGGGCCATGCAGAAAGACGAAGGCCGGCGGCCGCGCGTCGGCGAGACGCGCGGCGTCTTCCTCGCGCCGGCGCGCGCCGGCGAAACGCTGCGCCGCTTTGGCCGATATCGCCCTGAAGGTCGCGCCGGGGCGATCCACGACCGCGATCGGCGTCGTGCGCACGATCTCCTGCCAGTCGCGCCAGCGGTCGAACTGCAGCAGATTATCGGCGCCCATGATCCAGACGAAGCGCACGCCGGGACAATGGCGGCGCAGATAGCGCAGAGTGTCGGCGGTGTAGCGCGCGCCGATCTCGGCCTCGATCCCGGTGACGACGATGCGCGGATCGCGCGCGATCTTCTGCGCGGCGGCGATGCGCTGCTTCAGCGGCTGCAGTCCGGCGGTCTGCTTGAGTGGATTGCCCGGCGTCGCCAGCCACCACAGGCGATCGAGCGCGAGGCGCCGCAGCGCGACGCGCGAGACATGGAAATGCCCCTCGTGCGGCGGGTCGAAGGAGCCGCCGAAGAGGCCGATGCGCATGCCGGGCGCGTGGGGCGGGAGGCGGAATGAAGTCACTTCCGAGCCTGAGGAAATCCGGAGTGTTCTTCTGTCGTCGGCCCCGAGGAGCAGGCCTCGTCAACTCGCATAGCGTATGAGCGCGCCCACGACCTCGTCGAGAGGTTTGTTGGCGGCGTCGAAGATCGCGACGTCGGCGATATTGACCGGAAGGTCGCGACCATCGGCGTTCGGCGCGACGACGAAGACTTTCTTGCCGAGCGCTTTGGCTGCGCCAGCTTCAAACACGGCAAAATTGGCTCCGCTCGCGCCGGTCTGCGGCAGCACCAAAATCATCGCGTCCGAGCATTCGATCGCCTTGCGCAAGCCGTCTTCCCAAGACGAGCCTGGAGAGAGAGCGGCGTCGCGCCAAACCGTTCCACCCCGTCGCTCGATCTCGGCAGCGAGCGAAGCGGCGTATCGGCGGTCGTCCTGGCCATGGGAAAGAAAAAATTTCATCCTTGGTCCCTGCGGCTCGCACGCTCCAGCATCTCCCGAAGATAGTCCTCGTAATCGTCGAGGGCAATGACGTTCGTCGGGCCGAGGCAGGCCATTCCGCCATGGTTTCTCTCGATTTCCTCGATCGTGATCCCGTAGAGCACGCCGAAAAATCTTTTCCGCAGGGCCCAGGCGGCCGAAAGCTCCGTCCAGACCCAATTACGGTCGACGGACCATGGGGTCAGCAGCGCCACGAGCTCATCGCAGCCTTCGATTCCCTCACGAATTCGTAACTCTATGCGGTCGCCTTTCTTGATGTCGAAAATGTCGATGAAGGCCGAAGCGCCGCCGTCCTGGATGAGGCGCGCCATTTGGCGCGCGATCCATTTGTCGTGCCAGCCGTGCGAGATGAAGATCGAATAGGTCAAAATCGACTCTCCACTCCGCCGGAATCTTCACCCCCGCACCTGGCCGGCGCCGTGGACGCGATAGTTGAACGATGTCAGCTGCTCGACGCCGACCGGCCCCCTCGCATGCATCCGCCCGGTCGCTATGCCGATCTCGGCGCCGAAGCCGAACTCGCCGCCGTCGGCGAATTGCGTCGAGGCGTTGTGCAGCACGATCGCCGAATCGACCTCCGTCAGGAAGCGCCGCGCCGCGCCCTCGTCGTTCGTGACGATGCAATCGGTGTGATGCGAGCCATGGGTCTCGATATGGGCGATCGCCGCATCGAGCCCGTCGACGACGCGCGCTGCGATGATCGCATCGAGATATTCGGCGCGCCAATCCGCTTCGCTCGCGGGCACGACCCGCAGATCCGTCGCCTGCGCGGCGTCGTCGCCGCGCACCTCGCAGCCGGCGTCGAGCAGCGCCTGCACCAGCGGCGCAAGATGCGTCGCCGCGCAGGCGCGGTCGATGAGCAGAGTCTCGGCCGCGCCGCAAATGCCGGTGCGGCGCATCTTGGCGTTCAGCACGATGCGCCGCGCCATGTCGAGATCGGCGTCGGCATGGATGTAGACATGCACGATCCCTTCGAGATGGGCGAACACCGGCACGCGAGCCTCATGCTGCACGCGCTCGACGAGGCTTTTGCCGCCGCGCGGCACGATGACGTCGATATTGCCGTCGAGCCCGGCCAGCATGGCGCCGACGGCGTCGCGATCGGCGACGGGAACGAGCGAGATCGCCGCCTCTGGCAGGCCGGCTGCGCGCAGGCCCGCGGTGAGACAGTCGTGAATGCCGCGCGAGGAGCGCAGGCTCTCCGAGCCGCCGCGCAAAATCGCGGCGTTGCCGGCCTTCAGGCACAGCGCGCCGGCGTCGGCGGTGACATTGGGGCGGCTCTCGTAAATGACGCCGATGACGCCGAGCGGGGTCGAGACGCGCTCGATCACGAGACCGTTGGGCCGCTCGAAGCGGGCGAGAAGGCGGCCGACCGGATCGGGAAGCTCGGCGATCTCCTCGAGGCCGCGCGCGATGGCCTCGATCCGGCCAGGGTCGAGCGTCAGCCGATCGAGGAAGGACGAGGCCGTTCCGCGCGCCCGCGCCTCGGCGACGTCGAGCGCATTGGCGGCGAGAATGTCCGGCGTGCGCAGCCGCAGCTCGTCCGCCGCGGCGCGCAAAGCCGCGTCCTTGGTCTCGCGCGGGGCGAGAGCGACCGAGCGCGCGGCCCGTCGGGCGGCGTGGCCGATGCCGGTCATCAGCGCCTGGACATCTGCGCCGGCGGTGTCGATCTTCTGCGCTTGCGCCATGACTTTCGTCTCTCTTCGCCGAACAGCGATGCGCTGGTGAAATTCGACCGATTCGACAGGGCTGAAAGAGCGAGCCTGAAGGCTCGCGGTCCGAGCGCAGCCCTGGACCGCGAGCCTTCAGGCTCGCTAACACATCGCTAGCACGAGAGGCCCCCGGCGCGAAAGGGGCGGCCCTTCGCGCCGGGCTTCGAGCGATCGCGGCTCAGTCGTCGCTGAGCCCGCCTGCCGCCGCGCCGGCGCCGGCCCCGGCGGCGGAGGCTGCAGCCGCGGCGGCCTCGGCGTCGCTGCGCTCCGAATCATGCGCCTTCGCCTTGGACTTCTTCGAGTGGTGAGCGCGCTTGGCGGGCTTGCCCTTGCCCTCGGCCGCCTGCTGCTGCTGGGCCGCCTCCTGCTCCGCGGCGGCGGCGTCGTCATGGCCGGCGGCGGCGGGGTCGCCCGCATCCTCGCTCTGGGAGGCGGCCGGCGCCGCATGGCGCTTTGCGGCGTGCGAGAGGGTCGGCGCGAGCGCGAAAGCGAGGGCGAGGCCGAGCGAGGCGGCGATGAGGCTGCGTGACATGATGTAAACACTCCTTGGAGAGATCGAATGGACCTTAATACGGACCGTGAGCGGACCGAAGGCCCGCGATCTGTCCCGAACAAATCGGCCAATTTGCGGCCTGCCGCGCACAGGGAGGGAGCTTCGGCGCGCCCGGCGTTCGCTGTCGTTCGCCCCCTTGCCGGCTGCGGCGTTCTCGCCTATAAGCCCGGCCATCTCACAGGCGAAAGTCCAAAGCGGTTCCTGCTTCAAGGACCCGTTCCGGTGGCCGGCGCGTCCGGCCTCTCCTCGACGCTTTCGCCGTGGCTCAACCGGAGAAACAAAAAATGGCGCTTCCCGATTTCACCATGCGCGGACTGCTCGAGTCCGGCGCGCATTTCGGCCATCAGTCGCATCGCTGGAACCCGAAGATGGCGCCGTTCATCTTCGGCGCGCGCAACAACATCCACATCATCGACCTCGCCCAGACGGTGCCGCTGCTGCACCAGGCGCTGAAGGTCGTCTCCGACACGGTGGCGCGCGGCGGGCGCGTGCTGTTCGTCGGCACCAAGCGTCAGGCGCAGGACCAGATCGCCGACGCCGCCCGGCGCAGCGCGCAATATTACATCAACTCCCGCTGGCTGGGCGGCACGCTCACCAATTGGAAGACCATTTCCGGCTCCATCCAGCGTCTCCGCAAGCTCGACGAGCAGCTCTCGGTCGGCTCCGGCGGCGTCACCAAGAAAGAGCGCCTGCTGCTGACGCGCGAGAAGGAAAAGCTGGAGAAGGCGCTTGGCGGCATCAAGGACATGGGCGGCACGCCGGACCTCTTGTTCGTCATCGACACGAACAAGGAGCAGCTCGCCATCAAGGAGGCGGGCCGGCTCAAGATCCCGGTCGTCGCCATTCTCGACACCAATTGCGATCCGGACGGCATCACCTATCCGATCCCCGGCAACGACGACGCCGGCCGCGCCATCGCGCTCTATTGCGATCTGATCGCGCGCGCGGCGATCGACGGCATCTCGCGCAGCCAGGGCCTATCCGGCATGGACATCGGCGCGATGGAGGCGCCGATGGCCGAGCCGGCGCTCGGGACCGTCCATGAGGATCTGCGCTCGCCCGAGACCGTCGCCGCCGACGCCGCGGCCGAGGTCGACATCGCGCTCGAGCCCTTCGAGCTGCTGGCGGCGCCGCGCGGCGCCCCGGACGATCTCGCCAAGCTGCATGGCGTCGGCCCGCAGCTGGTCAAGAAGCTCAATGACGGCGGCATCTTCCATTATTGGCAGGTCGCCTCGATGCAGCCGGGCGACATCGAGAAGCTCGACCATGATCTGAAGCTCAACGGGCGCATCACCCGCGACGGCTGGATCGATCAGGCGCGCGCTCTGGCGACGGCCTGATTTCGCGCCAGCGTCATATTCTCGTCCAATGATCCGCGCGCCGTCGGTCCGACGGCGCGCCCAACGCTCTTACAAGGGGTCGAACCCATGGCCACGATCACTGCCGCTCTCGTCAAGGACCTGCGCGAGAGCACGGGCGCCGGCATGATGGATTGCAAGGCCGCTCTCACCGAGACCGATGGCGACATCGAGGCGGCCGTCGATTGGCTGCGCAAGAAGGGCCTCTCCAAGGCCGCCAAGAAGTCCGGCCGCGTCGCCGCCGAGGGCCTCGTCGCCGCCATTGTCGGCGAGGGCGTCGGCGTCGTGGTGGAGGTGAATTCCGAGACCGACTTCGTCGCGCGCAACGAGGACTTTCAGAAGCTCGTCCGCACGATCGCCGACGTCGCGCTCAGCTCCGGCGCCGCGAGCGCCGAGGAGCTCACCGGCAAGGCCTATCCGGGCGGCGGCACGGTCGCCGAGGCGATCACCTCCGGCATCGCCACCATCGGTGAGAATCTGACGCTGCGCCGCGCCGGCGGCTTCGCCGTCGAGGGCGCGGTCAGCCGCTATGTGCACACGCAGATCTCCGATGGACTCGGCAAGATCGCGGTGATCGTCGCGCTCGAATCGAAGGGCGACAAGGAGGTGCTGTCGACGCTGGCGCGGCAGATCGCCATGCATGTCGCCTCCGCCAATCCGCTGGCGCTCGACGCCTCCGGCCTCGATCCCGCGACCATCGAGCGCGAGAAGGCGCTGCTCGCCGAGAAGAACGCCGGCAAGCCGGCCCATGTGCTGGAGAAGATCATCGAGTCGGGCCTCAAGACCTATTACAAGGAGGTCGTGCTGCTCGATCAGGTCTCCAACCACCCGGATCACAGCGGCAAGACCATCGCCCAGACTCTCAAGGAGCACGAGGGCAAGGCCGGCTCGCCGATCGCGATCAAGGGCTTCCTGCGCTATGCGCTCGGCGAGGGCATCGAGAAGGAGACGAGCGACTTCGCCGCCGAGGTCGCCGCCGCCGCCAAGGGCTGACCGCCCGCAGGTCGAGCCAAACGAAAGGGGCGAAGCGAGCCGGTCGGCCGCTTCGCCCCTTTTCTTTGCGCCGTGTTCTTCGCGCCCGTCGCGCATGACCCGCTCTCCCGCAGCGAGTCATGCGCGCGGCCGATCAGAACAGGTTGAAGTGATAGTTCACGCCGGCGCGGACCGTGTGGAACTTGGCGCGCTGCGGAGCGACCCAACCCCAGCCCGAGTTGTTCTGGAGGTCGGTGTAGAGATATTCGACCTTCGCCGACCAATTGGGCAGAAACGCCCATTCGACGCCGCCGCCGGCGGTCCAGCCGGTGTGCGTGTCGCTGGACCACGGCGCCTTCACCTCGCCATAGGCGAAACCGCCCGTGCCGTAGGCCAGCAGCTGGGAGTCGAACAGGGTGACGCCGACGCGGCCGCGCACCGTGCCGAACCAGGGCAGGCTCACCTGCTGTCCGAACCAAGTGTTGCGGCTGAGGCTCGTGCCCTGGAAGTCGGTCTCGAGGCCGACGACGAACAGGGGCGAGAGCTGCAGATTATAGCCGATCTGGCCGCCGCCCACGACGCCGCTGTAGTCGCCGCCAAGGCCGTTGTCGGCCTTGAATGCGCCGCCCGCGTTGAGGCCGACATAGGCGCCGGTCCAGGAGAAAACCGGCGGCGGCGGCGCAAAGTCCGGCGCCGCCTTGCGCGACGGCAGATCGGCCGCCTGAGCGGCTCCCGCCGCCAGCGCGGCGGAGATCGCGATAGCCGAAAGGCTGTTCTTGATAGTCATGGTCCCTCCCCCAGGTTTCGATCGAAACACTGTCGCCGCTCGAGCGTGAGCGGCGCAGAGGGCGGAATAGTCGAGACCTGGTTAACAAGTCAACCATGGTTGACTCCGTCGCAGGGCCGCGGGAGCGCCCGAGCCAGACCGGAAAGGTTGCAGAACGCCCTCTCGCGAGATTGACCGCCGACGTCGGAAGAATAGTCTGGTCGGCCGGGCGGCGGGGAGAATCGAAAAGATGCGTGAGGAAAAAGCGGGCAAAAGGTCCGCGGAGGCCACCAAGCAGAAAATATTGGCGGCGGCGATCACGCGTTTTGCGCGCGCATCTTACGAGGAAGTCAGGCTGAGAGATATTGCCGCCGATGTGCGGCTAGATGTCGCGCTCGTCCACCGCTCCTTCGGCTCGAAGGACCAGCTGTTCGCGGCGGTGATCGCGGCAACCTCCCCTTCCGATCTGCTCACGGCCGACCACGAGGCGCTGTGCGCCGCCTTCGCCCGCCGCAATTTTGCGCCCTGCCAGAACGAGGGCCTGCAGATTTTCATTCGTTCGCTCACCAGCCCGCTCGCCAGAAGCGCGCTGCGCGCTCATTGCTCGCGCGATTTCATCGAGCCGCTCGCCGCCACGCTCGGCGGGCCGGAAGCGCCGCAGCGCGCCGCGCTGTTCATCGCCAGCACGATCGGCGTCGCGATCCTGCGCGACATTCTGGAAATCGGCCCGCTCTGCGAGCGCGCCGATACGGATCGCCAGACGCTGATCGAAGGCCTGCTCGCCTCATGTCTCGGAGTGGAGCGGCGGGCCGGCGATGTCGTCGCCGCGCCTGGAGACTAGAGCATTCTTTCGTTTGAGCGAATTCTGATCGATCGAATTCCGTTCGATCGGAAAGCGCTCCAGGCTCAGAACTCGGCCCAATCGTCGGCCTCGGCCTTGCGGACCGCGGCGCCCGATCCGGCGCTCGCGACCTGCTTCAGCGCCGGACGCGGCGCGTTCTGCGAGCGGCCGCCGGGGCGCTGGCCGAGGCGGAAGCTCGCCACCGACCGCGCCAGCTCCTCGGTCTCGCGGCGCAGGCTATGGCTCGCGGCCGTCGTCTCCTCGACCATGGCGGCGTTCTTCTGCGTGCTTTGGTCCATCTGGCCGACGGCCGTGTTCACCTCGGCGAGGCTCGTCGCCTGCTCGCGCGCGCCGACCGCTATGTCGGTGACGACCCGGTCGATCTCGCCGACTTGAGCGACGATCGTGTCCAGCGCCCGGCCGGTCTCGCCGACGAGATCGACGCCCTGCCCGACCTCGATGGTCGAGGTCGCGATGAGGCTCTTGATCTCCCGGGCCGCCTCGGCCGAGCGCTGCGCCAGCGCCCGCACTTCCGACGCCACCACCGCGAAGCCCTTGCCGGCGTCGCCGGCGCGCGCCGCCTCGACGCCGGCGTTGAGGGCGAGGAGATTGGTTTGGAACGCGATCTCGTCGATGACGCCGATGATCTGGCCGATCTCCCCGGAGGATTTCTCGATGCGTCCCATGGCGTCGACGGCGCGACGGACGATCGCGCCGCTGCGCTCCGCCTCGGTCTTGGTCGAGCCGACGATCGCGCTGGCGTGTCCGGCGCCCTCGGCGCTGCGGCGCACGGTCGTCGTGATCTCCTCGAGCGCCGCCGCGGTCTCCTCCAGGGCCGCCGCCTGCTGCTCGGTGCGGCGCGCGAGGTCGTCCGCTGCCAATGCGATCTGCGACGCGCCGGAGCCGATCGCCTCGGACCCGCCGGCGACATGCGCCAGCGCCGATTCGAGCTGGGCCGCCGCGGCGTTGAAATCGTTCTGCAGGCGGCGATAGGCCGCAGGCACGGCGGACGCCAGCCGATGGGTGAGATTTCGGTCGGCGAGCGCCGCGAGGCCGGCGCCGATCGCGTCGAGCGCCGCCTCGCGTTCGTGGTCCGCGGCGGCCTGCTCGGCGCGGCGGCGCGCCTCGGCCTCCTCGGTCCTGCGACGCTGCTCGGCGTCGCGCGCC
Source organism: Methylosinus trichosporium OB3b (assembly GCF_002752655.1). Classification (NCBI taxonomy): domain Bacteria; kingdom Pseudomonadati; phylum Pseudomonadota; class Alphaproteobacteria; order Hyphomicrobiales; family Methylocystaceae; genus Methylosinus; species Methylosinus trichosporium. The sequence continues at coordinate 3,271,767 of NZ_CP023737.1, read as the reverse complement.
TCGGCCGCGCGCAGCTCCAGCGCATTGCGTTTGAACGTGTCCAGCGCTCGCGCCATTGCGCCGACCTCGTCGCGCCGGGCGACGCCCTCGACGACGATGTCGCATCCGCCCTCGGCGATTTCGCCCATCTGCGCGGTGAGCCGCAGGATCGGCCGGCCGATCTTGCGACCCGACACATAGAACATGATGGCGGCGCCGAGCATCACCGCGATGGCGCCGAGCGCCAGCATCGCCAGAATCGTCTGATCGGCGCGACGCGAGAGGTCCTGGCCGGTCCCCTGATTCTCGGCGACGACGGCGACGTAATAAGCGCGCATCTGATGCGCGAGCGCGGCGATCTCCGCATCGATGGGCGCGAGCGCTCTCACGAGCTCGGCGAGTCGGTCGAGATCCCGAGGCTGCAGTTTCGAGCCATTGTCGAGCGACGGCGTGCTCTCGATCGTCGCGACGGCGGCGCGCGCCTGCTCGACGACCGCGGCGATGCGGGTGCGAAAGCCTTCGATCGTCGTGGCGCGCGACGGATCGAGCGCGGCGGCCTCTCTCAGCAGTCCGTCGATTCGCGGGCCGGAGCTTTCGAACTCTTCTTTCGCTGTCCGATGCAGAGCATTCTGCGAATCATGGGCGAGCATCGAATGGACGGAATAGCCGATCTCGGTCAGCGCGCGATTGGATCTGAGCATGCGAATGGCGGACGCGTCGGAGTGCTCGACCAGTTGTTCGTAGCTCTGCGCGAGATTGGTCACGCGATAGGCCCCGAGCCCGGTCACGCCCAGAAACAACAGACTCGTGACGCCGAGTGGAACGAAACTCTTGATGGTGAGCCCGAGATCGTCGAAAGTCATGGCGGGTCGATCCTCTTCGAATCGCAACTGGAAACGACGGCCGGAGCCGCTCGGCGCCGCATTGCGCGCAAATCATGACAGCAGGCCGCAGAACACGGGGCTGCGGCGTCGCGCCGTCCTTTTTGGAACGCGGCGACGCTAGGCTGAAAACCTTGCCAAATTGTCTATCCAGTCAAAGTCTTCTGAACGATTTATCGAAAAAGAAACCACGTCTCGGTCCATGCGTTGCCGCGCGCCCCCTTGTGGCGGGCGCGCGCTGCTGACAAGCTGTCCCGCGAATCGAATCGCGAGGCGATACATGAGCACCCCTGCGCGCGCCGCCGCCGACAAGATCGGCGCTCTCGGCCGGCTCGGACCAGTGGACACGGCGGTCGTGCTCGGCCGGGATTTTCTCGCCGCGGCCGACATCGCCGAGCAGGCGACCAGCGTCCCCTATGGCGAGCTGCCGGGCTTTCCTCCCGTCCCCGGCGGCGATCTGACGATCGGTCTCGTCGAAGGCTCGCCGATGATGTTCTTCCGCGGTCGACCGGAATTCTACTCCTCCGGCGATCCGAGCCTCATGTCGAGCGCCTTCGAGACGCTGTCGCTGCTCGGCGTCCGCGCCGTGCTGTCGACCGGCCATGTCACCTCGACCAACGCCGACCTGCTGCCGCCATCGCTGCTGAGCGTCGCCGATCACATCAATCTCAGCGGCCTCAATCCGCTGATCGGCGCCGCCGGCGACAATTTCGTCAATATGAACGCCGCCTATGACAAGCGGCTGATGCGCCGCCTCAAGCAATCCGCGGCCACAGCGGGCGTCACGATGAGCGAGGGCGTGTTGCTGTGGCTCTCGGGGCCGAGCTTCGAGACGCCCGCGGAAGCCAGGCTGGCGCGCCTGCTCGGCGTCGACGCGATCGGCATGTCGATCGCGCCGGAGGCCATTCTGGCGCGGCGTTTCGCCCTGCCTTTCGCCGGCGTCGCCGTCGCCACCGATTATGCGGCCGGCTTCTGCAACGGCAATCCGACCTATGATCCGACGCGCAGCGCCGGCCTCGTCGCGATGCGACGGCTGCTGCGCGCGTTTCAGAAGAACAGATAGGCCGATCAGCCGCCTTCGTCCTGACGGGTGAAGGCGAGGATTTTCGCCGTCAGCCGCTGCACCGTCTCGCCCGTCTGATTCGACGTGGTCACGCGAATTTCGACGACGCCGCGCTCGGCGCCGGGGCGCGCCGCGACAGAGAGAATCTCCGCTTCCACCGAGAGCTGATCGCCGGGACGCACGGGCTGCGTCCATTCGATGCGGCCGCCGGTTCCGATGAGCCCGCCGGCGAGCGGCGCGCATTGCGTGAGCATGCGCATGGTCAGCGCGGCCGTGTGCCAGCCGCTCGCCACCTGCTCGTGAAAGAAGGTCGCGCGCGCCGTCTCCGCATCGAGATGGAAGGGCTGCGGGTCGAATTGCGTGGCGAAAGCTTCGACCGCTTCGCGGGTCACCTCGACCGGGCCGGCGTGGAAGCGCTGGCCGACGGCGAGATCCTCGAGATGGAGAGTCAATCAGTCGTCCTCACCGGGGAGCGCGGGGCCGCGCTGCTTCGCAACGCGCCGATCCTGCGCATTTCGGCTTCGTATATCAAAGCGAGGCGAGACGAGCGAGCCTTCGTCTACTGCGTCACACAATGAAAAATTACTCAAAAACAGGTGTCTCGATGTCGGCCAACGGACGTTGGAGCGTCATGCGAGCGAAGCGAAGCAATCCTTCAGCCGCGGGGCGGCCCCTGGGCTGCTTCGTCAATTCGCTCCTCGCAATGACGCCGCCCCAATCATAGCGGCTCTCGTGACGCAGTAGATTTACAGGTTCGCTCCCTCCACACGCGCCTACTCTCCCGCGCGCACCTCGCGCAGGCTGCGCAAGGGCGTGACCTCCGCGACCTCGCCGCGCGTCTCGCCGAGCGCGCGGCGGCGCTCCTGTATGGCGAGGCGCGCCTGATCGAGCGCCAGCGACACCATATGCAGCTCGCTAGGCGCCATTTTGCGCAGCCGCACATCGGCCATGGCGTCGACGATCGCCTGATCCAATTCGCGCTCGTAATCATCGAGCTCGGCGGCGTTGGGCGCGGCGCGCGCCGCCGGGAGAATTTCCAGCAGGCGCTCGATCAGCCGCTCGGAGCGCAGCTGCGTCGAGATGCGCAGGCGGCTCGCGAGCGCCGCCGCCGCCGAGCCGACGAGCGATGTCAGCATCGCGCCGAGATAGAGAAAATCGCTGTATTTGTCGAAGAAGCCGTGCTCGTCGCCGTCGATGAAGTCGATCGTTCCCTGATGCGCGGGCACCGCCGAATCCTTGTCGGTGGACGGCGCCTCCATGTAATTGGCGAGCGGCGCGAGCGCGGCGAGCGCGGCGCGATGGACGAGCAGTTCGCGCGTGAGCTCGCCGGCGACGCTGGCGGCGATGATCGGCCTGCCGACCAGCAGCACCGCGACGCTCGGCGTCTCCAGCGATTCGGCCGGGCGCGGCGGGTCCCCGCCGAGCGCGCCGCGCAACACCTCGGTCGTCTCCAGCGTCGGCACCCGCTTGGCGATCGCCTTGGCCTCGGCGATCGGCAGAAACACCGGCGGCTTGCCATTGCCGGCCGCGGCGATCTTGGCGACGACCTCGCTGGCGACGCCGAACTGGGGCAGAGCGACGAGGAAGATCGCCTCGACGGCGCGCGCGCGCAGCGCGTCTTCGACGCCGCCGGGCGCGACGACGGTGGTCGTCACGCTCTGCCGCGGAATGTCGTATTGATCCAAAATCGTCTCGAGCAGCCGTGCGTTGGACTGGGCGCCGGGGACCTCTTGCACCACTGCGACCTTCTTGCCGCGCAGATCGGCAATGCGCTTCAGCCTGGTTCCGCCGGGCGCGATCAGCAGCGCGGCGTTGCGATGCAGCACCACCAGCGCCCGCGCGGCCGGCGGCAGAGCGTCGCTGCGCACGACGGCGAGGTCGCTCGATCCGTGCTCGAGAGCGGCCGCGGCCGCGGCGGCGTCGGCGACCGGGACGACCTTGAGGCGCACCTCCTCGCGCTGATGCGCGAAAGTCTGCGCCGCCGCCGTCATCAGACGGAAATCCTGCGCGCTCTGCGCCACGGCGACGCGCAGCTCGGTCGGCCGATTATAGGCGTAGAGCGCGGCGGCGATGCCGCCGACGACCACGAGACAGGCGGCGACGGCGGCGAGAAGGGTTCGTGTCATTTTCGGTCAGCCTCGGTCACGAAGCCCGAATCTGACGTCAATGTGCGACCGATTGTGGTTTTCTCCAAGGCTAGCTGAAGGAAATCTTGGGCGAGCCGATGGAAATTATGCTCCTTTCGCGCCGCGGGCGTTGCGCTTGGCGAGCGTGCGCAAGCGCAGCGCGTTGAGCTTGATGAAGCCTTCGGCGTCGCGATGGTCATAGGCGACCGCTCCCTCCTCGAAGGTCACGAGCTCCTTGTCATAGAGCGAATAGGGGCTCTCGCGCCCGACGACGGCGGCGCTTCCCTTATAGAGCTTCAGCCGCACACGGCCGGTGACCAGCTCCTGGCTCTTGTCGATCAGCGCCTGCAGCATCTCGCGCTCGGGCGCGAACCAGAAGCCGTTGTAGATCAGCTCGGCGTATTTCGGCATGATCTCGTCTTTCAGATGCGCGGCGCCGCGGTCGAGCGTCACGCTCTCGATCCCGCGATGGGCGACGAGCAGAATGGCGCCGCCGGGCGTCTCGTACATGCCGCGCGACTTGATGCCGACATAGCGGTTCTCGACGAGGTCGAGCCGGCCGATTCCATGGGCGCGGCCGAGCTCGTTGAGCTTGGTCAGCAGCGCGCCCGGCGTGAGCGCGACGCCATCCACGGCGACGGCGTCGCCCTTCGCGAAGTCGATGGTCACATATTGCGGAACGTCCGGCGCCTTCTCCGGATCGATGGTGCGCGAGAAGACGTAATCAGGCACTTCCTGCGCCGGATCCTCGAGCACCTTGCCCTCGGAGGAGGTGTGCAGAAGATTGGCGTCGACCGAAAAGGGCGCCTCGCCGCGCTTGTCCTTGGCGATCGGAATCTGATTCTTCTCGGCGAAGTCGATGAGCGCGGTGCGCGAGGTCAAATCCCATTCGCGCCAGGGCGCGATGACGTTGATGTCCGGCTCCAGCGCATAATAGCCGAGCTCGAAGCGCACCTGGTCGTTGCCCTTGCCGGTCGCGCCATGGCAGACGGCGTCGGCGCCGAGCTTTCTCGCGATCTCGATCTGCTTCTTGGCGATCAAGGGCCGCGCGATCGAGGTGCCGAGCAGATAGAGCCCCTCATATTGGGCGTTGGCGCGAAACATCGGGAAGACGAAGTCGCGCACGAACTCCTCGCGCAGATCCTCGATGAAGATATGCTCGGGCTTGACGCCGAGCAGCTCCGCCTTGGCGCGCGCCGGCTCCAGCTCCTCGCCCTGGCCGAGATCGGCGGTGAAGGTCACCACCTCGCAGCCATAGGTCGTCTGCAGCCATTTGAGGATGATCGAGGTGTCGAGGCCGCCGGAATAGGCGAGGACGACGCGTTTGATGTCTTTCTTCTGGCGAGACATGTCTTCTCTGTTCCTGGACGGGGCCGCAGCCGAAATCGAGGCGCGACTATAGTGTCGCCCGCCGCGCGCGCAAGCAGCGCGTCGGGCGGCGGCGGTCGTCGTCGCGCTCGTCTTCGGCGCGGCGCCGCGCTACAATGGGGCATGAACAAGAAGCGAGCGCCGCAGCGCGGCCTCACGCCGGCGCGGCGGGCGGCCCTCGACATTCTCACCAAGGCCAACCGCCCGGTCGGCGCCTATGAGATGATCGATCTGCTTGCGGTGGAGAACGGCAAGCGTCCCGCTCCGATCTCGGTGTACCGAGCGCTCGGCTATCTCCTGGACCAGGGCCTCGCGCATCGGCTCGCCTCGCGCAACGCCTTCGTCGTCTGCGGCCACGCTCATGAGGACGGCGAGCCGGTGATCTTCTTCATCTGCGACGAATGCGGCGAGGTGCGCGAGGCGACCTCGCCCACGCTCGCGGGCGCTTTGACGAGCGCGAGCGCGGCGGTCGGCTTCGAGCCGCGCACCCGTGTTCTCGAGATCGCCGGCCGCTGCGCGCGCTGCACGGAGGCCGCGAGCGAAGCGTGAGCCTGAGCGTGGCGCTGTCGAGAACTTTACCATGCTCGCGACGAATCCTGTCGACGCCGCCCGCGATCTTCGCCAATATTCCACTCGGCGCCCCAACTGATGACGGAATGAACCGTTACGTCTACCCTGAGCCCGATCCGATGCTCATATGGACGTTGAGACAAGCTTTCCGCCAGCCCGGCACAATCTTTGCCTCGGATGCTCTCGGTCGACGAGGGTGGGGCGGTCGACGGAACTGGCGACGAGGCGGCCCGGAGCCCATGCTCCGGGGCCGTCGAGACGATGAGCCACAGCGCTCGAGGCGACAGGTGCCCCATGACGAACCCGGACGTTTTTGCTGATTTTGCGCGGAGCTACCGAGGCAGGCGAGCGGTCGAGATGCCGCTCTCCGACTATCTCGACCTCTGCCGCGAAAATCCGAAGACTTACGCGAGCGCCGCCGAGCGCATTCTCGAGGCCATCGGCGAGCCGGAGCTGATCGACACCTCGCGCGACCCACGGCTCGGCCGCATCTTCATGAACCGGACGATCCGCATCTATCCCGCCTTCGCCGAGTTTTTCGGCATGGAGGAGACGATCGAGCGCATCGTCAGCTTCTTTCGCCATGCCGCGCAGGGGCTCGAGGAGCGCAAGCAGATCCTCTATCTGCTCGGCCCCGTCGGCGGCGGCAAATCCTCGCTCGCCGAGCGCCTCAAGGCGCTGATGGAGGTCGATCCGATCTATGTGCTGAAGGCCGGCGAAGAACTCTCGCCGGTGTTCGAGAGCCCGCTCGGCCTGTTCGATCCGGCGACGGCCGGCGACATGCTGGAGCAGCGCTACGGCATTCCGCGCCGGCGCCTCAACGGCCTGATGAGCCCGTGGTGCCTGAAGCGGCTCGACGAGTTCGGCGGCGACATCACTCGCTTCACTGTCGTCAAGGTCACGCCGTCGCGGCTGCGTCAGATCGCCATCGCCAAGACCGAGCCCGGCGACGAGAACAACCAGGACATCTCCTCTCTGGTCGGCAAGGTCGACATCCGCAAGCTCGAATCGCTCGCCCAGGCCGATCCCGACGCCTACAGCTATTCCGGCGGCTTGAACCGGGCCAATCAGGGACTGCTCGAATTCGTCGAGATGTTCAAGGCGCCGATCAAGATGCTGCATCCGCTGCTGACGGCGACGCAGGAGGGAAACTACATCGGCACCGAGAATATCGGCGCCATTCCTTTCTCCGGCATCGTGATGGCCCATTCCAACGAGGCGGAATGGCAGAGCTTCAAGAACAACCGCAACAATGAGGCCTTCATCGATCGCATCTACGTGATCAAGGTGCCCTATTGCCTGCGCGTCACCGAGGAGCAGCACATTTATGAAAAGCTGCTGAAAGGCTCCGAGCTCGCCGAGGCCAGCTGCGCCCCGAGCACGCTGGAGATGCTCGCGCGCTTCATCGTGCTCTCGCGCCTGAAGCCGCATGAGAACTCGAACCTCTTCTCCAAGATGCGCGTTTACGACGGCGAGAGCCTGCGCGAGGTCGATCCGCGCGCGCGCAGCATGATGGAGTACAAGGAGGCCGCCGGCGTCGACGAAGGCATGGACGGCTGCTCGACCCGCTTCGCCTTCAAGGTTCTGGCGGCGACCTTCAATCACGACACGGTCGAGGTCGCGGCCGATCCTGTGCATCTCATGTATGTGCTCGAGCAGTCGCTGCGCCGCGAGCAGCTGCCGCCCGAGACGGAGAAGCGCTATCTCGAGTTCATCAAGGCCGAGCTCGCGCCGCGCTACGCCGAATTCATCGGCAACGAAATTCAGAAGGCCTATCTCGAATCCTATCAGGATTACGGTCAGAATCTGTTCGACCGCTACATCGATTACGCCGACGCCTGGATCGAGGATCAGGACTTCAAGGATCCGGACACGGGCCAGATGCTGGACCGCGACCTGTTGAACCAGGAGCTCACCAAGATCGAGAAGCCGGCGGGAATCGCCAACCCCAAGGATTTCCGCAACGAGGTGGTGAAGTTCGCGCTGCGCTGGCGCGCCTCCAACGAGGGGAGGAACCCATCCTGGGCGAGCTATGAGAAGATCCGCGACGTGATCGAGCGGCGCATGTTCTCGCAGGTCGAGGAGCTTTTGCCGATCATTTCGTTCGGATCGAAAAAAGACACTCAGACAGAAAAAAAACATGCAGAATTCGTAAGCCGCATGATGGCCCGTGGCTATACGGAGCGACAGGTGCGCCGTCTGGTCGAATGGTACATGCGCGTCAAACAGGCCGGCTGACGGAGAGGGAGGCCGGCGAAGAACGGGTGATGGAACGATGCACATCGTCGATCGTCGGTTGAACCCCGGAAGCAAGAGCTTCGCGAACCGCCAGCGCTTTCTGCGCCGCGCCAAGGATATGGTGGAGAAGGCGGTTCGCGAGGCGAGCAAGGATCGCGCGATCGGCGACCTCGAGAGCCCGGGCGAAATCTCCATTCCCTCCGAGGGCACCCGCGAGCCCACATTTCGCCACACGCAGGGCTCGCGGCGCGACCTCGTGCTGCCCGGCAACAAGGACTATGTCGAGGGCGATCTGATCGAGCGCCCGCAAGGCGAGGGCGAAGGCGACGGCGCCGGCGGCCAGGTCGGCCGCGGCGACGGTCAGGAGGACGCCTTCCGATTCATCCTCACGCGCGATGAATTTCTGAGCATCTTCCTCGATGATCTCGAGCTGCCCGACCTCGCCAAGCGGCGTGTCGCCCAGACCGAGAAAGAGGGGCTGCGCCGCGCCGGCTTCACCACCACCGGCACGCCGGCCAATCTCGCGCTGCATCGCACGCTGCAGACATCGCTGTCGCGCCGCATCGCGCTCAAGCGGCCGAAGCAGCAAGCGGTCGACGAGCTCGAGCGCAACATAGAGGCGGCGGAGCTGCGCGACGCCGCGGAGGCCGAGCGCCTGCGCGGCGAGCTGAAAACGCTGCAGCAAAAGCGCGCGCGCATCTCCTATCTCGATCCGATCGATCTGCGCTATCGCCGCTTCGAGCGCTTCCCCAAGCCGGTCACCCAGGCGGTGATGTTCTGCCTGATGGACGTGTCCGGCTCGATGACCGAGCATATGAAGGATCTCGCCAAGCGCTTCTTCATGCTGCTGCACGTCTTTCTCACGCGCCGCTACAAGCGCGTCGAGATCGTGTTCATCCGCCACACCGATCGCGCCGGCGAGGTGGACGAGGAGACCTTCTTCCGCTCCGCCGAAACCGGCGGCACCATGGTGTCCTCGGCGCTGCAGGAGATGGCGCGCATCATCCGCGAGCGCTACGATCCCGGCGTGTGGAACATCTACGCCGCGCAGGCCTCGGACGGCGACAATCTGTCGAGCGACAATCCGCAGACGCGCGAGCTGCTGCAGAATCACATTCTGCCGCTCTGCCAATATTTCGCTTATGTCGAGGTGAGCGGGCCCAACTCCGACACGCATGGCTATGCGCCGCATCACGGCCAGACGTCGCTGTGGATCACCTACGCCTCGCTGCAGAAGGAGAGCGAGAAGTTCCAGATGCGGCGCGTCTCGCGCCGCGAGCATATCTATTCCGTGTTCCGCCAATTGTTCCAGCGGCGCGCCGCCAAGACCGCGGAGGCAAACTGATGCGGGGGGAATTGCTGTTCGAAGGCAAGGACTGGGACTTCGAGACGATCCAGCGCATCCATGACGCGGTCGCGACGATCGCCCATAAGGAGCTCGGCCTCGACACTTTCGCCAATCAGATCGAGGTCATCACCGCCGAGCAGATGCTCGACGCCTATGCGTCGACCGGAATGCCTCTGTTCTACAAGCATTGGTCGTTCGGCAAGCGATTCGCCCAGCATGAGGGCATCTACCGCATGGGCCTGCAGGGCCTCGCCTATGAGATCGTCATCAACGCCGATCCCTGCATCAGCTACATCATGGAGGAGAATTCCGCCACGATGCAGACCCTGGTGATCGCTCATGCGGCCTTCGGCCATAATCATTTCTTCAAGCATAATTACCAGTTCCGGCAATGGACCGATCCGGAAGGCATTCTCGATTATCTCTCCTTCGCCAAGACCTATATCGCCAATTGCGAGGAGCGCTACGGCCATGCCGAGGTCGAGCGCCTTCTCGACGCCGCCCATGCCTTGATGCCGCAGGGAATCGACCGCTACCCGCGCAAGCGGCCGATGAATCTGCAATTGGAGGAGAAGCGCGAGCAGGATCGCAAGGAGGAGCGCGAGCGGCTCTATGACGATCTCTGGCGCACCGTGCCCGGCCGCGCGCGCGGCTCGCGCCAGCTCGCCAGCGACAAGCGGCGCGCGCTGCTCGGCCTGCCGCAGGAGAACATTCTCTATTTTCTCGAGAAGGTGGCGCCGCGGCTGAAGCCGTGGCAGCGCGAGGTGTTGCGCATCGTGCGGCTGATCGCGCAATATTTCTATCCGCAGCAGCAGACCAAGGTCATGAACGAGGGTTGCGCGACCTATTGCCATTATCGTCTGCTCGGCCGTCTGCACGAGACCGGGCAGATCGGCGACGGCAGCTTTCTCGAGTTCCTGACCTCGCACACCAACGCCACGCGCCAGCCTTTCTACGACAGCCCGTCCTATAGCGGGATAAATCCTTATGCGCTCGGCTTCGACATGATGCGCGACATAGAGCGGATCGTGCGCGAGCCGACCGAGGAGGACCGCTATTGGTTCCCCGAGATCGCCGGAACCGGCGACGAGATGGAGGTGCTGCGCCATGTCTGGGCGAACTATCGCGACGACAGCTTCATCGCGCAATTCCTGAGCCCGCGGCTCATCCGCAACTGGCGGCTGTTCCATGTCGTCGACGATCGCGAGCATCCGCATCTCGAGGTCGCCGCGATCCACAATGAGCGCGGCTATCGCGACCTGCGTCGCAGCCTCGCCGCCCAATATGAGGTGGGCGGCTATGCGCCGGACATTCAGGTCGTCGACGTCGATCTCGCCGGCAATCGCAAGCTGGTGCTGCATCACCGCGTCCGCGACGGCAAGATGCTCGAGCTCGCCAACGCCTCGATGGTGCTCGGCCATCTCGCCAATCTCTGGGGATATGAGGTGCTGCTCCAGGAGATCGACGCGACCAGCGAGCAAGTGCTGAAGGAGCATATGGTGCGGCCGGAGCACGGGTGAGCGGGCGCGATCGAGCCCTCCCGACCGCTGCAGAAAAGGGCGCGTCCCTTCTCCCGCAGGGCGACCACAAGTGGGAGAAGGAGCGCGCGGCGAGAATCGGCGGATCAAGACATCGCCTCCAGCAGCTTTTGCGCCGCCGGGCCGGAGGAGGCCGGGTTCTGGCCGGTGATCAGCCTCCCGTCCTGCACGACATAGGCCGCCCAATCGGCGCCTTTCGAGAACAGGCCGCCCAGCGCCCTGAGCTCGTCCTCGACCAGGAACGGCACGACATGGGTGAGGCCGACCGCCTCCTCCTCGCTATTGGTGAAGCCAGTCACATTCTTGCCCTCCACCAGCGGCGCGCCGCTCGGCCCCTTCACATGGCGCAGCACGCCGGGCGCGTGGCAGACGAGGGCGATAGGCTTGCCGGCGGCGACGAAGGATTCGAGCAGACCAATCGAATGGGCGTCCTCGGCGAGATCCCATAAAGGTCCATGGCCGCCGGGGTAGAACGCCGTGTCGAAATCCTCCTGGCGGAGACCGTCGAGCCGCGCCGTGCTCGCGAGCAGCGCCTGGGCCTCCGCATCCGCCTCGAAGCGGCGGGTGAGATCGGTTTGGAAATCGGGCTCGCTGCTCTTGGGGTCGAGCGGCGGCCGCCCGCCCGCTGGCGACGCCAGCGTCACGTCGGCGCCGGCGTCCCGGAAGACATAATAAGGCGCGGCGAGCTCTTCCAGCCAGAAGCCGGTCTTCCGGCCGGTGTCGCCGAGCTTGTCGTGCGAGGTGAGGACGATCAGAATCTTCATGATTTTCTCCCTGCCGGGCGTTGTCGAGCGTATGAAATGGGGCGGCCGTGCGGCCGCGCTCGCCCGAAACACCGGGCGCTCTCGCGAGCCTACTTGGATTCGGCCCGAAATTGATCCACAAGCGCGCATCATACGCGTGGCTTGGCCGGAGCGAACCCTGATGACCCTGATGTTGACGAGCGTCGCCTGCGTGGCCGAGGCCGAGATCGTTCTTTCCGGCGGCGCCGACCTCATCGACTGCAAGGACCCCGCGCGCGGCGCGCTCGGCGCGCTGCCGGCGCCGGACATCGCCGCCATCGTCGCCGCGGTGGGCGGGCGCCGCCCGGTCAGCGCCGTCGTCGAGCTGCCGCATGATCCGGCGCAGGCGCGCGAGGCGATCGAGCGCACGGCCGCGCTCGGCGTCTCCTTCGTCAAATTCGCGCTGCCGGCGACCCCGGACGCCGAGCGGCTGATCGCGGCGCTGGCGCCCATCGCCGCGACGACGCGGCTCGTCGCCGTGCTGTTCGCCGATCAGGGGCCGGACCTCGATCTGCTGTCGCGCCTCGTCGAGGCGGGCTTTGCCGGCGCGCTGCTCGACACGGCGCATAAGGGCAAGGGCCGGCTGATCGATCATTGCGACATCGGCGCGCTGACGGCCTTTGTGGCGCGCTGCCATACGCTCGGCCTCGAGGCCGGGCTCGCCGGCTCGCTCGAATCGCCGGACGTCCCGCGCCTGCTGGTGACGAAGGCGGATGTGCTCGGCTTTCGCGGCGCGCTCTGCGTCGGCCGCGACCGCCAAGCCGCAGTGGATCCGGCCGCGGTGGCGCTGATCCGCGACCTCATTCCCGGCGGCCCGCGCGCGGCGGTCGGCGTCGCCGCCAATGTCGACTGGTCGCTGGTCGTCGGCCGCGGCTTTCTCGACAGCCGCGAGCGGGTCCGCGAGATCGATCATGTCTTCGTGCGCGACCTCGTCATTCCGGTCGAGATCGGCGCCTATGATTTCGAGCGCGGCCGCAGCCAGCGCGTCCGCTTCAATGTCGACGTCGACGTGACGCGCGCGGTCGGCGGCGACGACATGCGCACGGTGTTCTCCTATGACGTGATCATGGACGCCATCCGCATCATTCTGGCGTCCGGCCATATCGACATGGTCGAGACCATCGCCGAACGCTTGGCCGAAATGGTGCTGCGCCACGAGCGCGCCCAGGCGGTCAGCGTGCAGGTCGAAAAGCTCGATGTGGCGCCGGGTTCCGTCGGCGTCCGCATCCGGCGCGAGCGGCAGCCGGAGACGGCGGAAGTTCATCAACTCCTTTCCGGGCTCGCCGATGCCGTCGACAAGCAGCCGAAATCCTGAGCTGCGACATCTCGTCGCCAAGCTCGGCGGCAGCCTGTGGCGCCAGCCGCGCGCGCTGCGCGGCTGGCTCGCGGCGCTCGCGCGCTACGCCGGGCCGCTGACCATCGCGCCGGGCGGCGGACCTTTCGCCGACGCGGTGCGCGACGCGCAGCGGGGCATGGGCTTTTCCGATGCCGCGGCGCATGAGATGGCGATCATGGGAATGGAGCAATATGCGACGGCGCTGGCCGACCTCGCGTCCGGTCTCGTCGCGGTGACGACGCCGGCCGAGGCCGCGGCCGCGCATCGCCGCGGCGCGATCGCGCTCTGGCGCCCGGTTGCGATGACGCGCGCCGCTCCCCAGATACCAGCGAGCTGGGACATGACCTCCGACAGTCTCGCCGCCTGGTTCGCCCGTGAAGCCGGGACGAAGACGCTGCTGCTGATCAAGAGCGTGGATCTCTCCACGCTGCCTCGCGCCGAGGAGCGGCCGGATCGGGGCGCGGCGCAGATCGTCGACCCTCGCTTCGCGCATTTTGCGCGCGAACTCGCGGTCACTATAGCCGGCCCGGCCGATCTCGCCTCGGCCGAAGAGAAGATGAGCCGGGGAGACCTTCCGGGCGTGGCTTATTCCTTCGAGAGAGAGCAACACATCGCATGAAAAAGATCGTCTCGCCGCGGTGGGGCTGGGCGCTCACCGGCTCGGGCCATTTCTTCACCGAATGTCTCGACATCATTCGCTCGCTCGACCATGTCGACCTCTTCGTCAGCAAGGCGGCGGCGGAGGTGATCCGCATGTACAAGCATCGCTTGGACGAGATGCCGGACCATGTCCGCATCTTCAAGGACACGACCGCGAGCTCGGTTCCCGTCGGCGGCTTCTATCACAGCCTCTATCACACGCTGATCGTCGCGCCGGCGACCTCCAACACGGTCGCCAAATTCGTCTATGGCATCTCCGACAATCTCGCGACCAATGTGTTCGCCCAGGCCGGCAAATGCCGCGTGCCGACAGTGGTGTTCGCCTGCGACACGGCGCCGGAGCTGGAGACCCAGGCGCCCGATCGCAAAGTGATGGTCTATCCGCGCCGCATCGATCTCGAGAACACCGACAAGCTGAAGAACTTCGAGTCGACGCAGGTCGCCGAGAGCCTCGCCGCCCTGCACGAAGCGGTCGAGCGCCGGCGCCGCGAGATCGCCGCGCCGGAGCCTATGGGACGGGAAGCCTGAGGGAATGTCCGAGCGGCTGCTCTTTCTTACCGGCCATCTCGCTCTTCCGCGCCTCGAGCGCATGCTGGCGAGCTTCGGCGAGGAGGCGAGCGGCTGGCGCGTTCACGACATCGGCGTGAAGGTCGCGGCGCTGATGACGCAGGAGATCATCCTGCGCCGCCTGCCGCGTCCGCTGGAAGCGGAACGAGTGATCCTGCCCGGCCGCTGCCGCGCCGATCTCCGCGCTTTGTCGGAAGCTTTCGGCGCGCCCTTCGAGCGCGGGCCGGAAGAGATTGCCGACCTTCCCGCTTTTTTCGGCAAGCGCGCCGGCAAGGCCGATCTCACGCGCTTCGACATGCGCATCTTCGCCGAGATCGTCGACGCCTCGATCATGAGCGTCGATGAGGTCGTCGCGCGCGCGCAGGCGCTGACGGAGGCCGGCGCCGATGTGATCGATCTCGGCTGCCTGCCCGACACGCCGTTTCCGCATATGGAAGAGACGATCCGAGCGCTGAAGGCGCGAGGTTTCAAAGTCAGCCTCGACTCGGCGCGGCGCGACGAGCTGGAGCGCGGCGCCTGCGCCGGCGCCGATCATCTCCTGAGCCTCGACGAGCATACGCTCTCGATCCTGCCGGATCATTCGTCGCTCGTTCCCATTCTCGTGCCCAATCCGCACGGCGATCTCGATTCGCTGCAACGCGCCGCGCGCATCGCCGAGAGCCGAGGCATCGCCTATATTCTCGATCCGATCCTCGATCCCATTCATTTCGGTCTCGCCGCCTCGATCGAGCGTTATGTCGAAACGAGGCGGCGCGAGCCGACGGCCGAGATCATGATGGGCACCGGCAATCTCACCGAATTGACCGACGCGGACTCCTCCGGCGTGACGGCGGTGCTGCTCGGCCTCTGCTCGGAGCTCGACATTCGTCATCTCCTCACCGTGCAGGTGAGCCCGCATACGCGCCGCACGGTGCAGGAGCATGACGCCGCGCGCCGCATGCTCTACGCCGCGCGCGCCGATCGCGCTCTGCCCAAGGGCTACAGCGACGCGCTGCTGCAGATTCACGACAAGCGCCCCTATGCGGCGACGCCGGACGAGATCTCCGAGTTGGCGCGCGAGCTGCGCGACGAGAATTTCCGCATAGAGGTCGCCGAGGACGGCATTCATATCTATGCGCGTCATTTTCACCGCGTCGCGCCGGACGCCATGTCGCTCTTTCCCGAGCTCGGCGTCGCGAAGGACGGCGCGCACGCCTTCTATCTCGCGAGCGAATTGACCAAGGCGGAGATCGCCTTTCGTCTCGGCAAGCGCTATCGGCAGGACGAACCGCTCGATTTCGGCTGCGCGCTCGATCGCGCGGTCGAGGACGAGACGCGTCTGCGCGAGGCGGGGCACACGCTGCGCAAGGCGCGGGAGCAATGATGAGCTTCGAGATGCGAGCCTGAAGGCTCGCGGTCCAAGAGGCGCAATCTGGACCGCGAGCCTTCAGGCTCGCATTCGACAGACTTCGAATTCGACGACGCAATCCGATAGGAGCAGCCCATGCCGATGATCCGCGAATGCGTCGTCACCACCGTCGGCCCCACCGGCCAAACTCATCTCGCGCCGCTCGGACTGATCGAGGATGGCGCGTTCTGGATCATCGCGCCCTTCCGTCCCTCGACCACTCTCGCCAATCTGGAGGCGGCGCCCTTCGCCACGGCGAGCTTCATCGACGATGTGCGCATCATCGCCGGCTGCGTGTGCGGCAGAAGCGATTTTCCGCTCGAGCCCGTCTCCGGCTGGTCGACGCCGCGCCTCGCCGCAGCCCTGTCGCATGCGGAGCTGGAGGTCGCGCGCGCCGAGGCCGATCCGAAGCGCCCGCGCTTTTTTTGTCGCGTGAAAAAAATCGTCTCCCATGCGCCGTTTCTCGGCTTCAACCGCGCGCAGGCGGCGGTGGTGGAGGCGGCGATATTGGCGACGCGCCTCGGCATGCTGCCGCGCGAAAAAATCGACACAGAGCTCGCTTATCTGCAGATCGCCGTCGACAAGACGGCCGGCCCCGTCGAACGCGAGGCCTGGGATCTGGTGACGGCGAAGATCAAGTCCTATCTCCAGACGCAGCCGGACTGAAACGATTCGGCGCGCTCCGCCACGGCGCCTCTCCGCCGCGCGGAGGGAGCGCGCCGATGCGTCCGCACGCATTTTTTTCGAAGGAACGACCATGTCCGAAGCAATGACGACCGAGCATCTCGAACATGCGGAGCACGCCGAGCATGTCGCGCATCAAGGCGCGCCCTTCCTGACGCAAGTGTCGATGACGATCGCCATCATGGCGGTGATCGCGGCGACCATCGGCAGCCTGGAGACGATCGAGACGGCGGCGACGCTCGGCGCGCAGAACGCCGCCGCATTGAGCCAGAGCAAGGCCAGCGATCAATGGGCCTTCTTCCAGGCCAAGAGCATCAAGAAGAGCGTGCATGAGGTCGGCGCGCGGCAGAGCGGGCCGCAGGCCGACGCGCTCGCCGCCGAGGCGAAGCGCTATGGCGAGGAGAGCAAGGCGATCAAATCGGAGGCCGAGGGCTTCGAGCATCAGGTCGAGGAGCGCCTGCACGAGGCCGAGCATCACGAGCATCGCCATCATATCTTGACGATGGCGGTGACGCTGCTGCACGCCGCGATCGCCATTGCGACGATCGCCATCATCACCAAGGGACGCAAATGGCCCTGGTACGCCGGGCTGGCGCTCACCGTGGCGGGCGTCGCTCTGGCGGGCTATGCCTATATCTGAGAAGGCTGCGCCCTCGGCCGTCGCCGCGACAGCGGCGGCGGCGAAGCTGCTCCCGATCCAGATATTGCGCGGAGCGGCGGCGGTCGGCGTCGTGCTGTTCCACAGCGTCGGCAACAGCCGTTCTTACACGGGCGACCAGGAGAATCGGCTCCTGCATGTGTTCGAGAACGGCGGCCACGGAGTCGACCTTTTCTTTGTGATATCCGGCTTCATCATCTGCTGCTCGACGCGCGCCTCCGCGACGAGCCGCGGCGCCTTTCTGAGACGGCGCCTCGAGCGCATCGCGCCGATCTATTGGATATTCACCGCGGTCATGGCCGCGGCGGCGCTCCTCGTGCCGTCGCTCTTCTCCAATGCGAGCGACGTCCTCGGGCTTCGCGCGGTCTCATCCTTTCTGTTCGCATCCTTCCTCGGCGACACGACCCCGATCATCTATGTCGGATG
Organism: Methylosinus trichosporium OB3b; assembly: GCF_002752655.1. Lineage (NCBI taxonomy): Bacteria > Pseudomonadati > Pseudomonadota > Alphaproteobacteria > Hyphomicrobiales > Methylocystaceae > Methylosinus > Methylosinus trichosporium. Next base: position 3,254,156 of record NZ_CP023737.1, on the reverse strand, counting down.
GTCTCTCGAGCTCGAGATGTTCTTCTATCTCGTCGTCGCGCTGCTCCTCCATCCGTCCGAGCGAATGTGGAGCCAAATCGTCTATCTGTTTTCGATATTGACGATCTTGCACGTCGCGCCGTTCACGAAGACGCTCGGCGTCGTTCACGGCTTCTTCACGCAGCCACGTCTCTTGGAATTCGCTTACGGCGTCCTGGCGGCGCTGATCGTCGCGCGTCGTCCCGTCGCCAAGCCCTTCGCCGTCGCCGCTCTCGCCACGCTGACGGTCTCGGCCGACGACGACGCCGGCAGCCTGATCGGCGCCGGCCTTCCTGCTGCGCTGCTCGTGCTTCTCGCGGCATTCTGGAGCGAGCGCGACCGGCGCCCGACTGCGGTGGAGCGGCTGTGCGGCCGCATCGGCGACGCGTCCTATTCGATCTATCTGGTTCAGGTCTTCGTCATCTCCGCCGTCGGCAAGACCGTCTCGCGGCTGCATGCGTCGATCGACATTCTGATCCTGGTCGAAACGGGGCTGTCGATCCTCGCCGGCTATGCGGTTTTCCGTCTGCTCGAGCAGCCTCTGCTCGCAGCGCTCCGAAGCTTTCGCTCCAAAAAGAGCAACGCCCGGGACGACGAAGCTCGCCCCGAGCGGGTGGCGTGAAGGCGCCGCGTCACATCGGCGCGGGCAGAGCCTCGAGCTGCGCCATTCCGGCCCGCACCGCCGATTGCACCTTCTCGAAGGCGCGCACCTCGATCTGGCGCACGCGCTCGCGCGAGACGCCGAACTCGGTGGAGAGATCCTCGAGCGTGACCGGATCCTCGGAGAGCCGGCGCGCCTCGAAGATGCGACGCTCGCGCGGGTTGAGCACGGTGAGCGCGCCGCGCAGCGCATCGAGCCGGTTGCCCGCCTCCTCCTGGTCGACGAGGATGCGCTCCTGGTCGGAGGAATCGTCGACGAGCCAGTCCTGCCACTCGCCTTCGCCCTCCTCGCGCAAAGGCGCGTTGAGCGAGGCGTCGCCGGACATGCGGCGGTTCATCTCGATCACATCCTGATTGGTCACGCCGAGGCGGCGGGCGATCTCGCCGACGTGCTCGGGCGTCAGATCGCCGTCCTCGAAGGCCGAGATCTTGCTCTTGGCCTTGCGCAGATTGAAGAACAGCTTCTTCTGGCTCGCCGTGGTGCCCATTTTGACGAGCGACCAGGAACGCAGGATATATTCTTGAATCGAAGCGCGGATCCACCACATCGCATAAGTGGCGAGGCGGAAGCCGCGTTCGGGCTCGAAGCGCTTGACGGCCTGCATCAGGCCGACATTGCCCTCGGAGACGATCTCGCCGATCGGCAGGCCATAGCCGCGATAGCCCATGGCGATCTTGGCCACGAGCCGCAGATGCGACGTGACGAGCTTTTGCGCGGCGTTGGGGTCCTCATGCTCGCGCCAGCGTTTGGCGAGCATATATTCTTGCTCCGGCTCCAGCATGGGGAACCGGCGGATTTCTGCGAGATAGCGCGAGAGGCCGCTGTCGCCTGAGAGGGTGGGAAGGGCGTTCGCCATGTTCACCTCCTGGCGGGCCCCCTTATGCGGCGAGCCCGCAATGGTCGGCCGCAAGCGCCGGCCGTAACGCATCAATATAAACCGATCCGAGAATGGCTGAAAGATGGCTTTTTGCTGAGGGGCGGCTAACGCCGAGGTTAAATCTCCGTAATGCGCGCGACGCAGGTTCGCGCACAACTAGAGCGCTCGGCTGCGGCGTCACGTCCCTTCCCGTCGACGCGGCGCCATTCACGCGTCGCCGAGCGGCGAGTCGCGATCCAGCAGCTGGCTCGCGACGGTCGTGTCGTCGTCTCGTTCGACCGTATCCGGCATGCGGGACGCCGAAAAGTCGTGCCGCAGATAGGGCCGAACGGCAAAATAAAACGCAACTGAAACAATCACCGCTCCAATGCCCAGCCCGATGAGAGTCGAAAGAAATTTCGGCGTCATGCAAAACTCCTCATTCGGCCGCGACGCGGCGAATGTCTTCGCATGGGGACCGCGGCTCGCGCCGGGCCCACCACCTCATAAGATCAAACCGTAACGACAATCTTTCCGACCTGCTCGTTCGATTCGAGAAAGCGATGCGCCTCGACGATGCGCTCGAAGGCGAAGCTGCGTGCGATGATCGGCCGCAGGCTCCCTTTCGCGAGGCCGTCCAACACGAAGCGCACGCCACGCTCGCGCTTGGACGGATCGCGCGTCACCGAGAACAGCGTGTAACCCCGTAGCGACAGCTGCTTGCGAATGGCTGTGAACAAAGGAAAGGGCGTCGGCGCGCTCGCCAGCGCGCCGTAGAGGAAGATGATCCCGCCGCTGGCGGCGGCCTCCGCCAGCGCGTCTACGCCCGGCCCGCCGATCGGATCGAAGACGAGGCGGGCGCCGTCTCCTCTGGTGATGCGGAGCGTCTCAGCGACGAGATCGTCGCTCTCGGTCACGATCACATGCTGTGCTCCCGCCGCCTCCAACGCCTCGCGCTTGGCCCGCGTGCGCGTGACCGCGATCGAGGTCGCGCCCGCGGCGTTGGCGATCTGAATGGCGGCGAGGCCGACGCTGCTCGACGCCGCGGTGATGACGACCGCATCGCCTTTGCCGACGCCGCCGATCTCGACCAGCGCGCCATAGGCGGTTAGATATTGCATCCAGATCGCCGCAGCCTCGCTCCAGGAGAGGAAGCTCGGATGTCTGACCACCGCATGCGCCGGAACGATCGCGGCCTCGCCATAGACGCCATATTCTGTCATCGAGAAGGCCGGCATCGTGCTCACCGCGTCGCCGATCGCAAATCCCGTCACCCCTTCGCCGATCGCCTCGATCTCTCCCGAAGCCTCATAGCCGAGCAGGGAGGGCAGGCGCGGCGCTTCGATATAGCCGCCGGAGCGGAACATCGCCTCGGCGCGATTGAGGCCGATCGCACGGACGCGGATGCGGATCTCGCCGGCCTTCGGGGCTCCGATGTCCAATTCGTCGATCTGGAGCGCGTCCGGACCGCCTAGACGATGAAAACGAACGATGCGGGTCATTCGGGTTCTCCTCTTCGAGCGCTCGGCGACCCTAGCGCTGCGTCTGCCCGGTGGAAATTCCGCAAGGCTTCGCCAGGCTTGTGCAATAATTCACCTATGGACTGGGAGGATCTCCGCTATTTCCTCGTGCTGTCGCGCTGCGGCTCGCTATCCGCGGCGGCGCGCGAGCTCGGCGTCGACCATGCGACGGTCGGGAGGCGAATCGCCGCGCTGGAGGCGTCGCTCGGTCTGCGGCTGATGGATCGGCTTCCGCGCAGCCGTCCGCTCACCGAGGACGGCGCCGCGATCGCCGCCGTCGCCGAACGCATGGATGCGCTCGCCGAAGAGGCGCTTCGGCGCTCGCGCGGGGCGACGCTGACCTTGTCCGGCGCGGTGCGCGTCTCGCTGCCCCCCGTCCTGGCGACGCTCTGCGTGGCCCCGAGAATCGGAACGCTTCGCCGCCTCCATCCCCGGCTCAAGCTGGTGCTCCTCGCCACCGCGACCTTCGCGGCGCTCGATCGGGGCGAAGCCGATATTGCGATCCGCATGAGCCGGCCGGAGGAGCCGGACGCGGTCGCGCGCCGCATCGGCTCGATGCGCTTCGCCCTCTACGCGCGACGCGATGTCGCGGAGCGGCCCACGGAGGACTTAGAGCTCATCGGCTTCGACGAGTCGCTCGGCCATTTGTCGCAGCAGCGCTGGCTGCACAAGCTCTCGAGCGGTCGAGGAATGGCGTTCGAAGCCAACGATCTTTTCGCCCAGCAGGCCGCCGTTCGCGCCGGAGCCGGCGCGGCGGTGCTGCCGAGCTTCATGGGGGACGACGACGAGGCGCTCGTGCGACTGCCGGTCGAGCCGCCGCCGAAGCGCGACCTCTGGCTGATCGCCTATCCGGATCTGCGCCGCTCGCCCGCGGTTCGCGCAGTCATGGATTTTCTCGCGGACTGCATCGCCGCCGATCCCCGTTTGCGGCCGTGAGGCATAAGAGGCGTCCTGCGGCTCGCATCGCGATTGCTCAGGCGTCCGACAGCGCCGCGCGTAGCGCCGTTAGATCCGCCGGCAATTCGCTCTCGAACAACAACTCCTCGCGCGTCGCCGGATGCGGGAACCCCAGCGTCGCCGCATGCAGCGCCTGGCGGCCGAGCGCCTCGACGACGGCGCGCGCCGCGGGCGCGAGCAGCGCGGTCTTGGTCTTGAAGCCCGCGCCATAGGTCGCGTCGCCGATCAGCGGATGGCCGATATGGGCCATATGCACGCGAATCTGATGCGTGCGGCCGGTCTCGAGCCGGCAGGCGACGAGCGAGACGACGCCAAAGCTCTCGATCAGCTCCCAATGGGTGATCGCCTCGCGGCCGCGCTCCTCCGAAACCACCGCCATTCTCTCGCGCTGGATCGAATGGCGGCCGATCGGCGCCTCCACCGTGCCGCGCGCGCGCTCGGGAACGCCCCAGACGAAGGCGAGATATTCGCGCATGAGGCCGAGGCTGCGGCCATGGTCCTCGAAGAGGCGCGAGAGGCCCTTGTGCGCGGCGTCGGTCTTGGCGACCACCAGAAGCCCGGACGTGTCCTTGTCGATGCGATGCACGATGCCGGGCTTCTTGACCCCGCCGATGCCGGAGAGGCTGTCGCCGCAGTGGCCGAGCAGCGCATTGACCAGAGTGCCCGATTCATGGCCATGCGCCGGATGCACGACGAGCCCCGCCGGCTTGTCGACGACGATGAGATGCGCGTCCTCGAAACGGATATCGAGCGGAATATTCTCGGGCTGCGGCTCCGGCGGCTGCGGCGGCGGCACCGCCAGAGACACGCGGTCGCCGGCGGCGAGCTTGCGCGCGGCGTCGCGCGTCGGCGCCGGGCCGATGGTGAGGCGCCCGTCCTCGATCAGCGCCTTCAGCCGCGTGCGCGAGAGAGACGCGGCGACGATCTCCGGCCGCTCGGCGAGGAAACGGTCCAGCCGCGTCCCCGCCGCCTCGGGCGGAACCTCGAAAGCGAACAACAAATCCTCGATCGTCTCGTCATCCGCCTCGCGCATGGAATTCCTTCGATTGTTCTGTCGTCGGCGTGCTAACGGAGCGGCGTCCTCGCCTCGGAGCCGCCGCCATCCTCGTTTCGCCCGAAAGTCCCAGCTGCGCCATCCTCGGCGCCGGTCCCGCCGGCCTCGTCGCCGCCGATCGTCTCGCGCGGCTCGGCGCGCGAGTGACCGTCTACGAGCACAAGCCGAGCCCTGCGCGCAAATTGCTCATGGCCGGGCGCGGCGGCCTCAATATCACGCATAGCGAGAGCCTGGACAAATTTGTGACGCGCTATGGCGCGGCTTCCGCTCGGCTCGAGCCCATTCTCCGTGATTTTCCGCCGGATGCGCTGCGCGCTTTTTGCGCGGAGCTCGGCGAGGAAACATTCGTGGGGTCCAGCGGGCGCGTGTTCCCGAAGAGCTTCAAAGCGGCGCCGCTGCTGCGCGCGCTGCTCGCGCGTCTTGCCGCCAATGGCGTGACCATCGCCACGCGCCATCGCTTCGACGGTTTCGACGAGGAGGGCGCGCTGCGGCTGATCGGCGCCGGCGGGGAGGCGATGCTTCGGCGCGCCGATGCGGTCGTGCTCGCGCTCGGCGGCGCCTCCTGGCCGCGGCTCGGCGCCGATGGCGCCTGGGCCGGCATGCTCGCGGCGACAGGCGTCGCGGTGACGCCGCTCGCGCCCGCCAATTGCGGCGTTCTGATCGATTGGCCCGAGGCGTTTCGCGCCGCTTTCGAAGGCGCGCCGCTGAAGACGATCGCGCTGCGTCACGGCGAGGCGCGCATCGCCGGCGACGTCGTCGTCACGCGCGGCGGGCTCGAGGGCGGGCCGGTCTATGCGCTCGCCTCCGCGCTGCGCCGCGCGATCGAGCGCGACGGAGCCGCGACGATGCTCGTCGACCTGCGCCCGACGCTGTCGCTCGAAGCGCTCGCCGCAAAGCTCGGCCGCGAGCGCGCAAAGCAGTCCTTCGCCAATTTTCTGCGCAAGGCGGCCGGGCTCTCCAAGCTCGAGATCGCACTGCTGCGCATCGCCGCGCCGACGCCGCCCGAGGACGCGCAGGGTCTCGCCGCGCTCATCAAGGCGCTGCCCTTGCCGATCGCCGCGACTGCCGGCCTCGCGCGCGCGATCTCGACCAGCGGCGGCGTCGCTTTCGACGAGCTCAACGAGGATTTGATGCTGAAGCGCCTGCCGGGCGCGTTCGTCGCCGGCGAGATGCTGGATTTCGACGCGCCCACCGGCGGCTATCTGCTGCAGGCGGCGTTCTCGACCGGCATGGCCGCGGCGCGTGGAGTGTCGCGTAGACTCGATTTGAAGGGCGCACCCTTCTCCCGCTCTGCGATCGCAAGCGGGGAGAGGGGGCGGTCGGCGCCATGCGATTCTCTCGACGAATCCGGGCTTCCTCCAGCAAAGGCCGCGGCGCCTCCGCCCCCTCTCCCCGCTCGCGCCGCTCGCGGGGAGAGGTGAGGTGAGGGGCGAGGCGGGTGGGCGCGATGGCGACGCCGCGAACTCTCCCGGGCCCCTCTCCGTACCTCTCCCCGCGAGCGGGGCGAGGGGGCGGCCGGCGCCGTGCGATTCTCTCGGCCAATCCGGGCTTCCTCCAAGCAAAGGCCGCGGCGCCTCCGCCTCTCCTCTCCCCGCTCGCGCGCTCTGAGGGAGAAGCAGCGCGCAGCGAGATTCGCAATGATCGTCACCGCTCTGTTTTCCCACCCCGCCGCGCCAGCTCCGGCTCGACCAGATTGTAGCGGATCAGATAGGTCAGGGCGCGGCGCCAGGATTCGTCCGTCTCGCCGCGCAGATCGGTCTGCGAAATATTGACCAGCTCGCCGCTGCGCGCGTCGCGGATGCGAAATTCGAGAACCTGCTCCATCACGCTGATCTTGCGGAAGAGGCCGACGAAGGAGAGATCGGCGCCCGCCGCGCGCGCCACATCGGCGTCGCAGCCGTTGCATTTGCGCAGCCAATGCTGCGCCACTCTCGCCTCATCGGTCGCGCCCGCGTCGACGATCTCGAACAGGCCAGAGGCGGCGAGCAATTCGCGGGCGAGCCGCGTCATCTTGCGCAGACGTTCGGTCTCTTCGGCGCTCTCCCCGGCAAGCGGACCGCCGGCGCTGAAATCATCGAGCTCGAGATCGAAGACGACGAGCTTCAACGGCGGCGCCGCGAGCGCCGGCGAGGAGAGGAGGGCGACAGCGCCGAGCAGAATGATCGAGAAGAAACGAGTCACAGCGCGCCTCCTGTCTGGATGCGCTCAAGATGCGCGCGAAAGACCACGCCGGCCAGTCTATCTCTCCCGTCGCGGCATGGGAAAAATTCCCGCGCTCAGAGCGGCGGCGCGTCGGCGGCGACGAGTCCGGCGCCGAGCGCGAGCCAGACGAGATGCGCGTCGGTGCGCGCGCCGACCTTGGATTTGATCTGATAATGGTAATTCTGCACCGTCTTGGGGCTGAGATGCAGAGCGTCGGCGATGTCCTCGGTGGTGTGGCCGGAAGCGACGAGGCGCAGAATCTCCGTCTCGCGCGGGCCGAGATCGGCGAGCGGCGAGCGCCCGTCGGCGAGACGCTCGGCGGCGATCTCGCGGGCGACATCGTCGCCGAGCGCGCGGCCGCCACGCGCGACCAAGCCCACAGCTCGCACCAATTCGCTCGCCTCGCCGCCCTTGGTGATGAAGCCGCTCGCGCCCGCCTCGAAGGCTTTGAGCGCATAGGCCGCGGCGCTGTGCATGGTGAACACGAGAATGCGCGCGCGCTTGTCCCATTGGCGGATGTGGCGCACGGCCTCGAGCCCGCCGGCGCCGCCGCGCAGCGACAGATCCATCACCACGACATCGGGCGAATGATCGCGATAGGCCTGATAGGCCGCGGCCGCGTCCTCTGCTTCCGCCACCACGGCGAAATTCTTCTGGCGCTCGAGCAGGCGGCGATAGCCCTCGCGCACCACCGGATGATCGTCGACGAGCAGGACCGAAACCGGCTTCATGCGGCCTTGCGCTCCAGCGCGCCGGCGTTGGCGGAAACGAGCGGAATGCGCGCGGCGACGCAGACGCCGCGCGCGGCGCGGCCGATCTCCAGGCTGCCGCCGAAAGCGGAGACGCGCTCGCGCATGCCGAGCAGGCCATGGCCCGCGGAAACATCGATGCGCGTCGGATCGCCGCCGCCGTCGTCCTCGACCGTCAGGGCGACAACGCCGTCATTGGAGGCGAGACGTTCGACACGCAGATAGACGTCATGCGGGCGCCCGTGGCGCATGGCGTTGGTGAGGCACTCCTGCGCGATGCGAAAGACGCTGGTGGAGACCGACGACGGCACGGCGGCGAGATCGCCCATCAGATCGAGATGCACGACCGCGCGCGGCGCCGTTTGCGCGTTCCACCCGGCGACGAGCTGCACGAGACAGGCCTCGAGCCCCAATTCCTCCAGATCTTGCGAGCGCAGCCGCGCCAGCGCTTCGCGCAGCGTCGCGGTCATGCGCCGCGCCGCCTTGCCGATCGAACGCGCATCGGCGGCGAGATCGGGACGATCCTGCGCGCCCGCCTCGATCGCCGCGGCGAAAGCCGTGGTCGCCGTGAGGCATTGGCCGAACTCGTCGTGCAGATCGCGCGCCAATGCGCGGCGCTCCTCCTCCTGCACCTCGAACAGGCGCTTCGTCAGCGCGACGCGCTCGGCGGTGGTCTGCGCGAGACGCTCGGCGAGATCATTGACGGCGCGGGCGATGAGGCCGAACTCGCCGCTGGTGAAGGCGCGAATCCTGTGGCGGTAATTGCCGCTCTCCAATCGGCGCAGCCCGTCGATGACGACGCGCGTCGGCGCCAGCGCGTGAATGATGACGAGCGCTGCGAGCAGCGACAGGCCGACGGCCATGAACACCGCGACGCTCGCGACCATGGAAATCTCGCGCCACGCCTGCCGCACCGCGGCTTCCGGATCGGCGCGCGCGACGACGGCTCCGGTCTCCGGCTGGCGCACGGTGAGCGGGCGCCGGATCGGCGCCGGCGGGCCGAACACAACATCGAACAGGCGCGCGAACCACGGCGGCGCCGGTGCGCCGACCCCCTCCGTCTGGCTGCATAACTCGCGCGGCGCCTCGGCGCCCGGCGCGAAGCCGATGCAGACGCCCGGCGACACGAGCTTCAACGTCGCCAGCGACTCCCAATTGGGGATCGGCAGGATTTTGTCGCGCCGCATGCTGCCGCGCCAGAGAATCTCGCGCCAGAACAAATTCTCCAATTCATGGGCGACGCGCTCGGCGGAGGCGGCGGTCTCGGCGTGGATGGTGCGATGCGCGTCGAGCATCACCCAGCCGATGGCCAGCGACAAACACAGCAGCACGACGCCGGCGAGGCGCAGAAGCAGGCGAACGATCAGCTGCATGTCACTCTAGCTCCCGAACGCTGGACCGGGGCGCTCCGTGCGCCGGCTCACGTCGGCAGCGTAATCGCAATCCCCATTTCCGCCAATGCGATCCGGCTCGCCGCCGGCGCCATCGGGAAATTTGCCCAGCGCGCCGGAGGCCGCGGACCCTGGCGGCGGCGCCCGCCGATGGGCAAGCTCCCGGCGAAATCGACAAGCGCTTGGCGAAACCGACAGGGAGGATGAAACATGAGCCTGCAGGCGATCAGGGCGCGCGCGCCGTCGCGCGTCACATTTCTGCTCGCATTCGCGACTTTCGAGCTCGCGGTCGCGCTCGTCATAGCCTGGGCGCTGGGCGTGACCTTGTTCTTCCCGCATAGCGCGCTCGCGAGCCTGATGGTGGAGCGCGCCGACATCATTCGCGGCCACATCGATTTTCTGATGATGTCGCAGTTCCTCTTTCTATTCGCGCTGCTGTTCCGCCAATATGCGATCGTTCCGCCTCTATGGGTCGTCGGCGCGAGCTGCTTCGGCGCCTTCGTCAATGCGTCCTCTTTCGTGAGGCGAGGCTTCAGCCCCAAGGTCGACCCCTCGACTGTCGTCGAGCATTTCCCGCCGCTCGCGGCCGTGAGCTTCACATTGACCACCGTCGGCTTTCTCGCCTCCGCCGTGCTCATTGTCGGCGCCGCCTGGCGCGCGCGCCGCGAAGCCGAGCGTCCGACGCTGCGAGCGCTCGAACCGCAGGACTGACGCGAGCGCCTCAGCCGTCGATCGTTGCGCCGAAGATCGTCTCGAAGGCGCGGCGCAGCTCCACGTCGACGCGCGCCATATCAGCGTCGACCCCAAGATCGGCGAGGCTCGTGACGCCAAGATGCGACTGGCGCACGCCGCAGGGCGCGATGCCGGAAAAATGCGTGAGGTCCGGCGCGACATTGAGCGCGACGCCGTGAAAGCTCACCCAGCGCCGGACGCGCACGCCAATGGCGGCGATCTTGTCCTCGGCCGGCTCGCCGCTAATCCCGGCGGGCTTGTCCGGGCGCGGCGTCCAGACGCCGACGCGCGCCTCGCGCCGCTCGCCGACGACGCCGAAAGCCGCGAGCGTCTCGATCAGCCACGCTTCGAGCGCGCACACGAAGGCGCGCACGTCGCGCCGGCGCCGCGAGAGGTCGAGCATCACATAAGCCACCCTCTGGCCCGGCCCGTGATAGGTGAATTGTCCGCCGCGTCCGGTGCGATGCACGGGAAAACGCGCGTCGAGCAGATCGGACTCCTTGGCCGAGGTTCCGGCCGTGTAGATCGGCGGATGCTCCACCAGCCAGCAGCGCTCGAGCGCGTCGCCTAGGGCGATGCGCTCGGCGAGCGTTTCCATCTCGGCGACAGCCTCCTCATAGCCGACGTGGCCAGGGGTGACGACCCATTGCGCCGGCGGCGAGCCGGGGCGCGGAAGAAAAGAGACGTCGCGAGCATCGCGGGACATGATGGCTCAGGCCGCCTTCGCCTCAGCGGCGTAGCGGCCATAGAAGCTCTCGCCCTTCTCCGCCATCTCGCGCAGCTGCAGCGGCGGCGTGAAGCGCTCGCCATATTTGCGCGTCAGCGCGTCGCAGATGGCGACGAAGGCCTTGGCGCCGACCCCGTCGATGTATGACAGCGTTCCGCCCGTGAAGGGCGCGAAGCCGAAGCCGAGGATGGAGCCGACATCGGCCTCGCGCGGATCGGTGACGACGCCCTCGAACAAAGTGCGCGCCGCCTCCGCCGCCTGCACGACGAGAAAACGCCGCTGCAGCTCCTCGACATCGATCGCATCGGGGTCGAGCGTCGTCTCGGCGAGCGCCGAGAGCCGCGGCCACAGGCTCTTCTTGCCCACAGCGGGATAGTCGTAAAACCCCTTGCCGTTCTTGCGGCCGAGGCGCCCTTCCTGCTCCACCATGAATTGCAGCACGCGCTCCTGCGTCGGATCGACGGCGGCCTCGCCGAGATCTTTCTTCGTCGCCTGATGAATCTTCCAGGCGAGATCGAGCGCGATCTCGTCATTGAGCGACAGCGGGCCGACCGGCATTCCGGCCATGCGCGCCGCCGTCTCGATCATCGCCGGCGGCACGCCTTCGCTCAGCATGATATGGCCTTCGCGCACATAGTTCAGCACGCAGCGATTGGCGTAGAAGCCGCGCGAATCATTGACGACGATCGGCGTCTTCTTGAGGATGCGCACGAAATCGAGCGCCGTCGCCACGGCGCGGTCGCTCGTCTTCTCGCCGCGAATCACTTCCACCAGCAGCATCTTCTCGACCGGCGAGAAGAAGTGGATGCCGACGAAATTCTCCGGCTTCAGCGAGGTCTCGGCGAGCGAGGTGATCGGCAGCGTCGAGGTATTCGACGCGAAGATCACCTCGGCGCCGACGACCGCTTGCGCCTTCTTTGTCGCCTCGGCCTTCACGCCGCGCTCCTCGAACACCGCCTCGACGACGAGATCGACGCCTTTCAGCGTCTCATAGTCCGGCGTCGCGGCGATGCGCGCGAGCAGCGCTTGCCTGTCCGCCGCCGTGGCGCGGCCGCGCGAGACTTGGCCGGAGACGAGCTTGTCGATGACCGCCTTGCCCTTGTCGGCGCTCTCCTGATCGCGGTCGATCAGCACCACCTCGAGCCCGGCGAGCGCGCTCACATAAGCGACGCCGGCGCCCATGAAGCCCGCGCCGAGCACGCCGATCTTCTTGAATTTCGCTTGCGGAATGTCCTTGGGCCGATGCGCGCCCTTCTCCAATTCGCTCTTTGACAGGAACAGCGTGCGGATCATCGCCGCCGCCTGTCGCGAGCGCAGAATATGCGCGAACCAGCGCGCCTCGACGCGCAGGCCGAGATCGAAGGGCAGCTGCAGCCCCTCGAACACGCTGTGCAGAATGGCCTTGGCTGCGGGGTAATTGTCGAAGGTCTCGCGACGATAGATGGCGTTGGCCGCCGGCCACACCATCATTCCGCCCGGCGAATAGACGCGGCCCGACGGCGGCTTGAAGCCCTCGACGTCCCAAGGCGCCTGCGCCTTGCCGCCATTCACGATCCAGTCTTTCGCGCGCGCGACGATCTCGTCCGCGGGAGCGAGCTCGTGCACGAGGCCGGCGGCTTTCGCTTTCGCAGGCTTCAGCTGCTCGCCCTTGAACAGCATCTGCAGAGCGTCGCCGGTCTGCATCAGCCGTGCGACGCGCTGCGTGCCGCCGGCGCCGGGGAAGAGTCCGACCTTGATCTCCGGCAGGCCGACGCGCGTCTTGTCGCTGTCGGCGAGCACGCGATAATGGCAGGCGAGCGCGAGCTCGAAGGCGCCGCCCAGACAGGTTCCGGCAATGGCGACGGCGAAAGGCTTTCCACAGGTCTCGAGCTTGCGATAGAGCAGCGACAGGCGCCGCGCGCCCTCGAAGAACTCCTTCATCGCCTCCTCTTCGCCGCGCTCGCGCACCGCCTTCGCATAATCGGCGGCGCTCTTCTGCAGCATGGAGAGATCGGCGCCGCCGGAGAAGGCAGGCTTGCCCGAAGTGATGACGCAGCCCTTGATCTCAAAATCGCCCGCCACCTTGTCGATCACCTGCTCGAGCTCGCTCATCACCTCGAAGGTGATGACGTTCATCGAGCGCTCGGGCATGTCCCAAATGAGCAGAGCGACGCCATCGGCGCCGGTCTCGAAACGGAAATTGACGAGGTTCATCGGATCACTCCCGGAAATCTAGAGGCGTCCCGTCATTGCGCGGAGCGAAGCGACGAAGCAATCCAGATCCGCGGGGCGGCCCCTGGATTGCTTCGCTTCGCTCGCAATGACGGCGCGGCTGCGCATGATCACACCCGCTCGATGATCGTCGCGGTTCCCATTCCGGCGCCGATGCACAAAGTCACCAGCGCCACGCCCTTGCCGCTGCGCTCCAATTCGTCGAGCGCCGTCCCCACCAGCATCGCGCCGGTGGCGCCGAGCGGATGGCCGAGCGCGATGGCGCCGCCATTCACATTCACTTTGGAATCGTCGAGCGAGAAGGCTTGCAGGAAGCGTAGCACCACCGCCGCGAAAGCCTCGTTCACCTCGACGAGATCGATGTCGCCAAAGGTCATGCCCGCTTTGGCGAGCAGTTTCTTCGTCACATCGACCGGGCCGGTCAGCATCAACGCCGGCTCCGAGCCGATGTTGGCGAAAGCGCGAATCCGCGCGCGCGGCGTCAGCCCCGCCTTCTCGCCCGCCTCCTTCGAGCCGAGCAGCACCGCCGCGGCGCCGTCGACGATGCCCGACGAATTGCCGGCGTGATGCACGTAATTGATCTTCTCGACATCCGGATGCGCCTGGATGGCGACCGCGTCGAATCCCGCCTGCTCGGCGAGAAAGGCGAAGGCGGGCTTCAGCGCGCCGAGCGACTGCATGTCGGTCGAGGGCCGCATATGCTCGTCGTGATCGAGGATGGTGAGGCCGTTGACATCCTTCACCGGCGTCACGGAGCGCGCGAAGCGCTGCTCCTCCCAGGCGCGGGCGGCGCGCTGCTGCGACTGCATCGCATAGGCGTCGACGTCATTGCGCGAGAAGCCGTATTTCGTCGCGATGAGATCCGCGGAGACGCCCTGCGGCATGAAATAAGAGGGGATGGCGATGGCCGGATCGGCCGGCCAGGCGCCGCCCGAGGCGCCGATGCCGACGCGGCTCATGCTCTCGACGCCGCCGCCGATCGTGAGCTCGTGCTGGCCAGACATGATCTGCGCCGCGGCGAAATTCACCGCGTCGAGACCCGAGGCGCAGAAGCGGTTGATCTGCACGCCGGGAACCTCATAGCCGAAGCCCGAAGCGATGGCTGCGGCGCGCGCGATGTCGCCGCCGGCCTCGCCCACAGGATCGACGCAGCCGAGAATGACGTCGTCGACCGGCGCGCCGTCGAGACGATTGCGTTGCTTCAGCGCCGAGAGCGCCGCGACGGCGAGGCCGAGGCTCGACACTTCATGCAGCGAGCCGTTGGGCTTGCCGCGCCCGCGCGGCGTGCGCACGGCGTCGTAGATATAGGCTTCGGGCATGAACGACTCCGCTCCGCTTGGCGACTAGTGAGTAACAAGTGCGAGCTCGGCGCGCAGCGCCCTGCTCACCACTCACTACTCGCCATTCGCTACTCACTTCTAAAACATCTCCGCCGGCAGGCTCATCATCGTCTCAGCGCCCGCCGTGACGCGCGCGAGACGATAGCCTGTCTCGGGCAGCATCTTCTCCATATAGAACTTCCCAGTCGTCAGCTTGGCGTCGAGCCATGCGGCGTCGCCCTTCGCCTTGGCGTCGAGCGCGGCGCGGGCGATGCGCGTCCACATATAGCCGAGCGCCACGCGGCCGAAGAGATGCATGTAGTCGTAGGAGACGCCGGCGCCATTATCGGGCTTGGCCAGCGCGTTCTGCACTAGCCAGGCCGTCGCCTTCTGCAGATCGCCGAGCGCTCCCTTCATCGGCTCGACATAGGGCTTCATCGCCGCATCGGCGCTCTCGCGCGTCAAGAATTCGTTCACCTCGGCGAAGAATGCCATTGCGGCGCGGCCATTGTCCTTGGGCAGCTTGCGGCCGACGAGATCGAGCGCCTGAATGCCGTTCGCGCCCTCATAGATCATGGCGATGCGGGCGTCGCGCACGAACTGCTCCATGCCGTTCTCGTTGATATAGCCATGCCCGCCCCAAATCTGCTGCGCCTTCACCGCATTGTCGAAGCCCATGTCGGTGAAGACGCCCTTCAGCACCGGCGTCAGCAGGCCGAGCCGATCCTCCGCCGCCTGCCGCGCCCTCGCGTCCTCGGCCCGATGAGCGACGTCGCTGTCGAGCGCGGCGAGGAGAGCGAGGCCGCGCGCCGCCTCATTGAAGGCGCGGATCTCGAGGAGATTGCGCCGCACATCCGGATGCACGATGATCGGATCGGCGCCGCCGCTCGGATTTTTCGCGCCGGAGAGCGAGCGGCCCTGCAGGCGCTCCTTGGCGTAGGAAAGCGCGTTCTGATAGGCGACCTCGGAGAGCGCGAGGCCCTGCACGGCGACGCCGAGCCGCGCCTCGTTCATCATCACGAACATCGCCGCCAGCCCGCGATTGGCCTCGCCGACGAGATGGCCGCGCGCGCCGTCATAGTTCATGACGCAGGTGGCGTTGCCATGAATGCCCATCTTATGCTCGATCGCGCCGCAGACCACCTTGTTGCGCACGCCGAGCGAGCCGTCGGCCGCGACCTCGAATTTCGGCACGATGAAGAGGGAGATGCCCTTCACGCCCGCCGGCGCGCCCTCGATGCGCGCGAGCACGAGATGAATGATGTTCTCGGAAAGGTCGTGCTCGCCGGCGGAAATGAAGATCTTCTGCCCGGTGATCGAATAGGAGCCGTCGCCCCGTGGCGTCGCCTTGGTGGTCAGCAGGCCGAGATCGGTGCCGCATTGCGGCTCGGTCAGATTCATCGTGCCGGTCCAGCGGCCGGCCGCCATGGGCGGAACGAAGAGGCGCTTCTGCTCCTCGTCGCCATGGCGCAGCAGAGCGGCGAGCGCCCCTTGCGTGAGGCCCATATACATGGCGAGCGCCATATTGGCGGAGGAGCCATATTCGCTCATCGCCAGAGCGAGAGCGTAAGGCAGGCCCTGTCCGTCATATTCCGGCGGGACCGCGAGCCCGACCCAGCCGCCGGCGACGAAAGCGTCGAAAGCCTCCTTGAACCCGCCCGGCGTCGCGACATCGCCCGCGGCGTCGCGCCGGCAGCCCTCCTCGTCGCCGCGGCGATTGAGCGGCGCCAGCGTCTCCTCGCAGATTTTCGCGCCCTCGCCGAGGATTTGCGCGACGAGATCGGGCGTCGCCTCGGAAAAACCCGGCACATTGCCGAAGCGCTCGATGTGGAGAACATCGGTCAGAAGGAACAGCGTATCGTCCACGGGGGCTTTATAGAGCGGCATGAACGGCCTCCATGCGGGGGGCGACGGCCTCCGGACCGGCCCGGAGGCTAAGGCTGAGCGCGCATGATCGAGGGACGCGCCGCAGCCCGCGGCGGCCCGCGCAAGCCTCTGGCGACTCTCGTCGAATCGCGGCCGCGAGCGGGCGGCCTGCGCAGCAATAGGTAGAGAGCGGGACAGGGCCGCGCAATAGGGGCCGATGCGGCGAGGATGGCCCCGCGCAAGCATTAACCTCTTATTTACCTCGATCGAAGGAAAGTCCCCCAGCGGCGCCGTGGCGCCGCGCGTTCCAGCGCGATTCGCGCTCCGCGTGTCTCTCTCAAGTCCTCTCCCACCTGACCGGGTCACGCCCGCCGGAACCGCCATGACCGAAGCATATGCCTGGAGCTTCAAGGGACTGGATCATGAGACGCGGGATGTCGCCCGCGCCGCCGCCCGCCGATCGGGAAAAAGCCTCACCGACTGGCTCGACGATGTGATCCTCGAAAAGGCCGACACGGATTTGCGCCCGGCTCCCCGCCGGGACGAGGAGGACGACGGCGCCGAGATTTCGGCGCGCCGACGGCCGCTGCGCTCGGCGCGCGTGCTCGGCCGGCCGGAGCGCGAGCGACGCTCGCGCAGCGACGCGCCGCTGCGCGCCGACCCCGTCGAGACGCCGCGGCCGCGCCCTGCGGAAGACCGCCTGCGCGAGAGCGAGCACGGCGTCCGCGCCCCGCGCCGCGACGACGAGCGCCGCGAGGCCAGGGCCATCGTCGACGACGCCGTCGCCCTGTTCGAGCGCCGCGCCGCCGAGAGCGAGCGCAAGACCGCCAAAGCGCTCGAGAATCTCGCCGATCTGATCGAGACCAATCACAAGACCAGAGCGCGGCTCGGCGACGATCTCGGCGCGGTGATCGACCGTCTCGGCCGCATCGAGCACAAGATCGCGCGTCGCGCCGAGGAGGACAATGCGCGGCCGATTCGCGAGGCTCTGTCGCGGCTCGAGACGCGCATGGAGGAGTTGGCGAAGGAGGAGCGGTCGGTCGAGCTCGAAACGGCGATCGAAACCTTCGACCGCCGCCTCGCCGATATTTCCGACCGGCTCGACGCCGAGACCGAGGCTCGCGCCCGCGCCGCCGAGGCCGCGCGTCAGGGAGCCGCTCGCCAAGACGCCACCCGCCAGGAGGCCGTCGAAGCGGCGCGCCGCGAATCCCGCGAGCGTCTGCGCCGGCCGGCGCCGGCCGCCGCCGCGCCGAAACGTCCGCTGGCCGACGCCGTCGCCGAGATCTCCGAGCGCCAGCGCGTGCTCGACGCCCGCGCCGAGGCGCCCGCGCCACGCGAGCCGCAGCAGGCGCCGCAGGACACGGCCGCGCGTTTCGCCGATCTCGCCGGTTCGATCGACACGCTGTCGCAGCAGATCGCCTCGACCCGCTTCGACCAGAATACGCAGGACGAGCGCCGCCAGGCCGCCGTCGCGGCGCAGATCGATCAGCTGCGCCGCGAGCTCGACGGAGTCGGCCGCGTGCTCGTCGATCTCGCGCCCCGCGCCTCGGTCACGGCGATCGAAGCGGCGCTGCGCGATCTCTCCGAGCGCGTCGAGGCGCAACGCCATTACGGCGTCGAGGACAATATTCTGGCGCCGGTCGAGAGGCTGACCGCCGATCTTCATGCGATGATCCGCGATCTCGATCCGAGCCGCATGGTCCGCAGCCTCTATGACGAGGTGCGGACGCTCGGCGCGCGCCTCGCCGAGCGCCGCTCCGAAGGCGGAGCGGATCGCGAGACGCTGGAGGAGGTCGCCTCCGAGACGCGCGAGATCCGCGATCTCTTGAAAACGGTGGCGCAGCGTCCGCTGCCCTTCGACCGGCTGGAGGCCGGGCTCGCCGCGCTCACGCGGCGCGTCGACGAGCTGAGCTCGGCCGGCGCCGACACGGCGGGGGCCTGCGATCTCGGCGAGCTGGTCTCGGCGATCCGCTCCACCGTCGCCACGGAGACCTACGGCTATTTCCAGACGCTCGAGCGCCGGCTCGAGGAGGTGGCGGCCAAGATCGACGCCGTCTCGACCAAATCGGGCGGCGGCAAGCGCTTCGACGAGATCAACGAGCGCATCGAGCGCGTTCACAAATCGCTGGCCGCGCGCATCGACCGCAGCGGCGGCGCCGGCGCCGGCCAGCTCGAGGGAATGGTCACAGAGCTCGCCAAGAAGATCGACGCGGCGATCGACGCGCGGACGACGCAGCCCGCCTTCGACGAGCTCGGCCGCAAGATCGAGCGGCTCGAGGAGCGGCTGCAGCCCAAGCCCGAGAAAGCCGCCGAGGACGAGCAGTTCCGCGAGCTCGCCAAGCGCATCGACCTGCTGCACGAGCAGCTCGCCGCGCGCCGCGACGACGATTCGCGCCGCCGCGTGGACGGCGCCGCGCAGCTGACCGACCTCGTCGGCCAGCTCGCCAAGAAGATGGACGCCGCGCTGGAGCGCCGCGCGGTCGCCGATAAGACCAATGGAATCGAGCAGTTCCGCGAGCTGACCGAGCGCATGGACCGGCTCCACGAGCAGGTCTCCACCCGCGTCGAGGAGGAGACGCGCCGCCGCGTCGACGGCGCGACGGCGCATATGACCGATCTCGTCGCCCAGCTCGCCCAGAAGATGGACGCCGCGCTCGATCCCACCGCAGACCGGGCCGCCTTCTCGGCGCTGGAACGGCAGATCGGCCGGCTCGCCGAGCGCATCGACCATACCGACCAGACCGTCTCCTCCTTCTCCACTCTGGAGACGGCGATCGGCCAGCTGATGGCCCGCGTCGAGGAGACCCGCGGCGCGGCCGCGCGCGGCGCCGAGACCGCCGCGCGCGAGGCGGCTCAGGTCGCCGTGCAGGAAGCGCTGCGCGCGGCCAATGCGCCGACCGCTCTGCAGAAGGCTCTGGAAAAAGAGCTCGTCGATCTGCGTCAGATGCAGGACGAGACCGGCCATCGCACCAATGAGACGCTGTCCGCTGTGCATGAGACGCTGCAGCGCGTCGTCGATCGGCTGGCGGTGTTCGAGGACGAATTGACCGACATTCGCAAGTCGCGCGTCGCGCCGCAGCCGGCTCCGACCCCGGCTCCGCGCGCCGAGCCGCGTGTGGAGCAGAAGCGCAAGCGCGAGCCGGCGGAGATAGAGGACGTGCTGGTCGAGCCGAGCGATCGCCGCCAGCGCCGCGCCGCGCGTCGCGAGGGCGAGCCGGCGAGCTCGGTGCAGGCGGATTTCATCGCCGCCGCGCGCCGCGCCGCCCAGCTGGCCGCCGCCGACGCCGAGACCGCCGCCGCCAAGGAGCGCGTCGGCCGCAAGAGCGCCGCGCCGCTGTCGGAGCGTGAGCCGGCGCGCGCGGCGACCGCCGGCGCCATGGGCGCGGTGGGCGCCGTCCTGCAGACGCGCCGGCGGCCGATCCTGCTCGGGCTCGGCGCGCTGGTGCTGCTCTATGGCGCCTATCAGATCGCCCGCGTCAGCCTCGACGCGCCGGCTTCGCATCAGTCCTCGGCGGTGCGCATGGAGCCGAGCGCCGCCACGACCTCCGAGCCGGCGGCGAAGGAAGAGGCGCCGCGGGACACCGCCGCCTCTGTGGCTCCGGCGCCCGTCGATGCCGAGCCCGCGCCGGCCCCGGCCGCCTCCTCCGCCGCGCCCGCCGCCAAATTTCCGCTGACGCCCGGGACGCCGGCGACCGGCGTCTTCGTCGCGCCGCCGGGCAAGCTCGGCGCCGGCGCGGTCGATCCGACGCCGACCGGGACCATCGGCGCGGCCTCGGCCGGAGCAGCTCTGCTGCCGATGCGCGACGCGCTGGCGACCATCCGCGATCTCGCCTCGAGCGGCGACGCCGCGGCGCAATTCGAGCTCGGCTCCCGCTATGCGGATGGCCGGGGCGTCGGCCGCGACGCCAAAGCGGCCTTCCAATGGATCCAGAAGTCCGCCGAGCAAGGCCTCGCGCCGGCGCAATATCGGCTCGGCTCCTTCTATGAGAAGGGTCTCGGCGTCGATCGCGATTATGTGCAGGCGCGCGGCTGGTATCAGCGCGCCGCGCAGGCCGGCAACGCGCGGGCGATGCATAATCTCGCCGTGCTCCACGCCGAGGGC
This sequence comes from Methylosinus trichosporium OB3b, assembly GCF_002752655.1. Classification (NCBI taxonomy): domain Bacteria; kingdom Pseudomonadati; phylum Pseudomonadota; class Alphaproteobacteria; order Hyphomicrobiales; family Methylocystaceae; genus Methylosinus; species Methylosinus trichosporium. The sequence goes on along the minus strand of NZ_CP023737.1, from coordinate 3,233,791 downwards.
GGCGACGGCAAGCCCGATTTCGCCCAGGCCGCCGAATGGTTCCAGAAAGCCGCCGAATATGGCGTGCGCGACAGCCAGTTCAATCTGGCCATTCTCTACGCGCGCGGTCTCGGCGTCGCGCAGAGCCTCGAGCAATCCTATGTCTGGTTCGCCGCCGCCGCCGCCCAGGGCGACGAGGACGCCGCCAAGAAGCGCGACGAGGTCAAGGCGAAGCTCGACGCCAAGAGCTTCGCCGCCGCCAAGGCGAAGGCGGAGAGCTTCACGCCGAAGCAGCCGGACAAGGCCGCCAATGACGTGCCGCCGCCGCCGGGCGGCTGGGAGAACGTCAAGCCCGCGAAACCCGACGTGAAGCCGGCCAAGGCGAAAGTCTCGGCCCGCTGACGCCGCCTGAACGCGCGGGGCCTCTCGGCCTCGACCACATTCGCCCGATCGTCCCCCGACGATCGGGCTTTGCTTCGTCATCCCCCCGTCAAGAGACTCTCACGATAGCCTCACATGCCTTCGCTAAAAGAGGCGGCGTGGTGCGGCGAGACGAGCTTCTCTCGAGGAGTGGCGCAAATGGCCGAGAATATCGCGGACGAGACCAAGGCGGCCGAGAAGAAGGCCGAGTCCAACAATGGAAAGTTCATCGCCGGCGGCGTCGCGGCGGTGATGGGCGGCGTCGTGGGCTATGGGCTGGTGGGCGGCCCGGCCATCATCGCCGGAGCCGTCGTCTTCGGGCTGATCGGAGCGGCGCTCGGCTCCGTCTTCGACCGGGCTTGAAAATTTTAGATCGCCGCGACGCGCCATCGCCGCGGCGGCATTGATTGACACTGATCATTCCCTTTTCTTCCCGCTTCGGCGGCTCCGTCTCGACGCGGGGCCGCCGTTTTTCTTTGGCGGCGCCGCGGCTTCTGGCGCGATCCGTCGACATCGGCTAAGGAACGGCGTCGAACGCCGTCTCCGCTCCTGCGGTCCGCGGCGGCGCCATTCTTGATTTGCGATAGTCTTGCGCGATACGGCGCGGCCGAACGATGGGGAGAGCGAGACGGCGTGGACGATCGACGACAAGGCTATGGCGCGGCGGCGCTGATCTTTCTCGCCGGCGCGGGACTCTTGGCCTCTCCTTGGCTCTGCGGCCGGGTGACCATCCCCTGGGACGCCAAGGCCCATTTCTATCCGCAATTCGTCTTTCTCGCCCATGCGCTGCACAATGGGCAGTCGCCGTTCTGGACGCCCAATGTCTTCGCCGGCTCGCCGCAGCTCGCCGATCCGCAATCGCTGATCTTCGCGCCCTTCTTCCTCGCCGCCGCCGCGCTGGTCGCCGAGCCCTCCTTCATCCTCGAGGACGCCATCACTTTCGCCATGCTGGCGATGGGCGGCCTCGCGCTGATGGCCTATTTCCGCGACCGCGGCTATGCCGCGAGCGGCGCGCTCATCGCGGCCCTGGCCTTCGCCTTCGGCGGCTCGGCGGCCTGGCGCATCCAGCACACGGGCCAGGTGATGAGCCTCGCCTTCTTCCCGGTGACGCTGTTCCTGCTCGCCCGCGCGCTCGACCGCCGCTCGGCCGCCTATGGCGCGGCGGCGGGGATCGTCGCCGCCTTTCTGGTGCTCGGGCGCGATCAGGTCGCCTTTCTCGAGGTGCTGATCCTCTCCGCCTATGCGCTCTTCCGCGTCGTCTCGGACGAGCGCGACGCCGCGAGCGCCCTCGCGCCGCTGGTCGCCGGCGCGCTCTGCGGGATCGCCATCATCGCCGTTCCGCTGGCGCTGACCCTCGAGCTCGCCGCCGCCTCCAACCGGCCGGCCATCGATCTCGACGGGGCGCTGAAGGGCTCGCTGCATCCGGGCGCGCTGCTCACCCTCGTCTCCGCCAATCTCTTTGGAACCGACGGCCCGCTGAAGGATTATTGGGGCCCGCCGTCGGCCGCCTTCGGCGTGAAGGACCTCTTCCTCGCCCGCAACATGTGCGACATCTACATGGGCGCGCTGCCGCTGCTCGCGCTCGTCGCCGCCCTCGCCGGCCGCGCGCGGACGGATCGGGAAATGCGCTTCTTCGCCGGCGCGGCGGTGGCGCTCACACTCTATGCGATCGGGCGTTTTTCCCCGGCCTTCGCGGTGATGTTCCACTTCCCCGGCGTCGATCTGTTCCGCCGCCCGGCCGACGCCACTTTCCCGCTCGGCGCTGTTCTGGCGATCCTCGGCGGCTATGGCTTTCACCTCGTCGTGAGCACGCGCGCGCCGCCGCTGCGCGCGCTCGCCCTCGCGGTCGTGGCGCTGTTCGGCCTCGCCGTCCTCGTCGCCGTCTCCAGGGAGCGTCTCGCCGCCGCGGCCATTCCTCTCGCCGAGAGCGCGGGGCTGGCGGCGCTGGCCTTCGGCGTGATCGCCGCCGCGCGCCGGCTCGCTCCGCGCCCGCTGGCGCTGCTGCTGGTCGTCGGCGCGACGATGAGCTTCGATCTCGCCGTGAGCAACGGCCCGAACGAATCGACCGCTCTGCCGCCCGCCATGTTCGACGCGCTGCGCCCCGACACGCGCAATGAAACCATCGCGCTGCTGCGCGAAAAGCTGGCGGCGACGGCGGCGCCCGACCGCCGCGACCGCGTCGAGCTCGCCGCCCTCGGCTTCCATTGGCCGAACGCCTCGCTCGTCCACGGCTTCGATCACGACCTCGGCTATAATCCGATCCGCCTCGCTCTGTTCGAGGCGGCGACCGGCGCCGGCGACCATGTCGCTCTGCCCGAGCAGCGCGTGTTCTCGCCACTTTTTCCGGCCTATCGATCGACGCTCGCCGATCTCATGGGACTGCGCTTCATCGCAGTCGGCGTTCCGATCGAGGAGATCGACAAATCTTTCAAGCCCGGCGACCTGGAGCTCGTCGCCCGCACCGCCGACGCATATATCTATGAGAACAAGTCGGCGCTCCCGCGCGTGCTGCTCGCCACCTGCGCGGCGCGGGCCGATTTCGCGCAAATGACGAAGGACGGCGTCTGGCCGGAGATCGACTACCGGACGACCGTGCTGCTCGAGGAATCGCCCATCTGTCACAACACCCGCGCCGAATCGGGCGCCGGCGGCGGCGTTCGTCTCGTCTCCTACACGCCGACAGAGATTGTCGTCGATGTCGACGCGCCGCGCGGCGGCGGCCATGTGGTGCTGAACGACGTCTATCATCCGGCCTGGACGGCGACGCTCGACGGCGCGCCGGTCCCGGTGCTGCGCGCCAATGTGATGTTCCGCGCGGTCGCCACGCCCGAGGGCCGGCACGAGCTGCGTTTCGTCTATCGCCCCTTCGACGCGCTATGGGCGCGGGTCCGCGCGACGCTGCGGCTCTGAAGCCTTCGTCCGCCAGCGGGCTATATCTCTGGAAGAGCGAGCCTGAAGGCTCGCGGTCCAGGGCTCGCTCTCTTCGGACCCCTATCCGACCTTCGCCGCCGCATAGTCGCGCTCGCTCTCCTCGGCCGGCTCGGCGGGACGTAGCGCCGCGAAGGGCTCGAAGCCGGCGAGCTTCACCACTGTGGCCGGCGGCGCCGGCGGGGCGACGGTGACGCCGGCCTCGGCGAGACGGCGGAAAATATCGAAATGCAGATCGCTCTTGATGCGTGTCGACTGCTCGACATCCTCCACATAGCACCAGAGCTCGAAGCGGAAGGCGGTCTGCTCCATGCCGAGGAACATCACCGAGGGGGCGGGAATGCGCAGCACGCCCTCATGCGCCTTGGCGGCGGCGAAGAGGATCGCCCGAATCTGCTCCGGATCGACGCCGGCGTGCGGCGCCAGCGGGATCTTGATGCGGCCGATGCGATCGTTGCGCACCCAGTTCTTGACGACGCCGGCGACGAGATTGGAATTGGGCACGATCATGGTCGCACGGTCGAAGGTCTCGATCTCGGTGGAGCGCACATTGATGCGCTTCACATAGCCTTGCTCGTCGCCGACGACGACCCAGTCGCCGACGCGGATCGCTCGCTCCCAGAGGAGAATGAGGCCCGAGACGAAATTGCCGACGATCGATTGCAGGCCGAAGCCGATGCCGACCGAGAGCGCGCCGGCGACGATGGCGAGCCGCTCGAGGCTAAGGCCGAGCTCCGAGAGCGCGACCGAGAAGGCGACGATGAAGCCGGCGTAGCCGATGCTCGCGCCGATCGAATGGCGCAGCCCCTTGTCGAGCCGCGTCAGCGGCAGAAAGCGCTGATCCAGCCAGCGCCGCAGCGCCCGCGTCGCGCCATAGGTGAGCGCGAACAGAGCCAGCGCGGTCGCTATGCCCGAAGGCGAGACGACCACCTCGCCGATCTTGAAGCCGGAATAGGCGGATTGGAGATTGCCGAGAATATCGTCCGACTGGAAGCCGTAAGGCACGAGCGCGACGAATAGAGCGAGGGCGTAGAGCGCGAGCGACGCGACGCCGGCGACGAGCACCGCGAAGGGGCCGAGCGATTCGGGGCGCGCGCCGAAGCCGGACACGAGCACGCGGCCGAGCGGCGCCGATGGCTGGAACGCCTGCTCGGCGCCGGCCTCGACGAAAGCGAGCAGCAGAGTGAGGCCGGCGCCGACGGCGGCGAGCCAGGCCATTTGCATCAGCAGGAAATTCGCGAAAGCGACATAGCCAGCCGCAAGCGCGCCGGTGATGACGACGATTTCCGTCCAGGCCAGGAGGCGCAGCGGCGCGGTCCAGTCGCGCGCGTCCGGAGGCGCGCCGGAATCGTCGGCGAGGCTCTCATGGCGTGTCGCGACATTGACGATCAGAAACACGAGCGCGATGACCAGCGCGCCGACGCCGCGCGTCAGCACGACGACCGGCAGCCCAGCCTGCACCAGCTCGGCGATCTGCTCGAGCACGCGCGTCGCGGCGGCCACGGAGCCGACCAGCACGGCGAGATAGAGCATCCGCCGCGCCAGCCGTTCGCCGACGCGCAGCAGGCGCCATTGCGGCAGGCCGGGCGCCAGCAGGCCTCGCGCCAGGGCCTGCGACACGGCGACGAAGGCCACCGCCTCGGCGAGGCGCCGCCCGAGCGGCGCGAGCACCGGATCCTCGAGATCGAAAGCGTCGAGCGCCAGCGTCAGCGCCGCGACCGCCCCGATCGGAATCGCCGCGCCGATGACGACCGCCCAGAGGCTGCCCGCCGCCTTGCGGAAACGACTCGGCTCCGCCGCCTCCGCGGCGCGCGCGGCGATGCGCCGGGCGAGCAGCTTCGCGGCGACGGCGGCGAGCAGGATGGCGAAGGCGACGGCGAGGAAGCCGGCGAGCTGGCCGTCGCGCAACCGCGCCGAGACGGCGCCGGCGCGCTCGCCGAGCGCCATGGCGAAGACCTTGGCGTCATAGGGCGCCTCCTGCAGAGCCGCGCTCCACAGCGACGGCGAGAACAATCCGCTGGTGCGCAGGAACAATGTGCCGGCGAAGAGCGCGCGCTGGCGCGCCCTGATCGACAGCGCCGTCTGCCGCGCCTCCAGCGCCAGGGCGCGAGCGCGCTTCAGCGTCGCGTCGGTTTCGTCGAACAGCTTCTTCTGCTCGGCCCATTCGGCGTTGACGCTGGCGGCGGCGAGCGATGCGCCGTCGGCGGGAGGGGTCGAAACCGGAGCCGGCTTCGGCTCCACCACCGTCGCTTTCGCCGCCATGATCTTGCCGATCGCCGGCCCCTGCGCGCCTTTGCCCGTCGGGACGTCTTGCTTGGGCGGCGGCGCCGGCGTCTCGGGCGGCTTCTCCTTCGTCTCGGTCGCGGGCTTGGCCGGGCCGGCGAGCTCGTCGAGCCGCGCCTTCAGGCTGGCGAGGCGCGGCGCCAACCCCTCGATCACATCCTCGAGCTCTGCCGGCAGCGGGTCGATCCGGTCGCGCAGGCTGCGCAAGGTCGCGTCATTCAGCGACGGATCGGCGAGCGCTTTCTCGACATCGTCGATCGTCGCCCGCGCGGCGTCGAGCCGCTCGTTGAAGCGCTCGAGCGTGGTCGTCTGCTCGGCGGCGAAGGCCACGCTGCAGAAAAGAGCGAAGAGGGCGAGGACGATGGAGAGCGTAAATCGACGCAAGGCGAGGCTTTCGGTGCGCAAGAGAGAACGGGAATGGCGTAGAGGCTCTACAAATCCGTCATTCTCGCGGCGCGGCCCGCGCCTTCGCCCGGATAGGCGTGGGCGCGGCCCGCGCGGTCGCGGACGAGCCAGTCCCCGGCCGGATTTCGCTCGATATGTGGAGACTGCAGCGGAACCTTACCGTAGCCGCCGGGAATGTCGAGGACATAGGCGGGCAGCGCAATGCCGGAGATGCGCCGCGCCAGCTCGCCATGCAGCGCGCGCCCTTCCTCGATGGAGAGACGGAAATGCGCGGTGCCGGGCGCGAGATCGGGATGATGCAGATAATAGGGTTTTACCCGCAACGCCGTCAGCGCGCGCATCAGCGTCTCGAGCGTGTCGGCGTCGTCGTTGACGCCGCGCAGCAGCACCGTTTGCGCCAGCGTCGCGACGCCGGCGGCCTGGATGCGCGCGATCGCCTCGCGCGCCCGCGGCGTCAGCTCGCGCGCATGATTGACATGCAGCGCCATATAGACGGCCTTGCCGCTCGCGGTCAGCGCCGCGAGCCGTTCCGGCGTGACGAGATCGGGAGACACGGTCGGGGCGCGCGTGTGGATGCGCAGCACGGCGACATGCGCGATCTCGCGCAGCCGTTCTGCCAGGAGGCCGAGGCGCCGCGCCGACAGCGCCAGCGGATCGCCGCCGGTGAGGATGACTTCGAAAATCCGAGGCCGCTCGGCGATATAGTCGAGCGCGCGCGTCAGCGCCGTCTCCGAGAGCGAGCCGCCTTTGCCGAGCCCGACGCTCTCGCGGCGAAAGCAGAAACGGCAATAGATCGGACAGACCGACAGCAGCTTCAGCAGCACGCGGTCGGAATAGCGATGAACGAGGCCCTCGACCGGGCTGAAAGCGTCGTCGCCGATGGGATCGGCCAGCTCCTCGGGGAGCGTGTCGAGCTCGCGCGCGTCGGGCAGGAACTGGCGGGCGATCGGATCGCGCGGATCGGCTCGGTCGAGGAGCGCCGCCGTTTCCGCCGTCACCGCGACGCTGTAGCGCGCCTCGACCGCGCGCAACGCCGGCGCCGCCTCCGGCGCGACGAGGCCGGCGGCGACGAGATCGGCGACGGATTTCAGCGTCGGCGCGAAAGCGACGGGGTCGTCGCCACGCTCATCGGCGCGACGGGCGGATTCTACTGTCATCGAGCGGCTTATAGGGTCTTATCGGCGTGCGCTCAAACCGCTTGAAGAAGGCGCCTCACTTATAGAGAAACACCGTGCCGCAGCCGGTGAGCCCCTTCGGGCAATTGGCGCTGCGGTCGCCGCCGGTCAGCGTCGTTCCATAGATGACGCCCTTGTTCAGCAGAAGCACGCCATAGGGAGAGTCTCCCGCGGCGTCCATCGCCTTGAAGGAGCGCAGAACCTTCACCTTCCACGCCGAGCCGGAGGTCGGTGGGTCGAGCCGGTAGAGCGTGCCGCCGCCGCTCGCGCCGCCGCCGGCGCTGGTCCCGTAGAGAGAGCCCGAGGAATCGCGCACGAAGCCGGAGTGCGGCAGATTGGGCGCGCCGAGCGCCGAGCCGTAGATATAGAGCTGCTTATAGGTCCAGGCGCCGGTGGTCGTCGCCGGCGGCTTCAGCGAATAAGCGGTTCCGTAGCCGGACGCATTGCCGCCGGTGGTCGTCGTTCCATAGATCGTTCCGTCGGGGCCGAGCGCGAGGCGCCCTTCCGGATTGGCGCCGTCATGCGACGGGGGAAACTGATAGATCCCCTTGAAATTATAGAGGACGGAATAGGCGCCCGCCTTGGTGATGCGGAACACCACGCCCTGATTATACTTGCCGCCGCCGAAGGTCGCGCCGTAGATCGCGCTGCCCTTGCCGATCATCAGCTCGCCCTGCGGGCCCGAGCCGAACCCGCCCGTGAAGCTGTGCATCACGCTGAAAGCGCCGCCCGGGGTGATCTTGTAGATGACGCCGGCCTGATTCGCGCCCCCGCCCGTCGTCGCTCCATAGATCGTGCCGTCGGACGCCACCAGCACGCCGCCGATCGGCGCCGTTCCGTGGGTGCGGTCGAAACGGTGGATCACCTGATAGACATAGCTCGATCCGGACGGAGTGAGCTTGAACACCTCGCCACATCCGCAAGAGGTATCGGCGCCGGCGGAAGTCGTTCCGTAAATCTTGCCGTTGAAGACTGTCAGCGGGCCGGTGGGGGCGATGCCGTCCGGTCCGAGCACGAATTTGTGCAGAACCTTGAAGGTCCAGGCCGTGCCCGTCGTTGGCTTGGTCAGCTTGTAGATGACGCCGCAGGCCGAGCAATTGCCGCCATAGAGCGTCGTGCCGAAGATATTGCCGGCGGCGTCGACGGCGACGCCGCCGCGCGGCCAATTGCCGTCTTTGGAGAATTTGTGGATCGTCGAGAACACATTGGCGAATTGCGGCTCCGCCTCCTGCGCGAACGCGCGAGGCGCTACGCCGAACGCCGCGAGGATCAGCAAAAGCGCCGCAAGGAACTGTCGCGCCGAATGCATCGGTCTCTCCGTCACTTGAAAAACCCAGTCCAAACTCGGTCTATTGTGAACGCGGGCGCGCGCGAACGCAATGGCCACGTCGCAGGCGCCACGGCAATCCGGTGAAGGATAATCCCAACCCTCGTCCTGAGGAGCCGCCGTAGGCGGCGTCTCGAAGGACGGCCACGGTCAGAAATCTCAGGTTTCTCCCCGTTGCCGTCCTTCGAGACGCCCGCTTCGCGGGCTCCTTGCTCAGGACGAGGGTGATGGGGCTGTCGTCCTTCACCCGATTGCCTCGCGCGAGGCGCCGGCCTTCAGGCCCGCTCGTGCAGCAAAGGAGGAACCAGCGCGGCGAGGCGGCGCGCATAAGAGGACAGCGAGAAATTCTCCTCATAGAAGCGCCGCGTCGCGCTCGCCGCTCGCTCCTCCTGCGACGGGATGCGCGAATCGCTCGCCGCGGCGCGCAGGGCGGCGGCGAAATCCTCCGCCCGATCGGCGATCACGACATTTGCAAAACCCGCGGCGTCTGCGCGCATGCCGCGAAAGGCGTGAGCCGTCGCGATCATCGGCAGGCCGCTCGCCATCGCCTCCACCGTCTTGATCGAGAGGCCGTGGCCGCTGATCGTCGGCAGCAATGCGAGACGCGCCGCGGCATAGACTGCGGCAGGGTCCTCGACGCGCCCGACGAAGCAGGATCGCGCCGACTGATAGAGCGCGGGCTCGCGCGCCTTCACGCCCGCATCGACATTGCCGACGATCTTCACCGATGGCGCGCCGGCGCGCCCGAGAACCTCGCGCAGGAACCAGATCACGCTTTCGACATTGGCGCTATTGTTGCTCGCGACCAGCACGATGTCGGCCCCGCCGGGCCCGAGCGGCGCATCCGGCGCGCCCGGATAATGCAGCGCATGGCGCTTTTCCGGCAGCAGCGCGCGAAAATCCTCGTATTCCTCCGCATTGAGATGCAGCAGCAGATCGGCGCCGCGCATCAGCTCGAGCTCGCGGGCGAGCATTTCGTCGTAGCCGACGCGGGGCGAGAGCAGAAAGGCGCGTTCGTTCATCAGCGCGAATTGCCGCGCCTGCAGATCATGGGTGTCGAGCAGGATCGGCGCACCCGCGTGCGCGAGCCGCTGCGCCACCGGCATCAGGAAGAAATGATTGCAATGGACGAGATCGAAACGGCGCGTCGTCAATTTGGAGGAGAACCGCGCACGCTCGGCGATTCCGGCGCGGATGATCGCCTGATCGCCGTGCAGATAGGGCCACAGCACCTCGCGCAGGAAGCGTGGCGCGAGATAGGCGCAAAACGAGGGGCCGGCGAACCAGCGCTCGCCTTGCGAAAGCTCCGGCGTCGCCGCGACGAAGCAGCGCCAGCGCCAAGCGCGGTCCGGCGCGAAACCCGGAAGATCGCTGACGGCGATCGGCGCGACGCGGGCGCCGAGCGCGCGATAGGCGGCGATCTGCCCGAGCACGACGCGATAAGTGCCGCAGGAGTGCCACGCCGGATGCACCAGAGCGACGTCGCGACCGGCCAGCGGCCCCGGCTCATTCTCGCTCATGGCCGAAGGAGCGGCGCCGCCGCCTCCTCGAGCGCGCGCGCATAGGCGCCGAAGCTGAACTTCTCGTCATAGAGACGACGCGTATCGGAATCGACGCGCGCCGTCGCCTCCGGGCTGTTCCCGATGTCGCGCAGCGCGGCGGCGAAGCTCTGCGCGTCGTCGGCGAGCGTCACATTGCGCAGTCTCGAGGGATCGAAGCCCATGCCGCGAAAGGCGCGCCGCGTCGCGATCAGCGGCGCGCCGCTCGACATCGCCTCGACGGTTTTGATCGAGAGGCCGTGCCCCTCGACCGTCGGCAGCAACACCGCGGCCGATTGGGCATAGACGGCGTTCAAATCCTCGACCCGGCCTCTCAGCACATCGCGATGGGCTTCATACAGAGCAGGGTCGCGCTTCTTCAGTCCGGAATCGATATTGCCATAGACCTCGATGCGAACCTGCGGGGCCAGCGGCGTCACCTCGGCGAGCAGCCAGCGCAGGCTGTCGCGATTGGGGAAATTATCGCTGGCGACGAATATGACGCGCGCGCCGCCGGGGCCGCAGGCGACGGGCGCGATCGCCGGATAGATGAGACGATGCGACGCGTCGGGCAGCAGCCGCGAGAAGTCGTCGTTCTCTTCGGCGTTGAGATGGATGCAGCGATCGGCCTTGCGCATCCATTCGAGCTCGACCGCGAGCATGCTCTCATAGCGCGCGACTGGCGGAACGCAAAAGCGCGTCTCGTTGCGCAGGACGAATTGACGCGCCTGAATGTCCTGCGTCTCGAGCAGCGTCGGAATGTCGCGTCCGGCGCGCAGGCGCGCGGCCAGCGGCAGAGTGAAGAAATGGTTGGCGTGGATGAGATCGATCTGCTCGCGCGCGATCCCGTCCGGAAGCTCGACGCGCTTCATCATCTCGATGAGATAGCCCGCCTCGTCGCCATGGATCACGCGCAGCCATGCGGACAGGCCCATGCGGCGCGGGCCACAGAAATAGCGCGCGTCGGCGGGCAATTCGGATGTCGCGGCGAGATAGGCCGGCCAGCGCCCGCCCTGCGGCGGAGGCGGCGACGGAACGTCCATCACGGCGACCGAGATCGTCCGCGCGCCGAGCGCGCGATAGGCGAGGATCTGGCTCACATTGAGCTGATAGCTGCCGCAGGAGTGCCAAGCGGCATGGACCACCGCGACCGTCCGTCCGGCCAGCGGCCGGCGAGCGTCGATAGCGCTCAAACCTGCGGCGCTGATTGTGACCTCCCCCGCAACCTCCGAGACACAAAGGAGAAATCCGTTTTCCGGCATTCACTTGCTCGGAGGCGTAATTTCCAAGTAGAAGGCTTATATGAGCATCGGTTCTGCAAATCCACCCCTTTCCGTTTCCGTCGCCGAGCCTCTCGCCGCCGCGGCGGCCGAGCGCTACGGGATCGCCATCGTCGGCAATGACAAGATCATCGACTGGCTGCTGCCCTTCCTCGAGAGCTATGTCGCCACCAATGCGCATCTACCGCTCTATCTCATCCCCTATGACGAGAATGTCGCGCTGACGCGCCGCGCCGCCGAAATCTATGGCGCGCATTTCGTCGAGGAGACGCCGACCGAGATCGACAGACTCGCGCTCGAGCTCTATCCCGGCTTCTTCAACAGCCATCGCCGGCGCCTGCGCAAGCTCCATGCGCTCGCTCTGCCGCTGGACGAGGTCGCCTATGTCGATGTCGACGTCGTGCTGTTTCGCGATTTGGCGCCGCTCTTCGGGCGGCTCGAAGCCGGCAAGCGCGAGTTCATCGTCGCCTCGGCGAGCCTCGAATATGTCTATAACGAGAAGAAGGCCAATTACGACTTTCTGCGCGACGCCTTTCTCTTCAACGACGGGTTCTGGATCACCTCGCGAAAATATCTGACGCTCTCGCATTTCATCGAGACGATCGCGCAGGACGCGGAGATTTTCCACGCGGTGCGCAAACGCGGGCAATTATTCGCGCAGCCGCTCGTGAATTTCGTGACGCATCGGCGCCGGCTCGCCATTTCCGCTCTGCCCGATTGCATCGAGAAGGCGTCGGCCGAGAGCTTCTACAAGGCCAAGGGAATCACTTTCGAGGACGGCAAGCCGCTCGACCCCTATGGCGCTGAAATCTATTTCGCCCATTGGGCCGGCGCGACGCTGCTGCCGTCGACGCGGGCGTTCGACGCCGCCTGGAAGGACTATTCCCGCCGCGCCTGGGAGCGATTTCGCAAATAGGCCGAATTCCGCTATTCATATGCGTGGATGCGGCGATAGCGCTCTCGATCGGAGCGTCGCGCGGCGCCGCGCGCCGGAACGGGATCCATGCCTCGCCTCTTGTTCACCTATCTCGCCCGGCGCATCCTGTTCAGCATGGCGGTCGTGCAATTCGCGCTCAGCGTGCCGGTCGTTCTGTCCTATCTGCTCTACACGCTGACGCCCGCGGCGATTCGCGCCGGACTGCTGGCGCCGGCGCTGATCGGCACCACGCCGACCGTCGTCTATATCACCCTCCCCATGGCGATCGGCGTCGCGACGGCGCTCGAATTCGCGCGCATGTCCAGCGAGGGCATGATCGCGGTGCTCTATGCGCTGCGGCTCTCGGTCTGGTCCGTGTGCCGCCCGGCGATCGTCTGCGCCGGCGCGATGGTGCTCATCGGCTACGGCCTCGCCAATCTCATCGCCCCGCATTACGCCGGCGCGCTGCAGGACGTCATCAATGTGGTGCGCAACACGCTGAACCACCGCATGCTGGAGCCCGCGCGCTTCTACACATTCGACAATGGGCTGAAGACGCTCTACCTCGAGCGCTGGGAGACGCCCGACATCGCCGTCAATCTGTTCGTGCGGCAGCTGTCGCTGGCGAAAAACCAGGAAGAGACCATCACCGCCGCGCGCGCCGAATTTCGTCGCACGCCCTCCGGCGTCATCCTGGCGCTGTCCCACGGCAGCATTCAGACGCGTCCCTTCGACAGCACCGAGGTGCGCATCGCCGGCTTCGACGAATATGCGATGGCGCTGCCGATGCAGGGCAGCGAATCGCTGCCGGCGCGCAGCTGGCGCGGCGTCTATGAGATGGGCCCGCTCGAGTTTCTCGGCAATTGGAGCGTCGCCCGGCTCGACCGCCGCCTCTCCGGCGAATGGGCGGCGGAGGCGGCCAAGCGCTTCGGCATGCCCGCCCTCTCCTTCGCGCATACGCTGCTGGCGATGGCGCTGGTGCTGACCTTCGGCAATGTCACCGGCCGGCGCGGCGCCTCGAGCAGCTTCGTCATGATCGCCGTTCCGGCGACGCATATCTTCTTTCTGGTGGCGCTCGAGACCCTGCTGCGCGCGGATCCGCGCTACGCTATTCTGCTCGCGGCGCTGATCTGCGTGGAGATCGCGACCGCGGCCACACTGATCTCGCGTCGGAACAGAGCCACGCGCCCGATGCGCCGTCTGTCGGATTATGAGCAGGTCGAGCGGGAGCGCGAGAGCATCGCGGCTTAGGGCGCGACTCCCTTCTCCCGCCCTGCGCACGGCTGTCCGGGGAATGAGTCGATAAGTCGCGGGCGCATGCCTGGTACTTCCGAAGGTTTCGGGGTATTTTCCGGTTGTCGAGACTGGAAAATAAAGGACCAGACATGCGCTTCCAGAATAGCGTTTTTGTCGACTTGCTCAAGCCGATCGATCGTCGCGCGTTCGGCCAAATCGTCGCGCGCCACAAGGGCGACGCCTACGACAAATCCTTCAAGAGCTGGGATCATCTCGTCGTCCTGATCGCCGCTCAGCTCGGCGGCGAAACGAGCCTGCGCAGCCTCGAGGCCGCCTTCAACGCCAACAGCGGCTCCCATTATCACCTCGGCGTCCGCAGGATCGCCCGCTCCACCCTCGCCGAAGCCAACGCACGCCGGCCCGTCGGCGTCTTCGCCGATCTTTTCGCGCGCCTCTCCTGCGAACTCGACCGCAGAACGCGCCGCGACGGCGCCGAGCTGCTGCGCCTCATCGATTCGACGCCTATCCCGTTGAGCAAGTTCCACGACTTCGCCCGCTCGAACGGCCGCATCCACGGCATGAAGATGCATGTCGTCTACGATCCCGGGGTCGACCGCCCCTTCTGCGTCGAGGTCACGCCCGCCAATGTCAACGATGTCGAGATCGGCAAGAAGACGCCGATCGAGGCCGGCGCGACCTATGTCTTCGACAAGGGCTATTATGATTTCAAATGGTGGAGGGACATTCACGAGGCCCGAGCCTTGTTCGTCACGCGCCCCAAGAGCAACACCCGCCTCGCCGACCTCGCGGATCGGGAGATGCCGCAGACGCGCGGCGAAGGCTACACCGTGCTCAGGGATTGCGAGGTCGAGCTCGCCAGCAAGGGCGACTCGAAACTGCCCATGCCGCTGCGTCGCCTTCATATTCAACGCGATGCGCTGAAGGACGGCAAGCCGCAGCTGATCGTCGTGATCACCAACGACATGACGCGTTCGGCGGTCGAGATCGCCGCGCTCTACAAGGCGCGCTGGGCCATAGAGCTGCTGTTCCGCTGGATCAAGCAGCATCTCAACATCCGCAAGTTTCTCGGCGAAAACGAGAACGCCGTGCGGCTGCAGCTGATCGCGGCGATGATCGCTTTCGTGCTGCTGCGCATCGCCGCCCACCGCCACGATATCGAACTCGCGCATCTGCGGTTCTCGGAGCTCGCCGGCAGGTTTCTGTTCGAGCGGCGACCGATCGACAGACTCGAACGGCCGCCGCCCAAATATCAGGCCGCGCGGCGGCGCATATCGCCGAGGCAGCTGGAGCTCGCCTATGCCTGATTTTCCCCGGACAGCCGTGCGCGAGCGGGAGAAGGGAGTGCGCCAGTCGCTACTCGATCACCGAGCCGTTCAGCGCCAGCACGCCGGCGGCGAGATAGAGCGAGCCGGCGATCAATATGCGCGGCGGCGCTTCGTAGGAGCCGCGCGCAATGATCGACAGCGCCTCCTCGACGCTTCCGGCGCCGGCGGCGCGCATCCCCTCGGCGCAGGCGAGCGCGGCGATCTCCTCGGGCGGCCAGCTCTTGTGCTCGCCCTCCACCGGAACCGCCACCACCTCGCGGGCGAGGCCGGCGAAATGCTTCAGCAGCGCGCCGATGTCTTTGGTCACCTGCGCGCCGCAGACGAAGACGAGCGGCCGCGCGGATTTCTCCTCGAACTCCGCCATCGCCTCGGCCAGCACGCGGCCGCCGTCGTCATTGTGTCCGCCGTCGAGCCAGACCTCGGAGCCCGGCGGAACCAGCTCGGCGACGCGGCCGCGCGAGAGCAGCTGCAGCCGCGCCGGCCATTCGGCGCGCAGCAGCCCGGCCTCGATATGCTCGGCGCCGATCTCCGGCGCGACGGCGCGCAGCGCGGCGATGGCGCCGGCGGCGTTGGCCTGCTGATGCCGTCCCGGCAGGCGCGGCAGCGGCAGATCGAGCAGGCCCTTCTCGTCCTCATAGACGAGCCGGCCGTTCTCCTCGCGAATATGGAAATCCTCGCCGGCGATGAAGGTCGGCGCACCGACGCGCCGCGCCTCTCGCTCCAGCACATTGCGGGCGGCGTCCTGCTGAAAGCCGATGATCGCCGGAACGCCGCGCTTGAAGATGCCGGCCTTCTCATAGGCGATCTTCTCGATCGTATCGCCTAGGAACTCGTGATGGTCGTGCGAGATCGAGGTGATGATGGTCGCCTTCGGCGCCTCGATCACATTGGTCGAATCATAGCGACCGCCGAGCCCGGTCTCGAGCAGCAGCCAATCGGCCGGCTCCTCGGCGAAGAGCGCGAAAGCGGCGACTGTGGTGATCTCGAAGAAGGTGACGGGCTGCGCGCCATTGGCCCGCTCGCAGTCCTCGAGCATGCGGCGCAGGCGATCGTCGTCGACCAGCGTCCCGGCGAGGCGGATGCGCTCGTTGAAGCGCAGCAGATGCGGCGATGTGTAGACATGCGCGCGGAGGCCCGCCGACTCCAGCATGGCGCGCAGAAACGCCAGCGTCGAGCCTTTGCCATTGGTGCCGGCGACATGAATGATCGGCGGCAGGCGCCGCTCGGGATGGCCCATGGCGGCGAGCAGCCGCTCGGTGCGGCCGAGCGACAGATCGATCTTCTTTGGATGGAGGTCCAGCAGCCGCGTCAGAATCGCGTCGCGCTGATCCATGATGCGCCCTACGCTCCCGTCAGGCGGCGCGCCGAGGCGCTTTGGTCAGCAGAGCGCAGAGCCGCGCCAATGTCGCGCGCATCTCGGGGCGCGGCACGACCATGTCGACCATGCCATGGTCGCGCAGATATTCGGCGCGCTGAAAACCCTGCGGCAGCTTCTCGCGAATCGTCTGCTCGATGACGCGCGCGCCGGCGAAGCCGATGATCGCGCCGGGCTCGGCGATGTGAATGTCGCCCAGCATCGCATAGGAGGCGGTGACGCCGCCCGTGGTCGGATTGGTGAGCACGACGATATAAGGCAAGCGCGCCTCGCGCAGCCGGCGCACCGCGACCGTGGTGCGCGGCATCTGCATCAGCGAGAACATGCCCTCCTGCATGCGCGCGCCGCCCGAGGCGGTGAAGATGATGAATGGCGTGCGCTTCTCCAGCGCATGGGTCATGCCGGTGACGATCGCCTCGCCCGCCGCCATGCCGAGCGAGCCGCCCATGAAGTCGAAATCCTGCACCGCGACCGTGACCGGCGCGTCCTCGAGCTTGCCGAAGGCCAGCGTCACCGCGTCGATATGGCCGGTCTTCAACCGATACTCTTTGATCTTGTCGACATAGCGCTTGATGTCGCGGAATTTCAGCGGATCGGCCGGAACCTCCGGCGTCGGCAGCAATTCGTGCTCGCCCTCGTCGAAGAGGCTGGCGAGCCGCGCCTCGACGGGGATGCGCATGTGATAGCCCGAGCCCGGAATGACATAGAGATTGTCCTCTATGTCCTTGTGGAACACGAGCTGGCCGCTCTCCGGGCATTTGACCCAGGCGTTCTCGGGCGCCTCGCGCTTGATGAGGGCTTTGATCTTCGGCGGAACGACATTCGAATACCAGTTCATGACCAGAGCCTCGCGAGCGCTCCGAAGGTCGCTTTCAGAGAGAAGGGCGATTCTTTCTTCACCGGCGCGAGGGGGACGCGCGCTCCGCGCACCCCTCGGGCGAGCTCGGCGACGAGTTCCGTCACCGCCGGCGCCGTTTGCTCGCTCGCGCGCTTTTCGGCGTCGAGCGAGCGGGCGAGCGCATCGACCAGCGCCGAGCCGACCACGACGCCATCGGCATATTGCGCGATGGCGACGGCGTTCTCGGCCGTCTTGACGCCGAAGCCGACCGCGATCGGCAGCGGCGTATGGCGCTTCAGCCGGGCGACCGCCTCGGCGACGCCCGCATAATCGACGAGCGCCGCTCCGGTGATCCCGGTCAGCGAGACATAATAGACGAAGCCGCTGGAATTTTCGAGCACCTTGGGCAGGCGCGCGTCATCGGTGGTCGGCGTCGCGAGGCGGATGAAGCTCAGCCCGATGGCCCGGGCCGGCAGGCACAGCTCCTGGTCCTCCTCGGCCGGCAGATCGACGACGATCAGCCCGTCGACGCCGGCGGCCTTGGCCTCCGCCAGGAAATTCTCCGGGCCGCGCACATAGATCGGGTTGTAATAGCCCATCAGCACGATCGGCGTCGCATTGTCTTCCTCGCGGAAGCGCCGCACGAGGTCGAGCGTCTTCGTGACCGTCATTCCGGCATGCAGGGCGCGCAGGCCCGCCGCCTGGATCGAGGGGCCGTCGGCCATCGGATCGGTGAAGGGCATGCCGAGCTCGATGAGATCGGCGCCGGCCTTCGGCAGGCTCCTCATAATCTGAAACGAGGTCTCGAGGTCCGGATCGCCGGCCATGACGAAGGTCACGAGGGCGGCGCGGCCCTCGGCGCGCAGGGCTTCGAAGCGGGCGTCGATGCGTGTGCTCATGGCGGGAGGCGATAGCATAGGGCCGGGCGAAGGGGAACGCGGTTTCGCGGTGGGGGATGGTGCCGTGACTTCATCCGCTGTTTGACGGCCTATGCCTGTCATAGTATGTTTTATGTATGATACGCTCCGTCAAAGGCACGGTGACTCGGCAGTTCGTCGAGACCGGCAAGTCGAAGTTTTCCGGCCTCGACGAAGCGCTCGCGCGGCAACGTCTGGCGGAGCTCGACAGCGCCGCCTCGCTCGATGACCTTCCACCGCTTCGTAGCGTCGGACTTCACCGGCTCTCGGGTGACCGCAAGGGCCAATGGGCGATCAAAGTGAATGGCCCCTGGCGGATCGCCTTTCGATTCGAGGACGGCGATGCGTTCGAGGTGGAGATCGTCGACTATCATTGAGATGAAGGCGCGGCCGCAGTGGCGTAGAACCGCACGACTTGCTTTTAAAGCGCCATCACAGGGTCCCGGCTCGCCGGGGATGGCGAGACATCCGGGCGAAATCGCCCTGGCTTCAGTGAGGTTGGCCATGACGACGAAAAGCGCGGACATCTTCGAGGCCCCGCCCGGCGGCTTCCGTTTCGGCCCGATCCATCCGGGCCGCACCCTCGCCGCCGAGCTGAAAGCGCGCGGAATCAGCGCTCACGCGCTGGCGCTGAGCTTGCGGGTGCCCGCCAACCGGATCAGCGAGATCGTCGCTGGAAAGCGCGGCGTCACCGCGGAGACCGCGCTGCGCCTCGCCCGCTATCTCGGCACGAGCGCGGCCTTCTGGATGAATCTGCAGTCGAAATATGATCTCGAGATCGCCGAGCGCGATTTCGGCGAGCGGATCAGGGCGGAAGTCGAAGCGGCCTGACGCCCCCTTCACCGCGCGCTCGCGGCGAAATGGTCGCGGATGCGGGCGGCGAGGCGCAGCGCCGCCGGGGTGGCGCGGCCATCCGGCGCGCTGAGGAGGCAGATGGTGCGCAGCGGCGGCGCCGGCGCGAGCCGGGCGAAATGCAGCGTCGCGACGCCCGAGACATGGCGCACGTCGGCGGGGACGATCGACACATATTCGCCGGTGGCGACGACATTGAGGATCGCCGCGAACGTGTTGAAGGCGAGGATGCGCAGCGGCGTCACCTTCGCCTCGGCGAGATAATCGTCGGCCGCCGCCCGCGTGCGAAAGCCATGGCCGAGCAGCGCTAGGCTCTCCTGCGCGATGTAGCTCGCGGGGACCTCCTCGGCCTCGCCGAGCCGGCTCTCGCGCGCGCAGACCAGCATCAGCGTGTCGGCGTAGAGCGGCTCGGCGCGGCTCTTCGTATGCGCGCGGGGCAGGCCGACGCCCAGATGCAGCGTGCCCGCCTCGACGCCGGCGTCGATCTCGTCATTGGCGAGCTCCAATATCTCGAGGTCGATGGCCGGATAGTCACGCGCGAAATCGGTGACGATGCGCGGCAGATAGAGCGCGTTGAAGGTCTGCGTCACGCCGATGCGCAGCCGGCCGCGCTTCAGCCCACGATGCTCCAGCACCGCCTCGCGCAGCCCCTCGACCTCGGCCAGCACCCGGCGCGCGCAGTCGATCGTCAGCAGGCCGGCCTCGGTCGGCTCGACCTTGTGCGCGCTGCGGATGAACAGGGTCACGCCGAGCTCGGCCTCGAGGTCCTGGATCTGCTGCGAGAGCGTCGGCTGCGACACATTGAGCGACCGCGCCGCGCGCGTAAAACTGCGCGCCTCCCCGACCTGGATCAGATAGCGAAGCCGACGGAAGTCCATGGCGGAACTCTATCATAGGCAATCCCTATTTTCAGTATCGAAAACAAGTCTTGGACCTATTCTCGTCTTTGCCTGATGAAAAAAGCGTCACAACGAGACGGGAGGTAGCCATGTCCGCCCAGCAGACTTTCCACTCCGCCGATTTCGACAAGACGCCGCCTTCGTTCGAGGTTCGGCTGCCCGAACGGCTCGCCCATCGCGGCGTCGAGAAGGACGACGCGCGCGCCGCTTATTCGGCCGAGCGCAAGCATCCGGTGCATTTCATCGACCTGCCCTCCCATGCCATCAGCCTCACCGTGGGCGGGCTGACGCCGGGCGGGCGCTCGAACCGCCATCGCCACACCTATGAGACCATTCTTTATGTGCTGGAGGGGCGCGGCTATTCGCTGATCGAGGATCGCCGCATCGACTGGGAGGTCGGCGACGCCGTCTATATCCCCGTCTGGGCCTGGCACCATCACGTCAACGCCGATCCCGACAAGCCCGCGCGTTATCTCGCCTGCGAGAACGCGCCCATGCTGCAGAACGCCGGCCGTTTGGCGATCCGCGAAGAATCGAAGTGAGGACCGCCATGACCGACACGATCAGAGGAATCGTCGCCTATCCCGTCACGCCCTTTTCCGATGAAGGCGGCATAGACGAGCGGGCCTTTCGGCGCGTGACCGAGAATCTGCTGCGCTCGAAACCGGCGGCGGTCGCCTTTCTCGGCAGCGCCGGCGAGAGCGCCTATCTCACCGAGGAGGAGTGGCGGCATGGCGCCCGTCTCGGCGTCGAGACCGTCGCCGGCCGCACGCCGGTGATCGTCGGCGTCGCCGAGCTGACCACGGCGGCGGCCGTCGCCAAGGCGCGCTATGCGAGCGAAATCGGCGCGAACATGCTGATGGTCATTCCGGTGTCCTATTGGAAGCTGACCGAGGCAGAGATCTTCGATCATTACGCCGCCATAGCGACGGCGACCGATCTGCCGATCATGGCCTACAATAATCCCGGGACCAGCGGCGTCGACATGTCGCCGGAATTCCTGGTGCGGCTCGTCCGCGAGCTTCCCACCGTGCGCTTCATCAAGGAGAGCAGCGGCGACCTCAACCGGATGCACGCGATCTACAAATTGTCGAACGGGACGATCCCTTTCTACAATGGCGCCAACCACATGGCGCTGGAGGCGATCGCCGCGGGCGCCGCGGGCTGGTGCACGGCCGCGCCCAATCTGCTCGACGACCGTCCGGCGCGGCTGTTCGAGCTGGTGCAGGCGGGCGACATCGCCCGCGCCCGCGCGCTTTTCTACGAAATCCTGCCGGTGCTGCGCTTCATCGTCTTCGGCGGCCTGCCGACCACGGTGAAAGCCGGTCTCGCGCTGCGCGGCCTTCCCGCCGGCGCGCCGCGGCCGCCCTTGAAACCGCTCGTCGAGGCCGAACTTCGAAAACTCGCCGAATATCTCGCCGAGCTGAAGGTGGGGCCGATCCCGGCGTGACCGCTCCCGACCGCGCCGCGCCCGCGCGGGAGGGAAGGGAGGCGGCGATGCGTCGCCGCCTCCTCGTCGCGCCGGCGACTTGATTTCCTCCGCCCGAGCTGGGAAAACCGGGCGATGCTGCTGATCCTGCTCTTTTTCGTCGCCATGTGGGCCGGCGCGCAGAATGCGCTCGCCGGCGGCGGCTCCTTCCTCACTCTGCCGACGCTGATGCTGACCGGCATGGACGCGCGCGCCGCCAATATCACCTCCTGCGTTGCTCTGTTCCCGGCGCAGGTGGCGACGGGCTGGGCCGGGCGCAAGTTCTCGGCCGGGGCCGGCGGGCTGTCGATGCGAGCGCTGTTCGCCATCAGCGTCGTCGGCGGCGCGATCGGCGCGGCCATTCTGCTGGTGACGCCGCCGGCCTTCTTCGCCAAGCTCGTGCCCTGGCTCGTGCTGTTCGCGACCGTGGTCTTCACCTATGGGAGCTTCTTCCGCCGGCCGGGCGAGGCGCAGGCGCAGCTTCCGGCTCCGGCGGCCGGCGTCGCGCAATTCCTCATCTCGGTCTATGGCGGCTATTTCGGCGGCGGCATCGGCTTTCTGATGGTGGCGGCGCTGACCATGGCCGGCCAGAATGTGCGCATCGCCAGCGCCACCAAGAATGTGCTGGCCGGGGTGATGAACGCCTCCGCCGTCGGCATCTTCCTGTTCTCTCCCGATCTGCACTGGTCGCAGGCGCTCGTCACCGCGGCGGGGGCGACGATCGGCGGCGTCGCCGGCGCGAAGCTCCTGCATCGCATTCCGGAGAACAGGCTGCGCCTCGTCGTGGTCGTCGTCGGCGTGCTGCTCACCATCGGCCTGTTCCAGCGCGCGCCGTGAGGCGTTCTTTCGGTCGAGCGAATTCTCGGAAAGCGCTCTCTTATTCTTTTCAGTGGGAAAAAACCAATATCTCCGCTACATATTTGCCGTTCCAGCCGTCGGAGGAGGGGCGCATGGTCGAACGAAAATCTCTCGGTTTTTCTCCGCCGGATCGAGCGGCGCAGCGCGCCAGAGTCGCGGCTTCCATAGCGAAGGGGATGACAGAAGAAGAGCTCGCCGAGCAGAAAGCAAGCTTCATCTTCGGCAACGCTCCGCAGCGTTCAGGGATAACGAAAGCATCGGCGAGACATGCAGCTAAGCATCTCAACCTCGTCTTGCCCCGGTAGCATTTTCCCCATGGCGAAGCCCTGGGGGCTTTCTTGGTGAAGTTATCATGTTTGTCTCAGAAGAGGATGGGGGCTGCCTCTACGATCGGGTCCAAGAGCGAAACCTCGCTCGGCAATATGACCTTTTGATAGACTGCATCCAAATTGGCATAGACCAAGGCGTGCGCGCCTTCGATAAATACATGCTTTGGTCGCTGAATGCGGCTGCGGTTTCAAATATAAGTCAGTTCGGCGGGCGATTCAGAGAGGAACCGATATACCTCGAGGGTCATATCCCGCCGCATTTTTCGCAGGTGCCGCATTTGATGGATCAGTTTGTTTGCACAGTGCAAGAGAATTGGCACATATGGAGCGAATATGTGCTGGCGTCATATGTTTTATGGCGCTTGAATTGGATCCATCCCTTCATAGAAGGAAACGGAAGAACTGCGCGTGCCGCGTGCTATTATATTTTATGCGTCAAAAACAAAGGGCTGCCTGGTGGAAGGGTAATTGTTCCGGAACGAATCAGGTATGAAAGAGGGCCGTATTACGAAGCGCTCGCCGAAGCAGACCGAGCTTGGAGCAATGGGGAGCTGAAGTTCCCGAAGATGGAAGCCTATCTGGTCCGCCTTCTAGATGAGCAAATTCTCGACTATCCGGCGCCGGAAAACGGCGAGTCGAAAACGCCCCCATTCGAACCGTCGAATCAGAACTGACGCCTCGTGCGGCTCTCGTGATGCCCCTCGCGCTGGAAAATCGCGCCGATATCGGCTAAGCAACCGCTTATGCGCATTCTCCTCGCTTTCGCCGTTTCTCTCTGTCTCGCTCCCGCGGCGCAGGCCGCCGTGGCGCGCGGGGCCGTGCTCGCCTGCCGCGATCCGGCCGACATCAAGCGCGCCTTCAAGCCCATCAACGAGAAGACCGCCAAGGACGACGCCGCTTATTTCAAGTCGAGGCTCTCCGCCGGCGAATGCGTGCAGCTCGTGCGCGATCAAAAGGTTCTGGTCGATCAGCGCGACGGCCCGCTCTGGTGCGTGCGGCCCTCGGGCGCGCTCGACTGCTATTGGACGCTCGAGAAGGCGATCGACCTCTATCCGGCCCCGCCCGCCGGCCCCGGCGACCCCGGAAAGAAAAAGTCCTGAACGAAAAAGCCCTGAACGACCGCCCGCGCCGCGGCTCGCGCGAGTTGGTCTTGCCCCCGGCCCCTGCTAGAACTTCGAGTCCATACGTAATGATTCTCGCTCGAGGGAGTCGTGAGCGCGATGATGCAGCCGGGCAAATGGTGGATCGGCCTGCTTCCGCTGGCCATACTCGTCACGATCGCCGCAATCATGAACGGCGAGAAGATCGAGGCCGATATAGCGGGCCGCGCCCGCTCGGCTCTGACTCGGGCCGCGACGCCGCAGAGCCTCGCCGACGCTGCCGTCACGGTCGACGGCCGCGACGTGACTCTGTCCGGGACCGCCCTGTCGCGCGAGGCCGCGGCTCCGGTCGTCGCGGAAATTGCGAAAGAGGACGGCGTTCGCGCAGTCATCGACATGACCGCCGCTCCGGGCCTCGCCAAGCCCTTCGTCCTCACGCTGGCGCGCCACAGCAAGACGCTCGCCCTCTCCGGCCATGTGCCGCCGAACGCGCGTGAGACGCTGCGCGCGGCCGCGGCGGCCGAGGGCCTCACGCTCACCGACGAGACCGCCTACGCCTTCGGCGCCCCGGCGAATTTCGACGCGCTCGCGGCCTACGCCGTCGCCGTGCTCGACGCGCTCGGCGATGGCGAGGCGGTCCTCTCCGACGCCACTCTGACCGCGAGCGGCGCGGCGGCGAGCTTCGACGCCTATGACCGCGCGCTGGCGACGCTGCGATCGCCGCCCGCCGGCGTCGAGGTGAAGATGATCGAAGTTGCGGCGCCGCGCGTCGCGCCCTTCGTCTGGAGCGCTACGAAGAGCGGCGCGTCGGTGTCGCTGTTCGGCTATGCGCCGACGCCGGCCGTCCATGAGGCGCTGGCGAGCGAGGCAGCCGCCCTCGCCGGCGCGGCGACGCTCGCCGATCAGAGCCGCGTCGCGAGCGGAGCCCCAAGCGAATTCGCCGCCGCCGCGCGCGCGGCTCTCACAACGCTCGACGGACTCGAAAGCGGCAAGGTCGCGCTCGCCGACGATCGCGTCTCGATCACGGGCGTCGGCAAGCCGAATATGACCTCCGCCGCCGTCGAGACGCGGCTGCGCGCCGCTCTGCCGAAAGGCTTCACGCTGGGCGCAGTCGAGATCGCGGCGGGAATCGTCTCGCCCTATGTGTTGACCGCGCGCAAGGATGACGGCGTGCTGGCCCTATCCGGCTTCGCCCCCGACAGTGCGGCGCGCGAGCGGCTCGTCGCGCTGGTCCGGCGGCGCTTCGGCGGCGAGATCGCCGGTGAGATCGGCGTCGCGGCCGGCGCGCCCGCGGGTTTCGACCGCGCGGCCGCCGCCGCTCTGCGGGCCGTGACGAGGTTGCGCACGGGCGCTGCGGCGATCTCCGACCGGCGCATCGCCGTCGAGGGCGCCGCCTTCACCGCGCGGGCGGCGGAGGACATCAAAGCCCGCCTCGCCAAAGAGACGCCGGAGGGTTTCGAGAGCTCGGCGCTGCTCGGACTCGCCTCGCCCGAGGACGAGATCGCGCCGGCCGAGCTCCATGCGGCGATCGCGCGGACCGTCGCGCCGGGCTTTTCCTTCAGCGCCGATCATTCCGCGCTGGCCGAGGAGGCGGAGCCGGTCGCCGACGCGCTCGCCTTTGTGCTGCTGCGCGCTCCCCGCGCCAAGGTCGCCATCATCGGCCGTTTCGACGGGGCGGGCTCGGAGGCGGAGAACGAGACGATCGGACGGCGACGCGCCGAGGCATTGCGTGACTATCTCGTGGCGGCGGGAGTGGATGCGACGCGGCTGAAGGCGGCCGCGAGCGGCGCATCCGGCGACGACGCGCCGGGGCGGCGCATCGAGCTCATGGTCGATTGAGCAGGCCCAGCGGAGAAGGAGAACGCGCATGCTCTATCTGCTCGCCGTGTCGTGGGAGTGGCTCGCGGGCGCCGCCGCCCTCGGCTTGGCCGTCGGCCTCTACGCTTTCACCAATGACAGGGCTGCTCGATTTTCCGGCAATGGCCTGATTTTGACCGCGGCGCTGCTGCTGCTCGGCGGTTTCTTCTGCTGCAATTTGCAGATCGTTCCGGGACGCGCCGGGCTCTATCTCGATCTCGGCCTGCTGCTCGCGACCGCCTATTCGCTCGCTCTGCCGCTCGGCGGCGCCGTTCGGCTGCTGACCGCCGGCCCAGCCCCCGCGCCCGCGAAGAAGAAGCCGCCCCATGTCGTCGTGCGCGGCGCGCCGAAGCAGCCCGCCGAGCCCGCGCCGGAAGCCGCGCCGCCCGAGCTCGAATCTCGCCCCGAGCTGCCGCCGGTCGAAGAAACGCCGCCTGCGCCGCCCGCGCCCAAGGCCGCGCCGATCGAGACGCCGAAGAAACATCCCGGCGTTCAGCCGCCCGGCCTGCCCGGCCCGCGCGATGGAAAGCCGGACGATCTTTCCAAGATCAAGGGCGTCGGCCCCAAGAGCGTCGAGAAGCTGCATGGGCTCGGCGTCTATCATTTCGACCAGATCGCCGCCTGGACGCCGGAGCATGTCAAATGGGTGAGCGCCTCCTTCGCCGTTCCCGGCCGCCTCGAGAAAGGACGCTGGGTCGCCCAGGCCAAGGATCTCGCCGAGGCCGCCGAGGCGAAGACGGGAGATACGCCGTGAGCTTCGTCCGCGCCGCCGCGCTCTCCTGCGCCGTCGCCGCGCTCTCCTGCGTCTCGGGACCGGCGCGCGCGCAGGACATGCTGCGCAATGTCGATTTGTCGCAGCCGGCCTATTCACAGGCGGAATTCTCGCGCGCGGAAATCGAGAGCAAGATCGCCGGCGGCGCGAATGGCGTCGATCTCTCGTCGAAGAGCCTCAACGGCCTCGACCTTTCGGGTCTCGACCTCTCGGGCGTCAATCTGCGGGCGGCGCGGCTCGTGAAGGCGAAGCTTTCGGGCGCGAAGCTCGACCGCGCCATTCTCGATCAGGCATGGCTGCTCGAGGCCGACCTCGGCGGCGCCTCGCTGCGCGGCGCGCATGTGTTCGCCGCGCAGATGCAGCGCGCCAAGGCCGCGAAGGCGGACTTCTCGGGAAGCCGCATCGCCGCCGATATGACCGGCGCGGATCTCTCCGGCGCCATTTTCGACAAGGCCGATCTCTCGGCCGATATGAAGAACCAGTCCATGGGGCTGATGCGCGCGGTGCTGCGTTCGGCGCGGCTCGAGGGTGCGAGCTTCGCCGGCGCCGATCTCGCACGCGCCGATCTGCGGTTCGCGCGCGCCGCCGGGGCCGATTTCACCGGCGCCTCGCTGAAGGACGCCGACGCGGCCGGCGCCGATCTCACCCGCGCCCGCCTCGACGGCGCCCGGGCGGAGGGGCTCGACCTCGATTCGGCGCAGATCGACAAGAGCGCGGCCGAAGCATTGAAGGGCGCGCTCATGGACCGGGCCCGGCTGCACTGACGAAGGGAGCGCGGGAAGAGCGAGCCTGAAGGCTCGCCGTCCAGCACCGCGCGTGGATCGCGCTTCAGGCTCGCTCTTCCAGCCCGGTCAAATCGGCATACCGCTAGGCGGAATCGCGATTGCCGACTGCCGACAGCCGATGGCCGCTCTAGATGGACGAAGGGCGATGACACAGCAACCCTTCCGAATCGGCGTCGATCTCGGCGGCACCAAGATCGAGGCCATCGCCATGGATGCGAGCGGCGAGACGCTCGCGCGCCGGCGCGCGCCGACTCCGGCGCATGATTATGTCGCGATCCTGCAGACGATCACGGCGCTGGTGCGCGACCTCGAGAGCGAGATCGGCGGGCGCGGCAGCGTCGGCCTCGGCACGCCCGGCGTGATCTCGCCGCGCACCGGCCTCGTCAAGAACTCGAACACGACCGGGCTCAACGGCAAGCCGCTGGACAAGGATCTCGCGGCCCTGCTCGGCCGACCGGTGCGCATCGAGAACGACGCCAATTGCTTCGCGCTCTCGGAGGCCGTGGACGGCGCCGGCGCCGGCGGACGCGTGGTGTTCGGCGTCATTCTCGGAACCGGCGTCGGCGGCGGCCTCGTCGTCGAGGGGAAGGCGCTGCAGGGCGTCAACAAGGTCGCCGGCGAATGGGGCCACACGCCTCTGCCCTGGATGACGCCGGACGAATTCCCCGGGCGCCTTTGCTATTGCGGCCATTACGGCTGCGTCGAGACCTTTCTGTCCGGCCCCGCTCTCGCCTATGATTATGGCGTCCGCAGCGGCCAACGGCTCTGCGGCGAGGAGATCGCCGTGCGCGCCGCGGGCGGCGAGGCCGCGGCGATCGATTGCCTCGACGTCTATCGCGACCGGCTGTCGCGCGCGCTCGCCGCCATCATCAATCTCATCGACCCGGATGTGATCGTGCTCGGCGGCGGCGTGTCCAACATCGATCGCATCTATGATGGGCTCTTCGACCTCGTCGAGCGGCAGGCCTTCTCGGACGCCATCGACACGAAGATCGTCCGCAACCGCCATGGCGACGCCAGCGGCGTGCGCGGCGCGGCCTGGCTCTGGGGCGGCCCCGGCGCGGCGGCGCGCGGCGATTGACCGGGCAGCGGCCCTGAGACAGAATCGGCCGTCGCGGCGTTTGCGGAGGAGCCTATGAACCGGGGTCTGCTGCTGGCGGCCATCGCCGCGATTCTCGGCTATGAGGCCTGGTCGTTCTTCGTCGCCAGCCGCTATCAGGCGCTTTGCGGCATTTCCTACTGGACCGCGACCGAGGCGCAATTGCGCGCCTGCGACGAGATGGGAACCGCGCTCCCTCGCAACTGATTCGCGGCCTTCGGGCCGCCCGCTGCGTCGCTCAGTGCGGCTCTTCGCTCGCATCGGCCGGCGCATGGCCGGACAGCCGCTCCGAAACGGCGAAAACGAGGGTCGACAGCACGAAGGTGAGATGGATGCCGACGAGGAACAGCAGCTCGCGGTCGTCGACATGCTTCACATCCATGAAGGCTTCGAGCAGCTTGATCGCCGAGATGGCGACGATGGTGGACAAGAGCTTGAGCTTCAGCTGTGAAAAATCGATCGCGCCCATCCAGATCGGCCAGCCGGCATGGGCGGCGGCGTCGACCTTGGAGACGAAATTCTCATAGACCGACAGCATGACGATCACCACCAGCGCGCCGGTGAGCGTCGTGTCGATGAGATCGAGCACGAGCAGCGTCGTATTGGCTTGGTCGGAGGCGAAGAGATGCACGGTCGCCTCCCAAAGATGGGAGCCGGCCTTGATCAGCAGCTCGATCAGCCCGACGGCCAGCATGAGGAAGAAAGGCGCGAGCAGCCAACGCGAGAGGAACAGGGACGATTCGAAAATGCGCTTGAACATGGCTGCGTCTCGGCTGCGGGGCGCTGGCTCGCTACACGAAAACGGGGCCCTCGCGCAAGGCGCCGGAAGCGAAGGAAGACTGTTGCAAAGGCGTTTCGTTTACGGCATAAGGGCGCACGGTCGAGCCACGGAGCTGGGCCGCGGATGCGGGTGTAGCTCAGGGGTAGAGCACAACCTTGCCAAGGTTGGGGTCGAGGGTTCGAATCCCTTCGCCCGCTCCAAAATAACTCAAGAAAATTAGAGCGTTATGAACGGGCCGCCGAAAGGCGGCCCTTCGCTTATTTGGCTTGGTGTCCACATGGTGTCCACGACGTCGATCCCCATCTCCCATCCCAGTCACTGCATCGCCTCGCGTTCAGAACCCTCGGCCGCTCTCAAGGGGCATCTGGGTATATCCCCGCCCGCCGCCCGCCCGCTCTTCTAAAAACCATCGCGACCTCGCAGGTTCCGTCATTCAGAATGTCGCGCGATACGCTAAGATAAAATTTGCGCTCGCTCACGGTGGCGGGCAAGCCGGCGACGATGCTCGTCCGTGAGCGGAATCGGTGATTCCCAGCGAAGTTCGAAACGCGCTTTCTCGCTGAGACTGGGCGAGAATTCGGGCCTGCCCTGGTCGTCGAAGGTCACGAGCGCCCGATCGAATGCGGCGTCCCAGAGCGCAGAAAGGAGGAGCCCGTTGTGCACGTCGAGCCGCTCGGCATCGCTTTGGCAATCTGCCCAGGGAATGATGTGGGAGGCGCGGAGCAGGGCCGGGTCGGAGATTCCGGTCAGGGGACATCGCCCTCGCCAATAATCCATCAGGCGGTCGCGAAAGATGTCCTGCCCGATCCGCTGCAGCACGAGTCGTTCAGCCTCTGTCGCGCGAGGCAGCGCCGCCACGCGAAGCTCAAACTCCCGTAGCGGCGCATCCGGTAGGCAGACCCCCAGTTCATAGACACGACGCAACACCGCATAGAGCGCGCCGAGCGTATCGAAGACGAAACGGGCTCGTCCGGGGCCCGGAAGATTCGTTTCGGGGATGTTGAGTTCTTGGATGACGCCGTGGTGGTCGAGGGCCAGGCACCACGGCCCGGACGGCCCCGTGGCCGCCAGAAAGATTGTACCTTTTGCTGTGGTCGATCCGAAGGCCCTCCAGCCCGCCTCTTCCCCCATGGTGCGGCGGAAGCCGTTCTGTGAGGCGGCCTTCTGGCATTCCTCGCGGACCACAAAGGATTGGGGCGATTCGATCGTCATCGAAGCCGGGCTCAAATTTCCATTGCAAACAGGCGCTTCTCCGCTGGCGTCGAACTCATCAAGAGGCGGACATAGTGATCGCCCCGGAGTTCGGTCGGCGGAGCCGTCGTGGTGGTGATGATGTATTGGAAGCACGGCGTTTCTACCTGCTCCTCCCATTGATGCACGAGTCTGAACAGGCCGTCGTAGAGCTGACCATCCAAGTCCGTTTCGCGCGGACTATCGTGTAGAAGGAAGGCGGGCAGATCCGCCTTCTCCTCGACGGCCATATGCAACGCAGCAAGGTCGAACGCGACGATCTTCAAGGACTCCAAGGCAGCCGTCGATACCTCGCCTCGGCCTGAGAATTCGGCGTCGACCTTCAAACCGTGGCCATCGAGCTTGATAGAGCCCGCCACTCCGTCGGGAAGCCAAGCAGCCATGATCCCTTGATACCTCTCCTCCAGCGTGTCAATCGGCATCCAAAATTGACCCCCGATCGGCGTTCAAAATTGACCCCCATTTGGCGTAGGGCGGAACGCGAGCGCTCGCCCCGGCGGAGCTGGCGGGATTGCGCAGCCGGGGCGAGTGCGTTTCGGTTCGCGATGTGATCGGGAGGATCAGGCGCGGTTCTTGAAGCGCCAGCTTTCGTTGCCGGTTTCGACGATGTCGCAATGGTGGGTGAGGCGATCGAGCAGCGCGCTGGTCATTTTCGCATCGCCGAACACGCTCGGCCATTCGCCGAAAGCGAGATTGGTGGTGACGATGATCGAGGTTCGTTCGTAGAGCCGACTGATCAGATGGAAGAGCAATTGTCCGCCCGACTGCGCGAACGGCAAGTAGCCGAGCTCATCGAGTATGATGAAGTCCATTCTCGTGAGATAGTCCGCAAAGCGTCCCTGACGACCGCCTCGCGCTTCGCTCTCGAGCCGGTTGACGAGCTCGACGGTGTTGAAGAATCGGCCACGTTTTCCAGCGCGAATACAGCTTCTGGCGATCGCTATCGAAAGATGAGTCTTCCCCGTGCCGGTTCCGCCGACGAGAACGCAATTACGTTGTTGGTCGAGGAAGCCGCCGCCTGCGAGATCGCGCGCCAGAGCTTCATTGATCGGCGCGCCCTCGAACTGGAAGTCCTCGACGTCCTTCGCCAATGGCAGCTTCGCGACCGTCATCTGATATTTGATCGAGCGCGCATGTTTTTCGGCGATTTCCGCCTGGAGAAGATCGCCGACGATGCGCGGCGGCTCATGCTGCCTTTTTATGCCGCTCGACATCACCTCGTCATAGGCGCTCCTCATGCCGAAGAGCTTGAGCTCTCCCATGAGATCGAAGAACTGTGTGCGTTCCATCAGGCCGTTCTCCTCAATTGATCATAGCGGGCGCAGTCGGCGAGCGGCATGTGCAGCAGCGTCAACGACTGGGGTGTGGGAATCGCCGGCGGTGGCGGCGGCTCGCGCCGGCCCGCGAGAATGTTGAGAATGACGTCGGCGGAATGAACGCCTTGGGCGAGCGCCTCCGCGCAGGCTGCCTCCACGGCGGTCAATCCATCATCGACGACGGCGGCGAGAATCTTGACCATTTGTCGATCGCCATCGTCGCCGGTGAGCTTGCGTCGCACGCGTTCGATCGCGCCCGGCAGCACCCAATCCTTGAAAGGCGCGCCGTTCCGCAGCGCGCCGGGCTTGCGCGCGAGAACCGGTATATAATGCCAGGGATCGAAGATCGTCGCGCCACGCCCGAAAGCGCGCGCATGTTCGGCGACGACGCGTCCTTTTTGCCGGAACACGATGCGGTCAGCGTAGGCGTGAATCTCGACCGGGGCGCCGACAGCGCTCGCATTGACCGAATATTTATTGTTGTCGAAGCGCATAGCAGTTGCGCTTGCGCAAGCTGCGTACACTTGCTTGCGCGGCAGGTCTTCGACACCGACGCCGTCAGCTCGTGGAATCCGTCGAACCGCCCGCGCAGCGGGACGAGCTTCGGCCGCTCTTCCTCGAAAACCTGCCAAATCGTCTTGTCCGGCATCTCGGGATGCGGATGCGCCTTGGCGTAGCCGACGCATTTATCGAGAAGCCACGCGTTCATATCGTCATAGGTCTTGAACCGCAGGCGCGGCGTGAAGAACCGCTCCCGCGCCAGGCCGACCTGATTTTCGACCTGGCCTTTCTCCCAGCCGGACGCCGGCGTGCAGGCGACCGGCTCGACGAGATGGTGGCTGCACATTTGCGCGAAGCGACGATTGAACTTGCGTTCCTTGCCGACGAAGATCGTCTCCACCGCCGTCTTCATATTGTCGTAGATTCCGCGCGTGCAGGCGCCCCTGAAGAAGGTAAAGGCGCGCTGATGCGCGTCGAAAACCATCTCCTGCGTCTCGCGCGGATAGGCGCGAACGAACAGCATGCGGCTGTGGCACAGGCGCATGTGCGCGACCTTCACCGTCGTCGTCACGCCGTCGAGCAGAACGATCTCGTGGCTCCAGTCGAACTGGTAGGCTTCGCCCGGCGCAAAGCTCAGCGGCACATAGGCGGCGGCCGTCGCCGCGCCTTGCTCGCTGCGCCATTTGCGCGCGTAGCGACGCACGGCGTCATAACCGCCTGCATAGCCCAGCCCGCTCAGATCTTCGAAAACGCGGATCAGGGTCAGCCGCTCGCGCGCCGCCTTCTTCTCATTCTCCGCCAGCAGCCCGTCGAGCTTCTCCGACCAAGGTCCGAGCTTGGGCAAAGGCTGATTGTCGCGCTCATAGGCGAAGGAGGTCGCCTCCGAGCGCAACGCCTTGCGGACCGTGTTCCGTGAAATGCCCAGATCGCGGACGATCTCCTTGATCGTCTTGCCCTTGAAGAAATGCTCGCGACGGATTCGCCCGATCGTCTCCACAATCAACATCCCCCACCACCCGCCCTTGCAACCAAAGCGGGCGGACTGTCCGGCCTTCACCAGAGGGGGTCAATTTTCAACGCCGATTCCCCTCGTATGGGGGTCAAACTTGCACGCCGAATAACAGCTCGCAACTCGCCAGCCTGCCGCTCTCGACGCTGAGCCAGCTCCGGACGACTATCCAGAAGACGCAATCGCTGCTCGCGCAGGCGCAGCATATCGCCTTCGATGTCCAGGAGATCGAGACTGCCTTCGCGACGACCTATGGTTCGGCGTCGACCAGCGGCTCCAGCTCTGGATTGATCGCCACGGCGCAGACCCGCTGGCGGAATTCCGTCGCCGCCTTCGAGGATTCCTTGAAGGTGCAGGCCGGCGTCGTCGGCAACATCTCGAGCAACGGCTCCGCCATGTCGTCACTGACCTCCGCCAGCCAGACGGCGACCGGCGCGCTGCAAGGTAAGCATTCGCCGTGGGCCGCAGGACCGTCGCGTCAGCGCTCTCGAGGCAACTTCATCTCTTTGTGGATTTTGATGAGTTCGACGAGGTTTTCGATGCCGAAGTCGGTGAATGCCAGGATCTCGAGGTCGCCGAGGCCATAGACCCAGATCACGCCATCCTCGGGCTCCATTTCATTGGCGACGTCATGGAGGAAGTCGACGCTTTCGCTGAGCTGCGCAGCGATACGATCGATGGTCGTGACGTGAGAGACCTTGTTGACGTGCATGGTCAGGCCGCCAGCGCCGGCGCAGCTTTATCCTTCTGGCGCCAGTTCCACGGCAGCAATTCATCGAGCCGATGCGCCGGATGCGCGGCGATGCGCGCGAGGACGTCGGCGAGCCAGGCCTGCGGATCGACGCCGTTCATCTTCGCTGTGACGATGAGCCCATACATAGCGGCGGCGCGCTCGCCTCCACGGTCAGACCCGCAGAACTGCCATGATTTTCGTCCCAGAGCAATTCCCCGCAGTCCACGCTCGGCTGCATTGTTCGAGACGCAAACGCGCCCGTCGTCGAGGAACAGCGTGAAGGCCGGCCATCGCTTCAGCATATATTGCATCGCTTTGGCAAGATCATGTCCACGCGAGAGCTTGGCGACCTGTTCGCGCATATAGCTCTCGAGCGCGTCGACGAGAGGTCGGCTCGACGCTCGGCGAACGGCGAGGCGTTCTTGCGCGCTCTTGCCGTTGATCGACCTCTCGATCTCGAACAGCGCATCGATGCGGCGCACGATCTCTATCGCGATCGGCGACAAAGGAATCTCCTTTTTCCCCGCCGCCTTGCGACGGACGTTCGCATCGATGTCGGCCATGACGAAGAACGGGCGCCGCGCGTGCGCCCAACACGCCGCTTCGAGAATCGGACCAGGCTTGCGCTCCGCTGCATACAGCTTGTTGTAGCCGTCATAGGCGTCCGCTTGCAGAATGCCGGAGTAGTTCGCCAAATGGGTCTGCGGATGTTCGCCTTTGCGATCACGCGAGTAATAGAAAATCGCAGCGGGCGGTCCGGCGCCGTCGAAGGGCGCATCGTCGCGCACATAGACCCAGCAGCGGCCGGTGTCGGTTTTGCCCTTCGCCAGCACGGGCACGATCGTATCGTCGCCATGCAGGCGCTCGGCAGAGAGAACATGCTCTTCTATGAGAAGGCGCAGTGGCTCGAGCGCGGCGCAAATGGAGCCGATCGCATCGGCCATGGTCGACAAAGCGATCGGCGCGCCTTCGAGCGCATAACGATCCGCCTGACGGTTCAGCGGCTGATGCTGGCCGAACTTCTCGAAAGCGATCATCGCCAAAAGGCTCGGCCCCGCCCAGCCGCGCGGAACGACATGGAATGGCGCCGGCGGCTGCGTGATCTTCTCGCAGTCCCGGCAGGAGAACTTTTCCCGCACGGTCTCGATCACTTTCCACTGACGCGGCGTCGTCTCCAATGTCTGCGTCACATCCTCGCCGAGCTTGCGCAGGCGCTGGCCGCCACAGCAGGCGCAGCTCGTCGGCGCCTCGATCACGACGCGCTCGCGCGGCAGGTGTTCCGGGAAGGTGTTGCGCTCCGGCCGTTTGCGCGCGAAGCCGGCGACCGCCGTCGTCTTCGCGACCGCCTGTTCCGCGGCGATCTCGTCTTCCGTCGCGCTCGCTTCCAGCTCTTCGAACATGAGCGCCAATTGCTCGAGAAGACGCGCCGACCGCTCCGATTTCTGCCCGTATATCTGGCGCTCCAGCTTGGCGATCTGAAGCTTCTGCGCGGCGATCAGCGCCATGTCTTCCGACGCCTTCGCGCGCGCGACGGCGAGCTCGGCTCTCAGCGCGGCGTTTTCGTCCAACAGGGCTTTGCCGATGGCGTCCATATAGCGAGTGAATCACAAATCTTTCGATTTGTGGCGCCCCAAAATGCGTCCGACCCCAGCTTTTTCGCTCATCCCGCGCTTGCTGGACGCCATGTCGATTGCGGATTTCGGCCAATTTCGTGATCGTCGGCAGGCGGCTTATTCCCCGCGAGCATATCGCATTTGTCGAATCTTACGATGCCAGCGCCAATCCGCGCTTCCAGACCTCGCGGGACTTCCAGGGCCGCGTGGTGATGGTCAACCGCGACAGCATTTTGATCGAGGAAACCCCGCAGGCCTTCGCCGAGGCAAGCGGCTTCCGCATGCTGCCGATCGACAAGGTGGCGACCAACCCACTCGTGCATTTTCGTGTGGAGACGTTCGTGCCAGCGGAAGGCTTCACGCCCGCCAAGGCCTACGCGACGCGTCTCTTGTGGCGCGACCTCGATGGCAACGACCAAAGTCGGCTGCTGCTTAGCGACCCGGAAACGGTTCTCGCCATCGCCGTGACCGGAGAGGCTCCGGCACCGCCCTCGCAGACGACTCGGCGCGGCACCCCGCGCAAGCGCGCGCGGCAATCCGGTCAACGCGCGCCAAATCCGTGAAGCGTGGCGGGATGGGCGGCCGGAGACGCACCGCGCCTCCGGCCTTGCCTCTGCTTCCATGTTGATGGCACCGTTCCGATCACAGCCGATGGCGGGTCTTTTATTCCTCGAGAAAGCGCTCCCGTCAGGATAATCTCTCCGTCACCGCTTCAGCCGGTCGCGCCAGAACTTCTTCAAGCTGCCTCACCAAACCCTCGCGTTTCTCGGCGCTCAAACTATCGAGATTCTGTTGCCGCCATCGCACGGCAGGTAGATTTACAGCGTTGCCCAGGCCGATGGCGGACCAGTCGGGCTCGCCCCGTTCGAACGCCAGCAGGAACGTACGGTGAGAATTGGGCATCGAGCCGACAATTTCGCTGATCAAGGCTTCACGCGTTGCCAGAAGGTCGTCGAGTTCGATCGGTTCCCGCGTCATGCCGACGAAGCCACGCTCGAATTCGCCGGTGATGTCCTTGCGTCGTACCGCCAGCACCTCGGCCATGGGGCGGTCGTGGCTGATGAGGTAGACGAGAAAGGCTTGGCGCAGCGCCGTGTCGATGCCTTCGTTCGCCAGCAGATCGCGCACGTCGAACAGGTCACGCGGATGCTGCCGGTCGAGCGCGGCGACGATTTTCCCGGCATAGAGATCGGGGAAGGAGACGACCCGCATTTCCGCGAAGCCAAACGCGTCTTCCACGCGGGGTGAGACCGGGCGCATCTCTGGCTCGAACACACAGCCCCGCAGGACCGGCGTGACCTCGATCTTGATCTGCGCGCCGTCGCTGCGAACCACGAGCTTGGTAACAAAATTCTCGCGCGAGCGAGAAGGCGTGACGCGCGCGTTGCGGACAGATTCAGAGATGCGCGAGGCGATGCGAAGCATCGCTTTGTCGATCGCAGCCAGTGATGTCACGCGATCCTGAACCGGCAGATAGGTGAGATCGATATCGACCGAGAGTCGCGGCAGGTCGCGGATAAAGAGATTGATGGCCGTGCCGCCCTTTATCGCGAAACAAGCTTCCATCGCGACGGAAGGCAGCGCGCGGATCAGGAGTGCGACCTGATGTCGATAGGCGTCTGCAAAAGCCATCAGCGCGCCTCGTCCGGTTGTTTCGGCAGATCTTTCGGCACGGTGATCTGGTAGGCGGGATCGAACCGCCCGTCTTTGACCAACATACGCTTGCCCGAGCCCAGATCGATCGCTGCCCGCTCGATGTGCTTAAGCCATGCGTGGCGATGCCGATCGGCAAAGAAGAAGAAGAGGCGCTTCACCTTCACATTGCGGCAGCGGACAAGCATCGTGTGCAACCGCCGTGGCGCAAGGTTGCTCAGTCCCTCCATCAGCATGTCGACCTGATGGAAGCTTTCATGATCCGGCAGTTCGTTGAGAAGCTCGAGGATCGCCCGTTCGGGCGCCGATGCCGTCAGCGGCCAATCCCATTGTCCCCAGGAAAGCGCGCGCAATCCGGCCTCCTGGAAAGACGGATCGTCCTGCGTGCGGGCGCGATCCCGAACGAGGGGAGGAAAGGCAACGGCGTCCAGGTCGCTCCCAAAGAGCGGCACGCTGTTACGATAGACGAACCGCTCCTTGAGTGGCAGCAAGGTGAGCCAACCCGGCGGCTTCGTCGATCCGTGAATATGGATTTCAGGACTGTTTTGGGTGAGGTAATGGGCATAGCCTTGCAGTTCGAGCGCGGTTCGACCGCCGACGACGAGCCGATGACCAAGAAGTGTCTGCAGCGAGATGACGGCCTGTTGCCAGCCAAGCTGCCCGCGAGGCCGCCGATAGACCCGGCGAGCAGGCTGCTCGAGCCAGCCCGAGGCGACATACTTGGCGCGCAAAGAGGTGGAGTAGCCGCGCGCGGTAAGCCAAGCGGAATCGACGAGCAGGCCCTCCGGTAGAAGGCGCTCGAGCTGGTTTAGTTTGCCTGCATTTTGCTCGCTCATGGTGAGTAAACTAGCACAAAATCAAACCGGTTGCCAGTTTAAAAATACGGGGGTTAGCGTCGCTCAGGTTGGTGAAATGGAACAAGAGCAAACCGTCCTCCGCTTGAAATAATCCTCAATCGAGCTGAGTTCTCGTCGGCCGCAGATCGAGCGTGGACACGAACCCCCGCAGAAATCGAACGAGGGATGAGG
This sequence comes from Methylosinus trichosporium OB3b, assembly GCF_002752655.1. Taxonomy (NCBI): domain Bacteria; kingdom Pseudomonadati; phylum Pseudomonadota; class Alphaproteobacteria; order Hyphomicrobiales; family Methylocystaceae; genus Methylosinus; species Methylosinus trichosporium. Next base: position 3,195,924 of record NZ_CP023737.1, on the reverse strand, counting down.
CAGGCAGCCAACATCGCCGGTTCGCCCACTGGCTCAGCAAAAGCAGTCGTCGCCGCGCGGAGAAGGTCACACGCCGCGAGGCCAGCGAGCCTGCGACGTGATCTCTTCGGCTTCAACAAAGTCAGGTGCGGCGGCGGATGTGAAGGCGGCGGCGCGCTGCTCGCTCGTTCTGCCCTTCGCAACGGCGCTCGACGCGCTGCGGCAGGATAATTAGCAACTTGCTGGAGGTGTGGCCGTTCATCGAGACGCGGGCAAAGCCGCACATCACGCTTCACACCAATTCAAGCCGCAATTGACGCCCGACGACCTTCGCCGCCCTCATGAGAGTTTCGAGCGTGGCGCTGTTGTTCGTCGGGTCGAGCAAGCGATCGATCTGGGCTCGGCTGGTTTCCATCATCTCGGCCATGCGCACTTTGGTGATGCCCTTCTTTTTCATCTCGGCGGCAAGCTGCTCCGCAATCACCTCCTTGATGGCGGCGGCGGTGACTTCCTCCCGGATGCCCTCCGCGTCGAGCCAGCTCTCGAAGGTCGAGCCGACATGCGGATTCTTTTTCTTCGTCATGATGTAGCCTCCTTCAATCGTTGCCGCGCAAGCGCCAGTTCCTCCGGCGGGGTGCGCTGCGTCTTCTTGACGAAGGCATGCAGCGCGATCAGCTCGCCAGCGTGAAAACCAAACAGCACCCGCGCTTCCCGCTTGCTGGGAAGCGACGAGCGGACTTCCCAAAGGCCGCCACTCAACGGGCGACATAAGGGGAGGCCAATAGGCCAGCCAAATTGCACCTTCGCCATGTCGCGCCCGATGACGCGGCGATCATCGAGAGGCAATTCGGTCAACCACTCGCGCACGGGTTCTCGACCGGAAGTAGAGCGCCAGAAGCGGAGCGGGATAGGTTCAAAGCCGTCGGTCATTCAATCCGGGTAATGTATCAAAAAAGATACATTCTTGCAAGGCCTTTTCGTGGGTGGGTAGCCCGCGATTTTGTAACAAACTTTTGTACGCGCCAAGTCATTGCTGCTCAATGGTTACTTCTGGAACAATCCTAACTTTTGCAACAATTGCAGGGCGCAGGCAGGCCACCAAAATCGGCAGGTCTCACCATCGCTATGGCGACTCGCAAAGCTGAACGCTGGACAGATTGCTTGCCTAACAGCGAGCAGCGAACGGCGACTCGGTGAGGAAGTTAAACGCCGCGAGGCCAGCGAGCCTGTGGCGTGATTTCCTCGGCTTCAAAGAAGTCGGGTTCAGCGGCGGACGTGAAGGCGGCGGCGCGCTGCGCGCGCGTGAGGGCCGCGAGGGCGGACGCGGCTTTATCGATCGCGTGATCCTCGTGGTCCGCTTCCATGATGAGGGAATAGCAGGTCATTTGCTGAACGGCGACGCGGTAGGTTTTTGTCATGGCTGGGATCTCCTTGGGTTGTAATGAAGGGGCCGCGCTGCCCGGCGGCTACTCGCCTCCACCCACAGCTGTTGCGCAAAGGCGCGCTCCTCGGGGCCGCTGGCGTCGGCGTAAATGGCGGTGGTCGCCAGCCGCGCATGTCCCATCCATTTTTGCAGAAGGGTGAGCGGGACAGCGTGGCGCAGCGCGTCGATGGCAAAGCCGTGACGTAAGCCCCGTGGCGAGGCGGCGGGGCCTGAAAGGCGAGCGGCGTCCATGACGCCGCGAATGATCCGCCAGCCCGTGGTGCGGCACCACGGCCAAAGCAGGGCATCCCCGAGCGCAGCAAGATTGAAGCGGCGATCAAGGGCAATGACGAGCGAAGGCGGAACGGGGAGCTCGCGGATGGCGCGCCGCCTGCGTTTGAGCGTGTGAATGGCGACAACGCCGCGCGAGGGCTGGAAGGAGAGGCCGCGCAAGGCCAGCACCTCGCTGATGCGCGCCCCCGTCCAGAAGAGGGTCAGCGCGAAGAGCCGACGGTCAAGGGGAAGCGTGTCGATCTCATCGAGGACCGCGCGGCGCTCGTCAGCGTTGAGGTATTTGCGCGCGCCGGAGAGCGCGTAGAGCGCTGTCGCCTCAGGCGCGGGATGGACGTGCGCTTTCATGGCGGCATCACCGGGCGCTGTTGAACATTTCTGCGTATTCTGTTTCACGATAATTCTTGTTGAAATTTCAATGCGATATGTCTCGGCTGGCGAATTTCCTCTCACGCGCCCCTGCTGGAACGCCTTGAGAAACCGCGCCGGGCAACAATATACGCAGTATTGTTTCACCGCAACTGGAATTATTTTCCTATATCGACAAAAATTGGCGCGCCGATATACGGTTATTTTTCTGCACCGTGCGACAGCTGAAACGGATAGTAAATTATACGATTGAGTCTATGTTTATAATATTGATCCTATAATGTCTTTTTGCGCTTTTATGAGGGGTTGCCGAGGATGTTGGCGGCAACGCCGTCGCGCGCCTTGCCATTCGATGACTCAATCTGATCTTTATGGTCACAGGGCTTTCAGCCAGGGCTGAGGCGCGCGAGTTCGCGGAGGTCAGCCCGGAGCGAAGCACGACCCCTCGGCATCGTCTCACCGGCCTTTTCGTTATTCATGCGGAAGCCCGTTGGATTAATGACCCCTCCGGTGCTTTTCCGTCCGATCCCAACCTTGCCAATTGTGCAGTTGGCTGTGCTTGTTGCTTAATGTCCAGGTAAGCAGCCACGGCAGTTCCACCATGACCAATGATCCGTCCGATACCCCCAATGCGGAGCCGTCCCTTGCCGAACGGATGGAACGCGCGCTCCTGCTGATCGCCTGGCTCATCGAGATCGACGGCGACATCCACATCGCGCTTTTCGAGCGTATGGAGGCGGAATTGCGCGACGCGCAACGCAAGGCCGGTGTCAAGGAACGCGCCCGCCGTCTTCTCGCCGATTACAGCGGTCGGTCGGGCGCGTCGAAGGCGATTTGCGACAGGAATTTGAGCTTCAGTTCCAGCGATGGCCCACGCCCATATTTGGGCTTGTAGGTCTTATGGCCCATCAGGCTGTCGATCAGGCTGTCCGGCGCCTCGACCGCCACGAGCCGGTCCTTGAAGCTGTGGCGCAATGAATAGACGGTGTGATCCTGCGTCGGGCGCAGACTCTTCTCGGTCAGATATTTGTTGACTGTGGCCGACAGCGCCGTCGCTTTGTCGCGGTATTTCGGAAATCCATGCGGACGCTTACGCAGCGCCGCCAGCGCGACGCCGACCAGCGGGATGTCGCGGGCTGAGTCCTCGGTTTTCAGGCGGCGGCCGTCGGCGGCGACACGCACGTAAGGAATGGGCGCGTCGAGAAAGATGGTGCCGTCGCGGAGATTGACGACTTCGGATGGGCGCAGGCCGGTTTCCATCATCACATAGAGCACAAGCCGCGCATCCTCGTTCAGCCCGAAAAGCCCATTGTCGGTGAGCAGACGATTCTGAATGAAGGACGCGTCGAAGGGTTGGCGCGACTTTTCGATTTCACCGCGCAGCCGCAAGCCTTTGAAAATATCCGGCAGATTGAGCCGGCGGCGAATGCTCATGTCTTTGAGCATGCGGCTCAGCTGGCCGATATCCTTGTTGGCGCTCTTCACGGCGACGTCGTCCTCGCGAACGCGCTCGCGCCACCATTCCGTATAGTCGATGCCGTCGCCCTCATTGATCTCCGTCACCAACTTGTCGCCGGCGACTTTCACGAACTGGGCGACGGCGCGCATGCGGCTGTTGCGCCAGATCCGCAACTGATCCGGCGACATATCGCGCGTCTCGTCCTTCGTCGCGGCCTCATATTCCTCGAAGAGCCGCGACAGGCGGAAGGCGGTTGGCTTTTCGGTGCCGAGCAGGGCCGCGCGCGCCCCTGCGTCCTGAGTGACTCCCTTTGAAACAATCGCTTCCAGCCGCTCGAGGATGCGTTCGATCGGCAGGGCGATCAATTGGTCATTGGGCACATAGTCGAAGCCGAGCTCGCGGGCGCGGCGGCGGGCCTCGTCGTAGCGGGATGAGCCGGTGGGCGCGCCGTTCGCGGCCAGCGCCTTCCAATGCTGCTCCAGCGCCGCGTTCAGCCTTTCGGCGACGCGGGCGGCGCGGCGGCCGACGCGATCATCTGCGATTCGGATACGGGTGGAATGGCGGACGATGCCACGGCGATCCAGAGCCGCGAACTCGGCCGGAACGCGACGGACAAAGTGCCAGACGGAACCACGACGGGTGAGAAAATCAGGCATGGGGCGCGAGCGGTGTTGGACGAAATGTTGGACATTTTCGCTCAACGCTGTCGCGTCAGACACTGGAATGGCTTGTATGCCATTGAAAAGATGGACAAACCATCCAGCAAACTGGAGCGGGCGAAGGGATTCGAACCCTCGACCCCAACCTTGGCAAGGTGTCCCAGAGCCTTCGCCGCGCCGCGCCGCGCTTCGCCCGTCTACGAAATATGACAATAAAACAATCTATTATTGGAATGCTAGGCCGCCGTGTTTACGCCCGAGTGGCCTCCGACTTGCTCCGAACTGCTTGGAATTGGCTCCGATCAGGAGTATGATCCGGCCATTCTAAGCAGATTTGCAGCAGGCGATTGATATGGCTTCAGAAAAGCTCACAAAGCGGATTGTCGACGCCCTCAAGGCTCCCAAACCTTCGAAGGTTGGGGTCAAGGTTCGGGAGCATTTCGTCTGGGATCGGGAGCTGCGCGGCTTCGGCGTTCAGGTCATGCCGTCCGGCCTCAAGAGCTTCGTCATCCATTACCGCACGCCCGACGGCAGGCCGCGCCGCGCGGTCATCGGCCGGTTCGGCTTGATGACAGTCGAGGAAGCCCGGGATCTCGCGCACGAAAAACTGGTCGCGGTGTCCAAGGGCCTCGACCCTTTCGCCGCAGAAGCGGAGTCCGAAGGACGCGTCACCGTCGCAGAGCTCTGTGACTGGTATCTCGCGGACGCCGAAACCGGTCGCATCCTCGGCCGGCGCCGGCGGCCGATCAAAGCGTCCACCTTGGCGATGGACCGCAGCCGGATCGACTCCCACATCAAGCCCTTGCTCGGACGACGACAGGTCGGCGCCCTGAAGCTCGGAGATATCGAAGCCGCCCAGGCCGACATCGCCGCCGGGAAGACGGCGAAGGCGCGCAAGGGCAGCCGCGGCGGCGCAACTACCGGCGGCGAAGGGGTCGCCGCCCGAACGCTGTCGACGCTGCACGCGATCTTCGAACATGCGGTGCGCGTGGGCAAAATCCCGAGCAATCCGGCCAAGGGCGTTCGCCGGCTCGCCAGCGCGCCCCGTGAACGGCGGCTCAGCCGCGCCGAGATCGAGCGTCTCGGCAAGACGCTGCGCGCCGCCGCCGAGGACGGCGAACATCCGACCGCACTGGCCGCCATCCGCTTCCTTCTGATGACAGGCTTCCGCCGCATGGAAGGACTCGGAGTCGAGCGCGGCTGGCTCGACGAGGAAGAGGGCGCGATCCGATTCCCAGACACGAAGAGCGGCGCGCAGACCCGCGTGATCGGACAGGCCGCAATCGACCTGCTCCTCGCTCGGCCCGAAGCAAAGTCGCCATTCTTCTTTCCGGCCGACTGGGGGAGGGGCATTTCATCGGGGTCGTCCGAGTGCTCGACCGCATCTGCGAGCGCGCTCGCCTCGCCGACATCACGCCGCATACGCTGCGCCACACATTCGCGAGTCTCGCCGGCGACCTCGGCTTTTCCGAGCTGACCATAGCCGCGCTGTTGGGACATGCCTCGCGGGGCGTGACCCAGCGCTATATCCATATCGACGAAGCCCTGCGGATGGCGGCGGATCGCGTAGCCGACGAGATGGCCGACATCCTCGACGGCCGGGCGACGATCGCGCGCCCGCGTCGACGCGGGACGCGCCAATCGCAGGAATTGCCGGAAGCCGCTGACGCGCCGCCGCAGGCGGCGCCTTAATCGCGCTGTCGTCGTGCGGCCTCGAACCAATCGACCGAATTCGCTGCGAGGACTGCTGAAAAGTCCACGACATTGCACATGACGGCAAATGGGGATCGTGACCGCCTTGCGCTGCGGCTTGATCCGCAGAGCACGCGAGATCAAAACTCAAGGTCGAGATCTCCGGTGATCTGGCCCTTACGACGGACGAGCTGCGCGCCGAAGTCGTCCTCGAGCGCCACTTTCGCCAGCGCATATTCGAGCAATTCGGTGTCGGAGGCTATGCCGCACTTCATCTTCGCGGCCGTCACCAGGTCGCGACGAATCCGCCCACCGATCCGGTCCTTTTCGCCGCCGAGCAGGCCGAGTTCTCGCGCCGTATTCATGACCGCGCGTCGCTTGATGCTCGGCTGAAACGAATTATCGGATTCGTGGATCGGCTTCGGCACGACGAGTCTCCTCGTTAGACGAAATAGAAATTTTGGCCAACGGTAGCAACTTCCCTGAGGTCATGTCGGTGGGCTACGTCTCTCGGAAACCAAGCGAAGAGGCGAACTTAACCCAGTATGAAATCGCATATGGGGACTCTCGACTCGATTATGAGCGAGTCCGGTCGCGCGTTCGGCCCCGACCTCGTGAGACACATCGCCCGTCTCCGGCAAACGCGATGTCGGAAACTATTCGAGGGCGCCTCCGCTTCCGCCGGCATCAACCCGACCGGGTTCTCGGGCGCAGCCTTCGCCCCGAGCGCGCACAGGACCGGCCCTGACTTGGACGCCATGCTCGTCTGCTATATCCGAGATGGCGAGCTGTTGTCGGCAACGCTACCGAGGCGCTCCTCGAGACTGTCAGATCAGGGGGCCAGTCGTGCCGGTTCCGCGGCGGCGGGCTTCGGCTTCCCGTTCGGTCAAGACCTCACGCCAAAGTTGATAGGTCTCACGAACCATGGCGTCGATGGCCTCGAAATCAAAGAGGGCCACATCTCGGGCCGTGAAGAGCCTCGGTGTCCGGGTCTTCCGGTCTTCGCTATTGCCCCCGAACTGTAGGATGCCGAGCTCGACTTCAGCAAAGTCAGGATCAGCAGCCCGTATCCGCTCGTGCATGACTGAGAACGCGAACCGGCGACCTTCGCTGGTGAGCTTCTTGGTCCTACGCGGGTCGATGAAGGGGACCAAAGGCTTACCACCTATCGCGATAACGGCGGGCAGCCATAACGACACCTTCTCGGATACGCCGATTGCCAGCGGAAAGAACTCATGTCGACGACCGGCGATACCCTCAGCCGTGGCGTATCCATACAGTGCAAGGGCAACTGCCACGTTCGCCTCTGCTTCCTCAGCTGATCGCGAGACTTTGCTGATTTGATCGGCCACCTGCTGCCATGGCGCACGCGAGACGACACCGAGAGGCCCAGCTTCGACATTTAAGATATCGAGCATCGACCGCCGCATCGGTTGATACGAATACGGCGGATGACCGAGTTTCATCTGTCTCAAGGCTGCACGTTTTTGGTCCGATGGCAACGGTGCGATACGGGCCAAGTCGAGATCAGGTAAAGGGCGAATCTTCAACGGGCTCTCCCGGTAACGGCGTAGCGCCGACACTGACCTTGTGATGCTTGAAGCGCTCCATGATCACATCGTCGCTGAGTCGCAGTCCAAACGCCATATTATCGCGAGCTTGGCCAACAACATAATCCCACGGCGCCCCCTTGGCGTGGGATATTTCGACGAGGCGGCCGGGCGTAAGCCGTCCATAAGACACCATCACGGCCCGGATCAAGCGATACACAGAGGTATCATCAGGCAAAGCTAGCTGTTGGCGTTGGCCCGTCAAAGGGTCTTGGCCGTGGGCGCGAAAGTCAATCGGCCGATCCCCCGCTGCTTTGAAAGCCCGGTAGGCGGTCGGATGAACCGGGCCATATTGCCATGCCTCGAAGTATCCCGATACGAGGGGCGTCCTCACTTCAATAAGATATCGGGCATGCGCAAAGTAGAGGAGCTTTTGAAGGGCTAAGTTGGTTACACGGGTGCCATCCCGATCCGCCTCATCAAGCATGAGGTTGCAGACGCTACGCGGATCGATTCGGCCAAGGGTCATGTCCCACACCTAACCCAATCCCGGGTCCAGGGCTACGAGAGAGCGACTCTCAGCCCCAGCCCCACGCCAGCGCCACGGCTTTCCGCGCGATATGTCGACCGCAGCCTTCTGAAGGTCAGGAGGGTAACCGTAGCGGGCCAGCGACTTGCGGACCTCGATCCGCATCTTCGCGCGGACGCTCTACTATTGCGTTCAGTCGATTGTCGAGCTGTGGATCGTTTGTATAATAAACTTGGGCTGGGATGCGGAGTTGCTCGTGTGTCCTCCGCGCCTTCTCGACCTGTTCTCGGTGACCGCATCGTGCAACGCCAGCTCTTCGGTATTGAGGCTCAGCCTCGGCGATGGCTGATCGAGTCGTCCGACAGGAGACCCGCCGGGGTGTTCCTCTCACCCGATGGCTGCTATGAACTCCGTGTTGCGCACTGTTTTCTTGCGACCATGGCTTGACTAAGCGCATCGAATCAGAGGAAATGGATATCCATTTCCTCTGATTCGATGTGAGACTCTTGCGCCCCGATGGGATGTGCCCCATAATGTTTTTGTGGGCACGGCCCGGGGGTCTGCGATATGCAGGCCGCAAATTAAAGGCCTCGAGCAATCGGGGCCTTTATCTTTTTCCGTCGAAACAACTGTATTTGACCCCGAGAGAGCCGAGCTCCTCGGCCGTCAACTGCGCGTCGATGATCCTGCGGGCGTTCATCAGCGCCCTGTACGGCCCATAGCTGGGATCGTAACCTCCTTTCACCATAGGGTAGAGGTAGAGGTCCGCAACCTGCATCATCGGCGTCTTTTTCGTGCGTTCCCGGGGTTCTCCGAGAATGATCCCTCTCAAATCCTCAGCCGTTAAGCCTCCGTAATTCGCGGACGTTCCTTTGTCGAAAGGCATTCCATCGCGCTTCATGAGTCGGGTGTAGTTCTTGATGTCGGTGTCCTCGGCCTTGCCGGCCTGCTCGAAAAAGACCTCCAACTGTCCGCCGTGCCGCTGCGCGTATTTCGCCGAGCGCTCCACAAGGATCGCGTAGGCGGTCTTGCACATGAGCCACGGCTGGCCGCCATACTTTTCGGCGTACCTGGCCACGTAACCCGGTCGGTCAATCACGCAGGCCATACCGATGACCGGCAGCGAAAGCAGGTAGTTCTCTAGGTCGGCGAGGAACCGTTCGGCCTTTTCCGGGTGGCTCCTCAGCCAACCGAACGGCCCGCGTGCTCCCCGAATTTTGGTCGAATGGAGTGGGTAGTTGAGTTCCCACCTCTCCATGAACGCCTTGTACATGGCTATCAGCGCGTCGATGTCGTCCTCGGCGAGGATGATCCCGCCCAACGCAAAATAGTCCATCCCGTCCGTTCGAGCCGGATTCGGTTTATGATCCGGTCGGCGGCTGCCCGAATCATCGAAATATAAGTGAAAACGTTTGGTCATAAGGAGTTCTGCTTCTTACTCGTCGGTATCATCGGTCGCTTCTTCTTCGGCGGATGCCGTGACAACAGGGGGATTCCAAGGATCGGACAAGGAAAAGTCGGTCGCGCCGATTTCTCCCGCGCGCTCGATCAGCGCGTTATATTTATCCTCCCGGAGCCCACATGTTTCTGCTCGTGTAGGCGGCGGATGACCAAATACGGGTTCAGGATGACGGCGTAGCTCATCGGGCCGGACGCCCCGGCCTGCAACTCGATGAAACCAAGCTCCGCCAAGAGCTTGATCCGCCCACGCCATGTGCGTTCCGCCCGTTGGCCCGTAAAACCGGAATGGAAGGCCATCTCGCGCGGTTTCGAAAGCGTCACAAAGCACTCATCGAAGGCACGCCCCCAAAGGTCGAGATACGTCATGGACACCGGTTGGCCGTTGGCCAAATCGTCCATGATCGTGAGGATCAGCGGCATTGTGCGCGGAATGGTCGCAAACCCGTCATGATGCAATCGTTGCCACAGATGGCCATCGGTCACATGCGGCCACAGCTTCTTACGCAGCTCGAGCTGGCGCTGCGCAATTTTTTTCCGTGGTTTCCGGGTAGTCAAAAGAGCCATAATACACTGTTCTCCATAGATCTGAGGCGGATGAGTTCAAGTTAGGGTCGCCGCCGACATGTCCCGCCGATTCTCTGGGTTGGGAGGCCATGTCGACGACACATCAGACTTGGGGAATATCACACATTATATCTTTCAATTTCAATGACTTAGATTTTGCTACTCGACATTCAGCTGGCTCCTGGGCGGCCACTCACTGATCGAGTTTGAATAAAATTTGCTTAGTGGGCAAGTGAGTTTACAGGCAGCCGATTCGATATCATTTTTGATTCAAATAGTTATGGCGCGATTGCGATGCTCACGATGATATGGTGCTCAACGGGCTCACAGGTGCTCGCCCGTGCTCGGGGCAAGGCGGGGCCGTTCCGGCCCCTCAACGGCCAACAATGCTGACATGTCGGCTGAGGGGAACGCCTTCCCCTTCGGCCGAGTCTATCGTCTCGGCCGACCCCTTCTGCGGGGCCTGCCGCCCCGCAACGCCCCGCCGAGAGTGAGAGTGCAGGCCGCTTCGCCGCGACGTTGAGGGCTGGGAGAGAGGCTCCCGGCGCCCGTCGCGGAGACCTGTCATGCTCAAGCACCGCCACGAGGACGGCCCCGGCCGCGCCAACCTATACGACGAGATCACCGCCAAGATCATCAGCGAGCTGGAGGCCGGGCGGCTGCCCTGGGTCCAGCCCTGGGGAACGACGAAGGCCAAAGCGCCGCTCGCGCTGCCGAGAAACGCCGCCACCGGACGCGCTTATTCCGGGATCAACATCCTCATTCTCTGGGGCGCCGTCGTCCAGCACGGCTTCCCCGGCCAGACCTGGCTCACCTTCCGGCAGGCCCTTGCGCTCGGCGGCAATGTCCGCCGCGGCGAGCGTGGCGTCACCGTCGTCTATGCGGATCGCTTCGTCCCCGATGATGAGAAGCGCCGCGCCCGCGAGACCGGCGAGGACGCCCAGGCGATCCCGTTCCTGAAGCGCTTCACGGTGTTCAATACCGCGCAGTGCGACGGGCTGCCTGCAAGCCTTGCCGTCGACGTTCCCCCGCCCGAGCCCGGACTGATCGAGCCGCGCGTCGAGGCGCTGATCCAGGCCACCGGCGTCGAGTTTCGCATCGGCGGGGACCGCGCCTTCTACGACCCGGCCGAAGACTATGTTCGCGTTCCGCCGCCCCAGGCCTATTACGAACCAATCGACTGGCATCGGACGGCGCTGCACGAGATCGGGCACGCCAGCGGCCACCCCAGCCGGTTGAACCGCGATCTGACCAGCTCCTTCGGCTCGAAGAAATACGCCTTCGAAGAGTTGGTCGCCGAGATCAACGCGGCGTTCTGCTGCGCCGCGCTCGGCGTCGTGCCGACCGTCCGCCACGCGGATTATATCGGCTCCTGGCTGAATGTCCTGCGCGAAGACAATCGCGCCATCGTCCGCGCCGCGTCGCTCGCCAGCAAGGCGGCCGACTACATCCTCGGCTTTCTCCCGCAGGCCGACAGCAGCGCCGGCTCCGACATTGCCGACGCGGCAAAGGAGGCAGCATGACGCCGGATCTCCTCCCACCCCTCGTCGCCACGCGCGCGCCTGGGCCGAACGCGATCCGGCTCCGCGTGCTGAGCCTCGGCGCCGGCGTGCAGTCGACGACGCTCGCGCTCATGGCCGCGCACGGCGAGGTCGGCCCGATGCCCGACTGCGCCATCTTCGCCAACACGGAATGGGAGCCGAAGGCTGTCTATCGACACCTCGCCTGGCTCCGCTCGCCGAACGTCCTGCCGTTTCCTGTCCATATCGTCTCCGCCGGCAACATCCGCGACAATCTGATCGCCGGCGCGCGAGGCGCGCGCTGGGCCTCCATCCCGGCCTTCACCCGCAATGTCACGCCGGCGGGCGCGGCCATGCCGGTGTTCGACGAGGATGCAGATGGCCGATTGGTCGTTGTCGGCGAACGCATCGCGCCGGCCGACCGGATCGACGTCGGGATGATCCGTCGCCAATGCACCAAGGAGTATAAGATCGCGCCGATCCGGCGGAAGGTGCGCGAACTCGTCGGCCTTGCCGGGCGCCGCTCGCCCGGCGCGCCGATCGTCGAGCAATGGATCGGCGTCTCGCTCGACGAGACGATCCGCATGAAGCCCTCCTTCGAGGACTGGCAGGTCAATCGCTGGCCGCTGGTCGAGAAGGGAATGTCGCGTCGCGACTGCCTGCGCTGGCTGGAACGGCGAGACTATCCGCGTCCGCCGAAAAGCGCCTGCATCGGCTGTCCGTTTCATTCCGACGCCCATTGGCGGCAGATGCGTGACCACGATCCCTCGGCCTGGGCCGACGCGATCGCGATCGATCATACCATTCGCACAGGCTTTCGCGGCATCCGCGGCGAGGTCTTCCTGCATCGCTCGGCCGTGCCGCTCGACGAGGCCGATCTCTCCACGGCCGGCGACCACGGCCAGCTCGATCTCTGGCCGAACGAGTGTGAGGGGATGTGCGGCGTGTGAATGCCCTGAGACCCGGAAACGCGGGAAAGCGGGTCTCCGGCTTTGCGGCTTTCCGGATCGGTCCCGCGGCGCCGTCCTCAAAGTCAGAGGGCGGCGCCGGTTTTTGTGACGGGTCAAGGGCTGGAAAGAGGTTTTTCAGCCGCCTGTCATGGAGTTTTCCCGATGGCTACTGCTGCCCAGAAGCTCACATTGTCGTCCTCGCGCGACATCCCTTTTAACAAGCTCGTCCTCTCCCAGGCGAATGTCCGGCGCGTGAAAGCCGGCGTCTCGATCGAGGAGCTCGCCGAGGACATCGCGCGCCGCACACTGCTCCAGGGCCTGAACGTCCGGCCCGTGCTCGACGCCGACGGCGCCGAGACCGGCATGTTCGAGATTCCTGCGGGCGGCCGCCGCTACAGAGCGCTCGAGCTTCTGGTCAAACAGAAGCGGCTCGCCAAAACGGCGCCCGTCCCCTGCGTTGTCCGGGACCCTGCGAGCGACATCCTCGCGGAAGACGATTCGCTCGCCGAAAACATTCAGCGCGCGCCGCTGCATCCACTCGACCAATTCCGCGCCTTTCAGGCGATGCAAGCCAAAGGCAAGTCCGAGGAGGACATCGCCGCCGCCTTTTTCATCGGCGTCAATGTCGTGAAGCAGCGGCTTCGGCTGACCACCGTCACCGAGAAGCTCCTCGACGTCTACGCCGAAGACGGAATGTCACTGGAGCAGTTGATGGCCTTCACCGTTTCGTCGGACCACGCTCGGCAGGAGCAGGTTTGGGCGACGCTGGAAAAATCCTGGTCCAAAGAGCCTTACCAGATCCGGCGCATGCTGACGGAAAAGGCGGTGCGAGCCGCCGATCGCCGAGCCGTCTTCGTCGGCCTCGACGCGTATGAAGAGGCGGGCGGAATCGTCATGCGCGACCTGTTCCAGCACGACGACGGCGGTTGGCTGGAAAATGTCACGTTGCTCGACAGCCTCGTCATCGAGAAGTTGAAGGCGGCGGCGGAAGCGGTCGCCGCCGAGGGCTGGAAATGGGTCGAGGTCGCGGTCTCGTTTCCGTTCGGACATACGAATGGGCTGAGAGAACTCGCCGGCGCGCCTACCGAGCCGACCAACGAGGAACAGGCGACGATCGATTCGCTTGAGGCCGAATATGAGAGCCTGGAGACCGAATATGAAAAAGTCGACGAGTTGCCGGAGGACGTAGACCAGCGCCTCGGAGAGATCGAAACAGCGCTCTCCGAGCTGCAAAATCGTCCGCGGAGCTTCGACCTGGCCGACATCGCGCGCGGCGGAGCATTCGTCAGCGTCGACGCCGAAGGCTTTCTATCTATCGAGCGCGGCTATGTACGGCCCGAGGACGAGCCGCCCGCGCATGACGAGAGCAAAGAGGAGGTGACAAGCGCTGGCGCCGGCTCACCGCCGATTGCGACCTCCGCGCATCACACCGTCATCACCGTCGGAGGTCGCGCCGTCGAATCGGAGGACGACGAAAACGATGCGCCAGGACCGCTGCCCGAGCGGCTGACGATCGAGCTGACGGCGCACAGGACATTGGCGCTGCAGGACCGTATCGCCAACAATCCGCGCGTCGCCATGACGGCATTGCTGCACAAGTTCGTCACCGACACGTTCCACTTCGGCTCGGCCTCGGGCGGATGCCTGGAGGTCTCGCTCCGACAGGTCTCCTTTCCCATCCAGGCTGCGGATCTGAAGAACAGCTCCTGTTCGCGAGCGATCGCCGAGCGGCATGACGCGTGGAAGGCAGATATTCCGAGGGACGACCGAGCGCTCTGGGACTGGCTCGTCGACCTCGACGACGCGCATCGCCTCGCGCTGCTCGCGCATTGTGTCGCCCATGGGGTCAACGCCCTCCACGAAAAAGCTGACCGCTATGCCGGCGGCGCAGTTACGGCGCATTCCGTGCAACAGCGCTTGAAGCACGCGGACCGGCTCGCTCGAGCGGTCGGCTTGAACATGGTCGACGCCGGTTGGAAGCCGACCGTCGACAATTATCTCGGTCGCGTGCCGAAGCGCCGTATCCTGGACGCCGTTCGCGAGGCCAAGGACGAACGGGCCGTCCAGCTCATCGATCATTTGAAAAAGGGCGAGATGGCGATCGAGGCCGAACGCTTGCTCGCCGACACCGGCTGGCTGCCGGAGCCTTTGCGGCTCGACGACGTCGAACAGGCTGATCTCGAAGCGGGCGAAACAGCCGACGAATCCGAAGAGCTGCCTGAGTTTCTCTCGGACGATGAAGCGAAAGAGAGCGCCGATTCCGATTGTGGCTGAATGATCTTTCGGCGGAGCGACGGCAAGCGCTCCGCCATTTTTCATGCCGGCTGTCGAAAGTTCCACAATGGCGCTCTCGCGGCGAGCCGTCGAGATCGTTCGGTCCGGCGGACCGCAACGGCCCATGCGCGACCATCCCGGAACGCCGTGAGAGGAAGAGTTCGGCCGGGGGGAGCGAGCCCGGCTGGTTCGAGAGAGAGCGCCAGCCGGCTCGTCCGCTCCCGCTCTCCCGAGACCTCTCCCATGTCCAAGAAGTCTGCTCCTGCGGCCGCCGACGCGGCTGCGTCGACCCCCGACCGTCATTCTTCTACCGGCTTGGCGATCGCCGACGCGGCTCGCCGTCTCCTTCCCCATCTCGAACATGGCCGACGCATCGACGCCGCCATTCTTCGCTCGGCGATGGAATCCGCCTTCGGCGCATCGGACGCCTCCGGCGCCTGGGACTGGAAAATGGGCTATGACGCCTGCGAGGCGACGACGGCTCTGTTCCTGCGCAAATGCGGAAAGGCGCTTCTCCGCAAAGCCGGCTCTCCGGCCGCCGCACTTCCGATGCTGTCGAAGATCGCGGACATCTTGCCGACGCATACGCACCGGTCCGAGGAGAGCGAGACCTTTCAGCAATTCTCGACGCCGATCCCGCTCGGCCTCGCGGTTCTCGCCGCGGCCGCGATTTCGCCCGCCGACCGCGTTCTCGAACCCTCGGCCGGCACCGGACTGCTCGCCATTCTCGCCGAGATGGCCGGCGCATCCCTCATTCTCAACGAGCTCGCAGAGACCCGCGCGGAACTTCTCTCGCTTCTTTTTCCCTTCGCTCCGATCACCCGTTTCGATGCGGCGCAGATCGACGATCACCTCGATCCGGCGATCGTTCCCTCCATCGTGCTGATGAATCCGCCGTTCTCGGCCGTGGCGAATGTCTCCGGCCGCACGGCGGACGCCGCCTATCGTCACATCGCCTCCGCCCTGGCGCGACTGGCCGATGGCGGCCGCCTGGTCACGATCACGGGCGCGACCTTCGCGCCCGACGCGTCGGCTTGGCGAGACGCCTTCATCGGCCTTCAGCGGCGCGGCCGCGTCGTCTTTTCCGTCGTGATAGACGGCGTCGTCTACGCGAAGCACGGCACGACGGTCGAAACACGGCTCACGATCATCGACAAGCTGCCGGCGGACGATCCGACCGTCTTTCCGGCGTCGCTCGGCATCGCGCCAGATGTGACGACGCTCCTCGCGTGGATCGGCGAGTTGATGCCCCCGCGTCTGCCGGTCGCCATACTGCCCGCGCCGATCGGCAGTCCACGCCCGCGCACGGCGACGATTGCTTCTGTTCGAAATGCTCCGGTTCGCCGAGAGATGCTTTCCAGCGCCCCTGAGGGCGTCGAGCTTGCTTATGAGACCATCGACTGGACGCCGTCGGAAGGCGCGCGCCTGACGGATGCCATCTATGAAGAATACGGATTGCAGGCGATCCGTATTCCCGGTTCTCAGGCCCACCCCACCAAGCTGGTGCAATCCGCCGCCATGGCCTCGGTCGCGCCACCGAAGCCGAGCTATCGGCCACGGCTGCCGACGAACATTATCTCGGACGGCCTGCTCTCCGACGCCCAGCTCGAAACAGTCATCTACGCCGGCGAAACCCATTCGGCGTTTCTCGCCGGCTCGTGGACGGTCGACGAGACGTTCGACGTCGTCGCAGCCGCGCGGGATGACGCCGAGAACGCCGTTCGCTTCCGCCGCGGCTTCATGCTCGGCGACGGGACCGGCGCCGGCAAGGGCCGTCAGTCGGCAGGTATCATCCTCGACAATTGGATGCAGCGTCGCCGCAGGGCGTTGTGGATCTCCAAATCCGACAAGCTGCTCGAGGATGCGCAGCGCGACTGGTCGGCCCTCGGCATGGAGCGACTGCTCGTCACGCCGCTCTCTCGTTTCCCCCAGGGCAAGCCGATCTCGCTGCACGAAGGTATCCTATTTTTGACCTATGCTACGCTGCGGTCCGACGAGCGCGGCGAGAAGGTTTCCCGCGTGCGGCAGATCGTCGAATGGTTGGGCCCCGATTTCGACGGGGTGATCATCTTCGACGAGAGCCACGCCATGCAGAACGCCGCCGGCGGCAAGGGCGAACGCGGCGACCAGGCCGCCTCGCAGCAAGGCCGCGCAGGACTTCGCCTCCAGCACGCGCTGCCGAATGCACGCGTGGTCTATGTCTCGGCGACCGGGGCCACCACGGTCCATAATCTTGCCTACGCCCAGCGCCTCGGCCTCTGGGGCGGCGAGGATTTTCCGTTCGCCACGCGCGCCGAGTTCGTCGACGCGATCGACGCCGGCGGCGTCGCGGCGATGGAGGTGCTCGCCCGTGACCTTCGCGCCCTCGGCCTCTATACGGCGCGCTCGCTCAGCTATGAGGGCGTCGAATACGAGCTGGTCGAGCATCGGCTCACCGACGAGCAGCGCCGCATCTACGACGCCTATGCCGGTGCCTTCTCGATCATCCATAACAATCTCGACGCGGCGATGCAGGCCGCCAACATCACCGGCGAGAGCGGCGGCGCATTGAACCGCCAGGCGAAGTCGGCCGCGCGCTCGGCCTTCGAGTCGGCGAAGCAGCGCTTCTTCGGCCATCTGCTGACCTCGATGAAAACGCCGACCCTGATCCGGTCGATCGACCGCGATCTCGGGGAAGGTCACGCGGTCGTGGTGCAGATCGTCTCGACCGGCGAAGCGCTGATGGAGCGTCGGCTCGCCGAGATCCCGACCGAGGAATGGAACGACGTCCGCGTCGACATCACTCCGAGGGAGTATGTTCTCGACTATCTCGCCCATTCCTTCCCCGTGCAGCTCTATGAGCCCTTCACGGACAGCGAGGGCAATCTCTCCTCCCGGCCCGTGTTCCGTGACGGCCAGCCGGTTGAAAGCCGCGAGGCCGTCGCTCGCCGCGATCGGCTGATCGAACAGCTCGCCAGCCTGCCGCCGGTCCCCGGCGCGCTCGACCAGATCGTCCAGCGTTTCGGCGCCGACATGGTAGCGGAAGTGACCGGTCGTTCGCGCCGCATCGTCCGCAAGGGCGACCGCCTCGTGGTCGAGAGCCGCGCAGGCTCAGCCAATCTCGCCGAGACCGCCGCATTCATGGACGATCAGAAGCGCATCCTGGTGTTCTCGGACGCCGGCGGCACCGGGCGTAGCTACCACGCCGAACTGTCGGCGCGGAACCATCGGCTGCGCGTCCACTATCTGCTCGAGCCGGGCTGGAAGGCCGACGCCGCCATCCAAGGGCTCGGCCGCACCAACCGGACGAACCAAGCGCAACCGCCGTTATTCAGGCCGATCGCGACGGATGTGAAGGCGGAGAAGCGTTTCCTCAGCACGATCGCGCGGCGGCTCGACACACTGGGCGCGATCACGCGCGGCCAACGTCAGACCGGCGGCCAGGGCCTGTTCCGTCCCGAAGACAATCTCGAGAGCCGTTACGCGTGCGATGCGCTGCGCCAGCTCTATCTGCTGCTCGTCCGCGGCAAGATCGACGGCTGTTCCCTGCAGACTTTCGAAGAGGCGACCGGATTGTCGCTGACGGATTCGAACGGGATCAAGGACGATCTGCCGCCGATCACGACCTTCCTCAACCGATTGCTGGCCCTCACCATCGAGCTCCAGGGTGTGCTGTTCACGGCCTTCGAGCAATTGCTGAACGCGAAAATCGAAGGCGCCATTGCCGCGGGCGTCTATGACGTCGGACTCGAGACGCTGCGGGCCGAGAGTTTCCTCGTCACCGATCGCCGGACCATTTACGTCCATCCCGGCACAGGCGCGGAGACGCGCCTGCTGACGATCACGCAGCGCGAGCGCAATCATCCGCTGACGCTCGACCGGGCGCTCGATCTTCTCGCCGATCGGCGCGCGATACCGCTCGTCAATGAGCGCTCTGGGCGAGCTGCGGTTCAACTGCCTGCGCCGTCGCTGATGCTCGACGATGGCGAGATCGAGCGGCGCGTGCGCCTGATCCGACCGATGGAGCAGCACTATGCTTCGCTGAAGATGAGGGAGGAAAGCCATTGGACCGAGGCCGACCGGGACGCATTCGCCGCCGCGTGGAGCGCCGAGGTCGCCGCCGTGCCGGAATTTTCCGACAGCACGATCCATATCGTCGCCGGCCTGCTGCTGCCGATCTGGAAACGCCTGCCGAAGGACTCGACGCGGGTCTATCGCCTCCAGACCGACGATGGCGAGCGCATCATCGGACGCCGGGTCACGCCTGCCTGGGTCGCGGGAGCCCTCGCGAGCGGCGCGGTCGATCTGTCCGCGGAGGACGCATTCGCCGTCCTGACCGATGGCCGCGCCGTCGTCCACCTTGCCGACGATCTCCAGCTTCGCCGCGTCCGCGTCATGGGCGCGTACCGCATCGAGCTGTCGGGGTTCACCGACGCCATGCGCGACCGCCTCTCCGCCTATGGGCTGTTCCACGAGATCATCTCGTGGAAGCTGCGCATGTTCGTGCCTGTCGACGCGAGCGGCTCGGCCGTGCTGGCGAAATTGATGGAGCGCTATCCGCTCCAGCGCGTCAGCGACAAGGAGGCTGCGTGACATGGCTCGTCCCGACGCCTCCGACCTTGCGCAACGTCTCGGCCGACAGGCCGAGGCGGTGTGCCGCCACTATCTCTCCAATGGACATCGCGAAGGCCGCTATTGGCTGGTCGGCGATGTCCGCAACACGCCCGGCCGCTCAATGTTCGTCCGCTTGACCGGGCCCACAGAAGGCAAGGGCGCCGCCGGGCGTTGGCTGGACGCCGCGACCAGCGAGCACGGCGATCTGCTCGACGTGATCCGCGAGAGTTGCGGCTTCGCAGAATTCAAGGACACTGTGGCCGAGGCGCGCTTGTTCCTCAGCCTGCCGCTCCCGGAGCCCGCGTTGATGAAGAAGAGGACAAGATCACCTTCGACACTTGCCGACTCGCGGGAGTCAGCGCGGCGGCTCTTCGCCATGTCGCAGCCGATTTCCGGGACTCTCGCAGAAACGTATCTGCGCAATCGCGGCATTACCGCTTTGCACGAAACCGGATCGCTCCGCTTTCATCCTCACTGCTATCACCGGCCGGACGAGCACTCCCCGACCGAAATCTGGCCGGCGATGATCGCCTCCGTCACGGACCTCGACGGGCGCCTGACCGGCGTGCATCGCACATGGCTCGATCCTCGCGGCTTCTCGGAGACGACGCTCGGAAAGGCGCCGATCGAAACGCCGAGACGGGCGATGGGCGATCTCAACGGCCATGCGGTCCGCTTCGGCGTGGCGGGCGAGGTCATGGCGGCGGGCGAAGGCGTCGAAACTGTTCTGTCGCTGCGATCGGCGCTTCCGACCATGCCGATGGCCGCGGCTCTGTCCGCGGCGCATCTCTCCGCCATCATCTTCTCCGACACATTGCGCCGACTTTACATCGCGCGAGACGATGATCCGGCCGGCGACGGCGCGGTGACGGCGTTGATCGACCGGGCGCAACAGCTCGGAATCGAGGCGATCGTGCTGTCTCCGACACTCGGCGACTTCAATGAAGATCTGCGGCTGCTCGGGCTCGATGTAATCCGGGCGGCCGTACGTGTGCAGATCGCCCCGCAGGACGTCGCGCGCTTCATGGAGCTGGCGGCATAGGCTCGGGCTGAAGGGGCTGATGCTCGCTGCCGGCGGATTCACGTCACGTTGATGATGACGCTTCCTGAATTGTCGGAGAGGTCCGCCCCCCACGGCCTTCTTCAGAGGGCGATCGATCGGCAGGCGGCTCGGATCGGCAACGGCTGCGGCCGACTATTTTCCGGCGCGGCCTGCGGCCGCTTTCCATCGCGAGGCAAAATAGCCGGCCTTCGCCGTCCTCCGCTGCGCTCCGGCCCTTCGCTTCGCTGCGGGTGCAGGTCCGCTCCGCCCGCCGCTTTCGTCGCCATGAAGGCCGCGATGGGCGCGGTCGATCCGACGAAAGGAAGCGCCATGATCACCGATCGCGACGATAACCGCCACGAGCCGCACGCGTCATCCCCGACCAACCATATCCTCCAGGAATTGCAGCTCTACGGCTATCGCCCCTTTCAGGACGAACCCGATCCGAGGCCATTGCCGGAAGGGCGCATCGTCTCGGGAGCCGTCGCCGACATCTTCGACGCGCTGATCGCGGCATTGCAGGACACCCGCCTCGAGCCGGATCTCGGCGACATGCTCTGGTCGACCGTCAATCTCTTTCACCGCGCCGTGGAGCGGATCGAGCGCGAACTCGACGACAATGAGCAGGCGCAACGCCGCTCGCAGCGCGAGCAGGATGGCGGCGAGGTGAAATCCGTCGAGCTGGAGCGCCTCACGGCCGAAGGGCAGACGCTCCTCGAGCGCCGTGACGCTTTCGAGCTGATGCGCGATCAGGCCGCCGAGCATTACGAGCGTCACACAGGATCGTCCTGGCGACCGCGCGGCGGATCGATGGTCAATCACCGCAATCTCACTTCGGCGATGATCGACAGCCGGGACTTCCTCGCAGCGAAGAAGCGCTCCGAGAACGAGGTGCTGTTGCCCGCCGGTCCGAAGATCGCTGTGACTGGCGGCCTCGACTTCAACGACCATCGCCTGATCTGGGCGAAGCTCGACCAGGTCCGCGCCAAGCACCCGGACATGGTGCTGCTGCATGGCGGCAGCCCGAAAGGCGTCGAACGGATCGCCGCACGCTGGGCCGACCACCGCAAGGTTCCGCAGATCGCCTTCAAGCCCGACTGGGCCAAGCACGCCAAGGCGGCGCCCTTCAAGCGCAACGACGCGATGCTGGAGGTCTTGCCGATCGGCGTCATCGTCTTTCCCGGAACCGGCATCCAGGAGAATCTCGCCGACAAGGCTCGCAAGCTCGGAATTCCAGTTTGGCGCTTCGGCGCAGGCGGCGCGTGAGCGCCTCCGACCGGCAATGCCGGAAATTCGGCGAAACGCAAAGGCGTGTCGCCGCCTTTCCGTAAAGCCTTGTTTCAGTCGGGCGCGCCGAGCACGGCGATCCTCGCCGCGCGCGCGTAATACGCCAATTCCGTATCGTTCTCGATGATCTCATCGAGCAACGCCTTCATGTCTCTCAGATCGGAGCCGGACTGAAACGGTCCCGGCTGTTCCTCGATCGCCAGCGCCGCGATGGCGAGCGCCTTTTTCACAAGATGCAAATCTCGTCCCGTGAACTCCGCCATGCTGGCCTCCCGCGCAGTCTCGCTTCTCCAAATACGTTATGGTCGGCCAACTATAAACGAGGTTCGAGCTGTCCGCGACCGGACTTCATCGGCTTCGGAGCCGCCAGCTCCTGTCGGCCCGCCGTCGATCGAAGATGGCGGCGATCCTGCCGCTGCCGTTCATATGTTCGATCCCTTCCAGCCGCGACTGGGCGTGATCTTCTCCATGAACGAGTGAAAGTCCGATCGGATTTCCGCTCGCCTCGATTCTCGTTTCCGCTTAGACTCGACACCGCGCCGTGGCGGTGGTGGGAGGCGCGCTTTCATCGAACTCCTCTCGTGGAGACCACCGCCATGATCGTCTTCGGCCCTCTGCTCGTCATCGCCGGCATCGGCTTCTTCTGCTGGCTGTTGTTCACGCTTGCCGTCTTCGCGCTGCCTTTCTACGCCGGCTTCATTGTCGCCGGCTGGGCTTTTCATACCGGCGCCGGCGTGCTCGGCGGCGCGATCATCGGCGTCGTGACTGCCGGCGCGACATTCGGCGTCGGCCAATTGACGCTCGCTTTCGCTCCGTGGACGTGGCTCAGGTTCGCGATCGTGTTCCTCTACACGGCGCCGGCGGCGATCGCCGGCTATTACGCTACGCAGGGAATCGCGCA
Source organism: Methylosinus trichosporium OB3b (assembly GCF_002752655.1). Taxonomy (NCBI): domain Bacteria; kingdom Pseudomonadati; phylum Pseudomonadota; class Alphaproteobacteria; order Hyphomicrobiales; family Methylocystaceae; genus Methylosinus; species Methylosinus trichosporium. Next base: position 3,173,381 of record NZ_CP023737.1, on the reverse strand, counting down.
ACTGGCAATGTCGTCCCCGACATGGCAGACGACCTTCTCGATCGTCGGCTGCATTGCTGTCGGCTCGACCGCTTTCATTCGAATCTTCGGCGCCAACGCGCCCGCGCTCGGCGCGAAGAGCATCGCACGGGCCTGAAGCCATCGCCGCCGCTTCGGTCGAGAGAAGTGGATCGGCTTCTCTCGACCGAACTCGCCACTCAGTATTGGCAAAATCTACGTCGGCGCGCGCTTTTCCAATTGGCGGGTTGAAGCCGTCGTCCCGCTGGCGCTACGTCGCGGTCGGCTCGAGGCGCCGGATGCGTCGACGCGTCACTGCTCGCCGAAGTCGTCTCGAGCCGACGAGCAGTCGCCTTGCCCGCCATGCAATTGGATCGGTGGACAAGGTGTCGTGCCGAAGGAGCAGAACACACAACAATGACCCGCGGTCGGCCGCAGAAGAGCACCGCAACCCTTGCACTCATAGAAATGCTGGCACGCATCTGTCGGCATGGTCTCGGTCGCCTCGAACCCGCAGTTCGGGCAGGTGATCGTCGACGCGAGGATCACAGACGTCTCACGCATAGAGGTAGCCGATCGTCAGTAGGGCGAGGCCCGCAACAAGACCGATCAGCGTCATGCCGCGGACCGCCGGCTTGGAGCGCACTGCGCCGGTTGCGCAGGCGATCGCCGGCTGGCGTCGCCATAGCAGCACTGCGCCAGCCACAAGGCAGGCGGCGGCTACGGCGAGCAGCAATGGCCTATGCGGCGCGGCAAGCGTCGCGATGCCGACCAGCCAAACGGAGCTGACGCCGATCGTTGCGAGCAAGAACGGGAGGCCGCAGCAGGAGGCCGCACCGAACGCCGCCGCCAAGCCGCTCAGGGTCAGCAGAGTCGCGCCGGTATCGCGAACCGCACAAGCGGTCGGGCTCGGCTTCGTCGGGTTTGTCTGCACGCGGCGATCTCCTTGTCGGGGTCTCTCTCGTCCTCTAACGTCTGTAGTAACTACAGACTCAAGCCCTGATTGGAGGTCCCCGTGGTTCGAGACGACATGACGATCGGAGAGTTCTCACGGCGCACGGGCTGTGCGATCGAGACGATCCGCTTCTACGAGAAGATCGCCATCTTGCCGAAGCCTCGCCGCCGGGGCCGCTATCGCCTCTACGAGGCCGCCGACGTTGTGCGTCTCGTGTTCGTGCGTCGTGCGCGCGAGCTCGGGTTCACGCTCGATGAGCTGCGCGCGCTTCTGCGCTCGGCAGACTTCGGAGCGGACGCTTGTGGTGAGGTTCGCGAGCTCGCCGCATCTCGCCTGAAGGACGTGCGCGCGCGTATCGTTGATCTGCGTGCGATGGAGCGCGTGTTGGCCGACGCTGTTCGGCGCTGCGATGCCGGAGCCGAAGTTGTCTGCCCGCTGATCGAGACACTCTCGGCGGCTTGACCGCTGGCCCCGCTCGTAATGCTCATGCCAGCCCGCCTTGGACGTTGGAGCGCAACGGCTCCTTCGAACCTGTGCCTGCCGCGAGCGCGGCCGATCCGCGTCGTTCTCTCCGGGACGACTGCGCCGAGCCGCCCAAACGGCCTCTCTGCATGGCTGGTCTGGCGCTGGGCCGGACCTTAGGCCCGCAACGGCTTCGCCGACCTTCTTCCCCTGCGGCTGCGCCGCATTCCTCGCGAGTCAAGAAGCTCGGCTGCCGCCGTCCTCCGCTGACGCTGCGGCCCTTACGGGTGCAGGCCGGCCGGCCCGTCGCCTGAAGACCGCCATCGAGACCGCATCGGGCGGCTCGAACAACAGTCGGGAGATACGACAATGGCTCAGATCGGCAGCTTCACCCGCGGCGACGACGGCGTCTTCACTGGCGTGATCCGCACCCTCAACATCAACGTCAAGGCGAGCATCAGGCCCGTCGCCAAGGACAACGAGCGAGCGCCCGACTATCGAGTGACCGCCGCCAACGGCGTCGAGTTCGGCGCGGGCTGGAGCAAGGCGGCCAAGGACACCGGCGCTGAATATCTCTCGCTCAAACTCGACGACCCTTCCTTCACCGGCCCGGTCTACGCGACCCTGGTCCAGGGCGACAAAGGCGAGCACAAGCTCATCTGGTCGCGCTGATCGACCCGCGGCGCCTCGCAATGCGCGAAGCGCCGCGGTCTTTCACCCTTCGGGATCGCGACATCCGAGAACCTCGAGGAATCACGCGGCTCCATGGAACGCGAGTCGGGATTGTCGATCACTCTGAACGAAAAAGTCACGTGCATCCTCCTCCTGCGCAAAGCGGCGCCACATCTGGCGCAGGACCAAATGCGTTGCCTTGCTCGTCCGGCTTCATGCTCGAGAGACGATGCGTGGAACGCCGACTTCACCCAGCGGGCATTCGAGCGCCGCCCGGTCCCAGTCCGCACCGTCCGCCGCGGCTTCATACGTGCTCTGCAGAAACTCGAGCAGCGTCTTGTCCGGCGACTCAGCGGTTCGCACGACCTCATAGGGCAGGATGAACTCTCGTAGCTGCTCGCTGTAGAATGCGCCCTCCGGCCGGACGACGGCGTCACGAAATCTCTCTGGCTCTGGATAGGCATAAGAATAAAACGCCGGATATTCGACGGGTCCGCCGCCGCCCGGCCAGAAGCCGGCGCTGCTCACCTCATGGGAATAAGCTTCGCGCGTGACTTTGTCCGGAAGATTTGGAACGCCGCCCGGATGAAGGGGCGCGCGGCGGCCGGAAAATCGGGTCACTGCGAGGTCGAAACTGCCCCAGAAGAAATGAACCGGGCTACACTTGCCGATAAAGCCCGTGCGGAAAAACTCGAACACGCGATCGATCTCTACCAGGGCCTTCCAGAAGCGGTTCACATAGTCAGGATCATAGGCCGAATGCATTCGATCCTCACTGAACCGAATCCGGTCCGGAATCTCGTTCGGCCATTCGTTGATTTTCGTGCCGATACCGAGATCGGCCAACGCCGCCATCACGGTTACGAAAAATTCGGCGACCGACTGCTCCCGAAGAGGAATGTCGACACGGCGTGCATCACTGGCTTCGAGACGCAGCAGATGATCGACGAAATCAAAGTCGATTTGAAATACCCCCTCGCGAAGCGGAATCGGAGACGTCGTCAGGCCGCGCCTCGTTACATAGAGCGTCACATGCCAGGAGTGATTGAGCCATGGCGTATGCGAAAGCCGGATTTTGCCTATGATCTGGGATTTCAGCTGGAGCGTCGAGCAGGTGTCTCGCCACAGCTCGTATGGGAGTTCCGGCCAACATTCTCGATTTCCATCGCACGACGCCACGTCGGCCTCTCACGAAGATGACGGGAAACGCCGCACGACTTAGGGCGTGTTGCGCCAACGAGAAGGGGACGTTCGAAATACGAGAACAGTCGAGCTCCACTCAGAATCGCGATCCGTCGAGGCGCGCCTCATCCCAGTTAGAGCTGATAGATATAGGACTTGCTGACCTTGTGTCGCTTGGCGATTTCGGCGACAGGAACGCCGCTCTTGCGTTCCGCGAGTAACGCCTTGCGGAAAGCCGCGAGTTCTTTTCCGGATCGTCGGGAACTCGTCGTACCGGCAGCGCCGCGTGATGCCGCTTTGCTCTTGCTCGGCTGGGAACTCTGCTTCTCTTCCGTGGCGAGGATCGCCTGCACGGTTTCGACTATCTTTTGCAGCTGGCTAACTTGACGTTTGCTGAGCGCCATTGGTTCACTCCCGAATCAGGATGAAGACCCCTACACGAACTTTGCTGTGACGCAAGTTTCTCGTGCATGTCGCACATCGTTTCTGTGCCTCCATCGGCTTGCCAAAAAGTGGCGCTGAGGTCGATCGCAGGCATCGAGGCGACGCAGCTCGGCCTCGACATCCTCGTCGTCGTCACCAATCTCTCGTACGGCGCGGTGGAGTGGCTCTATGAGCCTCCAATGCGCGCGTGGAAGAACGTCATCAAGTTGCATAACACGCGGCTTTCCTTCGACCGAACTTCGTATCGTTCGGCGCTGAACAGTCCGACGAAGCAAAAAGTCGCGCCGTCACGCCAGCCTTTCGGCAGTTCGCACACAGCGTCCGAGTCGCCCGAAAAGTCGGGAGAGTGATGCGGTCCACGGCCGCCGGCAGGTATTGCGAACAGAACTAGCCGCTGGCGCGTGTCGATCGTTGAAGTCATCGCCAAAGCCCGTAGTCTGTCCACTTGGCTTCCGGGATCACATCGCCAATTCTGTAATCGAACGTCAGCACTTTCAAATGGTCGGCGGACGCCTTGCAGATGAACGAAAGAGCATACCAGCGTCCTCCGCTGCGAAAGGCCGCTCCGGAAGCGCTGAGAATATCCCCGAGATGCTTCGGATGAGAAATCACATCGCTCTTGGCGCGATCGGGCCGATACAGGCTCGTTTCGTGACCAATCCTCTCCATCGCTTCGAGATCGCAGACCTGCTCCAGGCGCATCTGCAGATCGAGACGTTGCAAGCTCGCTCGGGTTCTCGCATCATCAGCGAACGATCGCGGAACCAGCGAGGGCGCGAGCAGCGAAAGAGCAATTATCCACGCCGCCCCATATATGCGATAGCTTCCACTTTTGAGACAAAATCGAGACTTCATCGACCGGTGAGTTCCCTTTTTTCGGACCGGAGCGTCGCGAAGGCCGCGACCGTGCGATCCATATATCCGGATCGGCTGCCCCACGGCTAGCCGGCGAACGAGTTCCGCTGCTTCTCGCGAAAATCCAGCCTTCATGAGTTCGCGTCAAATACGAAATCGAGGGTAAGAAATGACGATCACCTTGACATGGTCGGATGTCGCGTTGCGTCTCGCTCTGACGATAATTGCCGGAGCGGTGATCGGATTTGAACGGGGCGAGACCGGACACGCCGCCGGCCTGAGAACGACGCTGCTGGTCGCGCTCGCCGCCTGCCTCGCCATGCTACAGGCGAACTGGCTGATGAATACAGGCGGCAAAGCCTCCGATTCCTTTGTCGTCATCGACCTCATGCGACTGCCATTGGGTATTTTGTCGGGGGTCGGCTTCATCGGCGCGGGCGCCATTTTGAGAAAAGACGATCTCATCGTCGGCGTTACGACGGCCGCGACGCTCTGGTATGTGACCGTGATCGGCCTCTGTTTTGGCGGCGGCCAGATCGAATTGGGAGTCGTCGGCAGCCTCTTGGGCGTTATCGTTTTGCCGGGGCTGAGACGGCTCGAGGCGCGCATGAGGCAGGAGCGCGTCTTCAATCTATATGTCAAATGGAAAGGCGACACGAAGAGCGAAGACAAGATTTTGGCCGCAATTTCGGCGTCGCGTCGAAAGCATCGAAGATAGCCGTCAAATACGACAACGTGGAGCAAACCCAGGAACTCCGCTGCTCTGTCACTCACCGTCCGCTCGCGGCGGAAGATCCCGTGCCTCAGGCGCTCAGAGAACTCGCCCATTTGCAGGGAATAGTCGAGCTGGAGTGGCAAGGCTGATGCGCTTTCCCCTCAGCGTTCCAGCTTCTTCCTGATTAGTGAGAATTCTGCGTCGAACTTCAAATCATATGTTTTTCCATCATCGCATTTGGCGTCGTCCACCTCATAATGGCCATCGTCGAATTCCAGCTTGCCGCCCGAGCATCCCTGAGCCGAGACCGCGGACTGAAGTTTGACCTTCTCCTCTTCCGTTAATGGCCGATCCGCCAATGCGGGCGCTGCCGCCATGAGAACCGATCCCAAAGCTAAAACCAAATTTCGCATCACTCGCCTCCCAGGCTCGTCGATTGGTCCGCCCCCGCGCAAGCCTATCGCATGACATGACTCGGAGCGGTCAACGACAGCGTCGAGCCGTCAGTTAGGGCAATTGGCTTTTTCTACCAAACATGTAGGTTATTCGGACGGATCGATCCGTTTCGCGCATCTCAGAGCCAATGAGGGTGTCGCCCATGATTTTCCCTGTCACCCTGATCGACCTCGCCGGAGCCATCGCACTATTGCTGTGGGGCGCGCATATGGTTCAGACCGGCGTCCAGCGCGCTTTCGGACCGAGGCTCCGGTCGATACTCGGCGGCGCCTTGCGGAACCGGCCATGGGCGTTTCTGGCGGGCGTCGGCGTGACCGCGCTGCTGCAGAGCAGCACTGCGACAGGACTGATGACCGCCGGATTTGCGGCGAGCGGCGTCGTGGATCTGGTTCCAGCGCTCGCCGTGATGCTCGGCGCCAATGTGGGCACCACGCTCGTCGTGCAGTTGCTGTCGTTCAATGTCGCGGCGGCGTCCCCGGCTCTCATCTTCGTCGGCGTGCTGATGTTCCGCCGGGAGTCGAGCACGCAGGCGCGCGATCTCGGACGCGTCTCGATCGGTCTCGGACTGATGCTGCTCGCCCTGCGCCAGCTCCTCGAGTTGATGACCGTTTATGAAGACGCGCCGAGTCTGCGCATGCTGCTCGGCGCCGTATCGACCGAGCCGGTCGTGGACGTCCTCCTCGCGGCCGGATTGACATGGGCGGCGCATTCCAGCGTCGCCGTCGTCCTGCTCGTCATGTCTCTCGCCGCCCGGGGAGTTGTTCCTCCGGACGCCGCCTTCGCGCTCGTGCTCGGCGCCAATCTCGGAGCTTCGGTCAATCCGGTGATCGAGGGACCGGCCGGGGCCGATCCGGCCGCGAGGCGGCTGCCATTGGGCAATCTTCTCACCCGGCTGCTGGGCGTCTCCCTGGCGCTCGCCGCGCTCCATCCGATCGGCCGCTTTATGGTGACGATCGAGCCGGACAACGCCCGCGCGGTCGCCGATTTCCACACGCTGTTCAATCTCGTCGTGGCGAGCGCATTCTTTCCTTTTCTCACGCCTTACGCCGCCGTGCTTCGTCGCTTGCTGCCCCAGCGAATCGATCCCACCGATCCTTCGCAGCCCCTCTATCTCGATCCAAGCGCCAAGGAGACGCCGATCGTGGCGCTCGGCGCCGCGGCCCGCGAGGCGCTCCGCCTCTCGGATGTGTTGCAGGAAATGCTGCTGGGCGCGAGCGAAGCGCTCGTCAAAGGCGACCGCAAGCTGATCGCTCAAACCCGGCGGCGCGACACTGTCATCGATCGTCTCGACACGGCGATAAAGGCCTATCTCACATCGCTCGACCCCGAGGAGCTCAGCGCGATAGACCATCGTCGCCTGAACGAGGTCCTCACCTTCGCCGCCAATATGGAGCAGGCCGGCGACGTCGTGGTCCGCAATCTCCTGCCGCATATCGCCAAGCATTTGAAGCGCGGGAGCGCTTTTGCCGATCCAGAGCGCGCCGAGCTGAAAGCGATGATGGATCGTCTCGGCGGCAATCTCCGTATGGCGGCGTCGCTGTTCATGACCGAGGATCCGCGCGCGGCCCGCTTGCTGGCCGATGAAAAGATCGCTTTCCGGGAGACGGAATCGAAGGCCACGATGCGGCATTTCGAGACGCTGCGCGCCGGACGTTTGGAAGACGCGCGAACGAGCGCGCTGCATCTCGACCTGCTGCGTGACATAAAGCTCGTCAATGGCCATGTCGTGGCCTCTTCGGCCTATCCTGTCCTGGAGCGCTCAGGTGAATTGCTTCCGAGCCGTCGCACAGCGAATTGAATGCGCGCTTCTTCCAGGGAGGGCCGGGTGTGTTTGACGAATGTGGGAAAATGACCCATGGCGGAAGTTCGGAAACGCAGCAATCTGGAAATGCGGACGGTCTCACGTCGGCGACCAGATACGCCGATAGCCGACATCTGAATGGACCGAGTCGGGCGGGTCTCGGGACCAGAGTGGGCGGTTGCGCCTGTCGGGGTTGCGGCGTCGACGACGGAACCGGCGAGTCGCAAAATGAGAGTATTTACGACACTTCGGCCTTCAATCGTCGCCGAGCTACGCCGAATGGCGTGAGCTGTCCGCCAATTCTGTTGCGTAATTTATGTCACGCCTATATCCTCCGACCCGAGATTCAAAATGAAGCGGAGCGATGTATGTGCTGATCGACTATACTCGTTTTTCGATTGCTGACCAAACGCTGGACCTCCAGCTTGACGATCTAAATCATGCCGGCTGCGAACGTGTGTTCAGCGAGAAGGCGGACGGTACGCGCGATGGCCGAGTCCGCGCTAGCCACGCTCTGTCTCATGTTCGGTCAGGTGATGCCCTTGTCGTCTCGAAGCTCGACCGCCTAGATCCCACGGTTCGCCAGCTAGTCACCTTCGCTGAATATTTTAAGGCTTGTAGGGACGAGTCCCGCAGTCTGGCATACGACATCGACACCAGCTCACCTGCGGGGCGCTTCTTTTTTCACATGATCGCAGCTCTGGCCGAAATGGAACGCGACCTGATCCGCGAGCGGACGACCGCTGGCCTAACCGCGTCTCGCCCGCCGGGGCGCCTGGGCGAGGCCGCCGCGACCTTACGAATGGCCTGCTCAACCCTCAATCGTTACAAGCGCCGGGGCAGCGGTGAGCGGGAATGGAAGCAACAGCTGGCGGCAGCGACGTTGAAGGAAAGACAATGACGGGCGCGGTGCCGTCGCTCACAAAAACATACCCGGACGGCAAACCTTATTGCCGGATGCCGGAGGTTGAGGAGCAGATCGCCCGACTGGCCGAGCTGCCGTTCGACGAGATTGTCGAGCGCGGCCACATCTCGATCCGGTCGCATCCTCAGTTCGTCAAGCCGGAAGCCCTAATGCACTTCCTGCGCGCGACCCGGCTGGACAATCGTGATACGCGCTTCGACGCCTTGTTCCCGCTGGTGCTTCGCCGACTGTTGCTCGCCTTGCCCAAATGCGAGCGCAAGGTCGGGGAGGATATCCGGATCGACGGCGCCTTGAGCGATGTCGAGGACAGGGTCCGCGGACGCTTCCTCGAGCTTGTTGCGCTTGATCGCGCTGGCGGCGATCGGATGGACTTTTTCGAGGTCCATTTCGACGAGGCGGTCGCCAAGCTGCGGATGAAGGCAGCGAAGGCGGTCGGTGGGCGCGCGCGGCGCAATGTAGCGCTGGAAGGGGATGCCGATAGCGGCGAGCTGCCCGAGGCCGTCGAGCGGGCAGTGGGCAGCTTCGACGACCCCGACGACGCCTTTCTTTCCGATCCGATTTTCCGGAAGCGCCTCTACCCGGAGATTGACCGCTTGAAACCAGAACAAAAAAGGGTCATCACCATGCTGCTCGCAAACATGCAGACCCATTCGAGCGACCCGTCGGCACCGACGATCTCCAAGGCCTTGGGATGCGATGAACGGACTGTGCGCAATCGCCGACGTGATGCCATCGTCGCGCTCCGCATGGCGCTCGGTTTGGGAGCGGACCAGTGAGCCCGCCGGACAAAGACGCGGTCCTCGACCTTTTCGCATGCGCCTATCGGGGCAGCCCCGACGCGCTGGCCGCGTTCGTCGCGACCTATCCCGAACATGCCGAGGATTTGGTCGACTACGCGAACGAGCTGAACCTTCAGCGGGAATGCGGCGCCAAGCGGTCGATCACCCCCGCGGACGAAGCGTGGATCGAGACGGAGGTCGGTCGCATGTCGGCAACGCGAGCCGCGGCGGTCGATCCCTTCGCTGGCCTACAGCCCGCTCAGTTCGCCGAAACGCGCAAGGCGCTCGGCGTGCCGTCGGTCGTCGTCGAAGCGTTCCGCGACCGGATGGTGAATGTGGTCAGCGTACCGCTGCCGTTCCTCGATCGGCTGGCGGGGCAGCTCAGGGTCGGCCTGGCCGAGCTGGTCCAGTTTCTTGAAGGCCCTCCACGCCTCGCGCCGAACTTGGCGTTCAAGGCCGACGTGGCGCCCCGCGCGCCCGCGGTCAAGATGAGCTTCGCGTCCATCCTCGGCCAGGCGGGAGTCTCCCCCGATCGGGCGGCGGCCCTGTTGGCGGAGGACGACTAGCTCTTGGACGCCATCGAACTCGGCCGGCAGTGCGCCGCGACCCTTCACGACGAGCTGGTCGGCCTCGGCTGCTCTCCTTGGCAACCGCTCGCCCTAGTCACACGCGAGTGCGAGCGCCGGGACATCGAGGTCACCGCGATAGACCCGGGAAGCCCGTTGCTCGCGGGTGCCCGCGCCGCCTTCGATCCCCAGACTCGCAGCATCAAGCACGAGCGGACGGGCAACGCCTTCCACGACGCCTTCTTGATCGCGCACGAGCTGGGTCATGTAACGCTCGGTGACGACCGGAGTTCGATTACGACGGCCGCGGTCGACGCCGGCCGGTCCGCCGAGGCCGCTCCGGTCGGCGAGGAACGGGTCATCGACTATAGCCGCAAGGCGCGTCGCGAAGTGCAGATGGACTTGTTCGCGCGAGAACTGCTGCTGCCGCGCGGGACCGCCCGGCGGCTGCACCTCGACGAGCAGATGTCGGCGAGCGCAATCGCCGACCGACTCGGCGCTCCCTTCGACGCGGTCGCCCAGCAGCTCTTGGACGCCCTGCTGCTACCGTTGATTCCACCTTCGCCTTTGCCGTGCCCTGGGGCGCCACTGACCGAGCGGCAGCGCGACGCGGCGGCGCATCGCGGCGCGCCCTATCTGCTTGAGGCGGGTCCCGGGACCGGCAAGACTAAGACTCTGGTCGCGCGCGTTGCCGGTCTGATCGCGGACGGCGAGGACCCGCGCGCCACCGTTGTGCTGACCTATTCCAACAAGGCCGCGTGCGAGCTCGCGGAGCGGATTGGAGCGCAGCACCCCGATGCCGCCGCCGCTATGTGGATCGGCACCTTCCACGCCTTTGGGCTCAATTTGATCCAGCGCTTCCACCGGGAGATGGGCTATGAGAGCGAGCCCGGATTGATCGACCGGCCCGACGCCATCGCACTGCTGCTGGACCGCGTCGCGTCGCTGGACCTCAAGCACTATCGCGACCTCTACGATCCGACGATGAAGCTGCGCGACGTGCTCGGCGCCATTTCGCGGGCGCAAGACGAGGTGGTTTCGCCTGATCGGTATGAGGCGCTCGCCGCGGCGATGGCGCGAGACGCCGACGCCTCGGGAACCGGCCGCGAAGCTGCCGCGAAGGCGCATGAGGTGGCGCGGATCTACCGTTGTTACGAGGACATCAAGCGCGAACGCGGCCGGGTCGATTTCGGCGACCTGGTCGTGCGCTGCGTCACCTTTTTGGAGGCGCGCGCGGACGTGCGCCAACAGCTCCGGGCGGAGTTCCGGCACATCCTGATCGACGAATACCAGGATGTGAATCGGGCGAGCGTGCGGCTGCTGCAAGCGCTGACCGACAACGGGCGCAACCTCTGGTGCGTCGGCGACATCCGGCAGTCGATCTATCGCTTCCGCGGCGCATCGTCGTTCAACCTAGCGCGCTTCAGAACAGAGGATTTCTCTGGCGGCACGGGCGGGCGCCTCGATGTGAACTTCCGCTCCACTCAAGAGATCGTCGACGCCTATGGGGCGTTCGCCAAGGACATGCCGGTCACGGGCGCTACGAAGGCGAGCCTGAAGGCCAACCGCGGCGCGTCGGGCCACCCGGTCGAGTTCCGGACGGCGCAGGGTGACAACGGCGCGGAGATGGACGCGCTCGCCGCCTCGATCGAGGCGCTGAACGCCTCGAACCGCTCCTATCGCCACCAGGCGGTGCTCTGCAGCGGCAACGATCGGTTGAACAAGATCGGGGCAGGTCTCGAGGCGCGCGGCATTCCGGTCTTGTATTTGGGCAATCTGTTCGAACGGCCCGAGGTTCGCGATCTCCTGGCCTGGCTGTCACTCTTGATCGACCCGCGCGCGGCCGGGCTTGCGCGCCGCGCCGCGGTGCCCGCGCTCGCGTTGTCGCTCGCCGAGGTGGCCGCCATCCTTGCCCACGCGCGCGGACAGTCCGGGCCCGCACCGCTCGCATGGTGCCGGGACGCCATTTCGTCCGACCTCAGCCCCGAGGGTATCGCCGCGCTCGCTCATCATCGCGAGGTGACCGAAGGGCTCGGACCGGACGCCGACCCTTGGTACGCGCTCGCGTTGTTTCTCCTCGACCGGACGCGCACCGCCGCGACCATTGCTTCTGCCGCAGACGTCGGCTCTCGCGCTCAGGGTATCGCCGTATGGCAGTTCATGAACTTCGTTCGCGCCCAACCGGGCGGCGGATACCGCACCCAGCGGCTCCTCGACCGCATCCGGCAGCTTGTCCTTCTCTCCGACGATCGGGACTTGAGAAACCTGCCCGACGCCGCCAAGGGCATCAACGCGGTGCGGCTGATGACCATGCACGGCAGTAAGGGCCTGGAATTCCCGGTCGTCCATATCCCGGGCATGAACCTGAACACGCTGCCGCGCAGTCCTCAGGCCCCGGCCTGCCCGCCGCCCGCCGGCCTTGTCAAAGGCGCGGACGGGCGCGGCCGCGAGATTACTGATCGGGAGCAACGCGAGGAGCAGGAGTGCCTGTTCTATGTCGCCCTGTCGCGCGCCGAGGACACGCTGATCCTCTACGCGCCCGACCGCACGGCGGCGGCCGCGACGCGCCAACCCTCGCCGTTCATCGTTCGGCTCGGAGCGGACGTCCTGCGGACCCGCGTTCCCATCGCCGCACCGGGCGAGGAGGACCCACCGGAGCCAAATACCGACGTCACGTTCCCGTGCGAGCCGGTGCTGACCGAGGCGCAGCTGGCGCTTTATGAGCGCTGCCCGCGTCGCTTCTTCTACACCCATGTGCTTGAGACGGGCGGCCGGCGCGCTTCGACCTTGTTCATGGACATGCACGAGGTGGTGCGCCGGGTGACGCAAGCCTTGGCCGCCGATCCCGGTCATGCGCTCAATGCCGCTGCGATCGCCGCGCTCACCGACCGACATTGGTTGCAGTCGTCACTCGCGACCACGGCGGCCGAAGCGGGCTACCGGCAGGCGGCGGACGCAATGATTGGCTACTTCGTGCGAAGCCGCCAGGGGCGTGATCCGGGGCTCGCCGAGCCGCTCTGCTTCGACGTTCCCGGCGCGACGATCGTCGTCAGGACGGATGAAGCGGTGGTTGAGCCCGGCGGGGGCCGCGTGTTCCGCCATGTCCGGACCGGCCACCGCTCCGATACGCTGATGAAGAGCAAGGCGCTCAACGCCTTTGCGATCGCGGTTGGGCGCGCCGCGCCAGGCTGCCGCGCCGAGATCGTCTTCCTGTCGGACGAGGCATCGGAGCGGCTCGACATTAAGCCCACCGCGCTTGGCAAGCGCGTCGACGACCTCGCCGGGTTCGTCGCCGGCATCCTGGAAGGCCGCTACCCGCCCAAGGCCTCGACGCGCACCTGCCCGAACTGCCCCGCCTTCTTCATATGCGGGCCAGCGCCGTCCGGCAGGCTCAAAAAGATTCTCGCGTAGCGTTTTCCGGCCCGCCTGAACGGCGGGGATTGGTCCTTCAGAAGCCTTCGCGCGGTTGCGGCGGCGAACGTGAAAGACCTCTCCCCATGGATCACCACCCCCACGACTTCGACCCCGACGACGACCAGCCCCGCGGCCGCGAGGCGATCTTCCGCATCCAGCTGGCGCTGGATTCGGTTGAGTTCCGCACGCGCGCCGTCGACGACCCGATCCCGCTCGGCCGCCAGATCCTCGACGCGGGCGGCCTGCGGCCCCCCGAGGCGTTCAGCCTCTATGCCATCCTTCCGTCGGGTGATTTCGAGGACGTTCGCCCCGACGAGGAGATCGACCTGCGCGCCAAGGGGGCCGAGCGTTTCATCGCCTTCTCGACCGACCGCCTCTTCCGCGCCATGCTGAACGGTCGACCGATCGTGTGGGGCGCCGCGGCGATCCCGGAGCATGCGCTGCGCGTGCTGTCGGGCATCTCCGGCGACGAAGCGGTGTATCTCGAGGTCCGGGGTGGCACCGACCAGCTGATCCCCGAAGGCGGCAGCGCCGATCTCGGCGGCCAGGGCGCGGAGTCCTTCATCACCGCGCTGAAGCCGAAGCTCTACGTCTTCTTCGTCAACGGCATCCGCTACGAGAGCAACCAGCGCAGCCTGACGGGCCTGCAGATCAAGGCGCGGGTGGCGAACTGGGACCCAAGCCACGACCTCGTGCTGGAGGGCTACGGCCACGACCCGGACCGCGTCATCGCCGACGACGAGAGCGTCGACCTGGACGTCGAGCATGGCCCCCGCCGCTTCTCGTCGGTGCCCAAGGCGAACTTCGGATGATGAACGTGATCGTTAAACGCCAGCTCGCGCAGCTGCGCGAGCGCTTCGGGCAGGTCGAAGCGGTCACGCTCGGCAGCGGCACGCTCCTCGTCACGGTGGCGGGCGTGCCGCTTCCGCCGGGCTGGTCGGCCCCCGTCACCAGCGTCCGCTTCCTGGTCCCTCCGGCCTATCCCTTCGCAGCGCTCGACTGTTTCTGGGCTGACGTCGGGCTGACCTTGGCGGGTGGCGGGGCACCGCGCGCGTCCGCAGCCAACCCGATCCCGGAGGTCGGCCAACCCGGCCTCTGGTTCTCGTGGCATCTCACGGGGCCCTGGGACCCAAACCGCGACACGCTGTCGAGCTGGATGAACACGATCCTTGATCGGCTGAGGCAAGCGGCATGACCGGGCTCCGTTTCGCCGCGCCCGGTTACGCGACGCTGCACGACGCGATGCTGCGCGAGACCGACCGGGAGACCTGTGCGGTCGTCTTCACTCACGCCAACTCCAAGCACGGCGCATGGGTCGTGGCGGAGCCGGGCGTCGAGCTCGTCGCCGAGAGCGCCTATGAGCGCCGCGACGCCGTCTCGGCCGTGCTGAGGCCCGCTTATCTGGCGGACATCGCCAATCGCGCCCGCACGCAAGGCCTCGGCCTTGTCCTCGCGCACACCCACCCGCGCTGCGACCGAGCACCCGTCTTCTCCCCGGTCGACGACGCCGGTGAAACGGAGATCAAGGCCTATCTCGATCGGCGAGCTCTGGACAGCGTCGCCCTCGCGATGGTCGTCGGTCCAGACGGCTGCACGTGCCGCCAGCTGGGCACCACGACTGAGGTGCCGGTTTGGGAGATCGGCGAGACAGTGCGGCTGGTGTCCGACGCGGGCGCGGCGGCGGCCGCCAGCGTTCACGATCGGCAGATACGGGCCTTCGGTGCGATCGGCCAGGCGATCCTGGGCAAACTGCATGTTGCCGTGATCGGCGCCGGCGGCACCGGGTCGGTCGTCCTGCAGCAGCTCGCGCACCTCGGCGTCAGCGCCCTTACTGTCATCGACCCCGATATTGTCGAGCAGACCAACCTCAACCGCCTGGTCGGCGCGGGCCAGGCGGATGTCGGCGTGCCGAAGGTCGAGGTCGCGCGCCGGGCGGTGCTGGCGGTTAATCCCGACGCACGCGTCCAGTCGGTGATCGGCGACGTCGTAGATTATGACGTAGCCCAGCGATTGGCCGGCTTCGACTTCGTCTTCCTTTGCACCGACTCCCACGCCAGCCGGGCGGTGGTCGGCCAGGCCGCCTATCAGCACCTCGTGCCCACCATCGACATGGGGGTGAGCATCACGGTCGGCGCGGCGGGGGTCGAACATGTGACCGGGCGCGTTCAGATGCTGACGCCCGGCGCGAGCTGTCTCAGTTGCACGCGCGCACTCGACGCTGAGCAGGTCCGCCGCGAGATGATGACGCCGGAGCAGCGCAAGGCGGACCCCTATGTCCAAGGCATTCACGAGCCGCAGCCTGCCGTGATCTCGCTTAACTCGACCATGGCGTCGCTGGCGATCACCATGTTCCTCGGCGCGGTGACGCCGGTGCCGGCGCAGGCCCGCTTCCAGCTCTATGACGGCGTTCGGGGCACGGTCAGGCCGACCGTCGCCCGCGCCAATCCGACCTGCATCGTCTGCTCCCGCAAGGGCGCGCTCGCCAAGGGAACGTCCTGGCCACTGCCCGTCCGCCCACCGGAGACGAGCGATGGACGGTGATCGCCGCGAAGTCTTTTGCCTGGGCGCGACGCTCGACAGTCCGGTGGTGCGCGAGCTCGAGAACCGCTCCTGCGTGGTCCACCTCGCCACGCCCGACGATGTGCCCGTCCCGGTCGAGCGGCTTCGCGCCGTCCTAGTCTGCTTTACGCCTGCTGACATTGAACCCTACTGCGCCTGGGTATCGACACATGTGCAAACGCTGGCCGATTACGGCGTCCGATTGGAGCTGGTGTCGCCCGACGACGCCACCCTCGGCCAAGTCCAAAGCCGGGTTGGTCCGGCGCTGAAGCTGGCGAGCGTGCGCGCCCGGACCGCCCCGCCGGTCGCCGCTTTGGCGGAGAACATCGCGCGCCATTTCGCTGGCGCTCGGCCGCGCATGGACCTGAAGATCGTCGTCGCGGACGAGCGCGAACCGATCCGCAAAGCCGACGAACCGCTGTTTAAGCGCGCTTTTCATCTGTGTCGCGAGGTGACCCTGGTTGAGCTGACCGGGGGACGGTCCGCGGCGCGCGTGTTCGCCGCGCACATGACGGTCGAAGGCTCCGAGGCGGGGGTCTGGCCGCAGCCGGCGTTCGTCAAGCTCGACCGCAGTGACAAGGTGGCGCGCGAACACGCCAACTATCGTGACTATGCGGAACGCTTTATCCCATTCGGCCTGCGCCCCAACATCCAGGCGCTGGTGGCCGGCGCTGAGCGAAGTTTGCTGGTGGGAGACTTCGTGGACCGGTCCGAGTCCCTCTGGGACCTCGCGCAACGTGAAGTGGCAGCGCAGGCGGTCACGTCGCTGATCGATGAGACGCTGCGGGGTTGGCGGGACCAAGGCTATGCCAGCGACCCTGTATCAGGCTCCCTTGCGATCGCTATGCGCGATGCCGGTCTCTGGAACCCGGAGGCGATCGTGGCCGGCTATGTCGAGAAGGCGTGGGAGGCTGGGGTCCGCGTGACCCCCGCTGACCTGATGGTGACGCTCTCGGCGATGCGGCAGATGTGGCGACACGCGCCGGTCCACGGCGACCTTCACGGCGAGAACGTGCGGGTGAGGAACGGTCAGGCGATCCTGATCGACTTGGCGTCGGTCACCAAAGGGCCGATGACGGCTGACCTCGCCGCGCTCGAAACGTGGCTGGCGTTCGAGCTCCCCCTTGGGGTGGACGCTAGCCGGTTCGGCGACCCCGAATGGACGAGCCAGATCGACCGGCTCTACGCGCCGAGCGCTTTCCGCCACCCTCCCGGTCCTTGCGCGCCCGCTGCGAGGCTGAGGTGGATGGCGGCGGTCGTCCGCCAACTCCGCACGATGGGAATCGCGGCGCAATCCTGCCCCACTGAGTACCAGACGGCGGTCGCGGTGCAGCTCCTGAGACGATGCCAATGGGACGACGGACCCGCCGCCGACCGATTTCGGCGCGGGTATGGCTATCTGACCGCCGTGAGGCTGATCGAAGACGCAAATGGAGGGGTGCGATGACGACGACGACGCCGGCGCGAAAAATCCATCTTCTTGGCAGCGCCTCCTATCGTGATGAAGCCGAAGCCATGCTCGCCGCGCCCGGCGACGCCGTGTTGGTCGAGCGGGGCCTGCTCCGCTCGCTAATCTTGTGCTGCCCCGACGGGTGCGGAGAGACGCTCGTGGTCAATCTTGATCCCAGGGCTGGCAAGGCGTGGAGGCTCTATCAGCGGCGCGGAGCCATCTCGGTATATCCATCCGTATGGCGAGACGGCGGCTGTGAAAGCCATTTCATCGTTTGGAAGGACCGCATTCTCTGGTGCGGGGTCTTCAACGAAGGCAACGAGGAGCCGGACTACGATCCGGCCATTGAACCGCTGGTCTTGGACGCCTTGCCGGCCGATCGCTTCGTTGATCCCGCCACGATCGCCCAGCAACTGGACCTCATCGTCTGGGACGCCGGTAAGGCGCTCCGACGATTGGTGGCGCATGGAGAGGCGCGCGAGGGCGTCGGCTCCTTCAAAGGCACATTTGAGCGGCTTCCATAAGGTGTGTGAATTCTTGGCGCTCGATATACAGAATTCCATCGAGTTATAAACCTATTGCGTTCGGAACTTGGAGCCACGCTTTCGCTTGGCTCCGTCGTATCCCGCACGCGGCCCGATTTCCGGCGTTCGAGCGCAAGGTGCGGCTGTCGATGATGGCCGCAGTCGGCTCCGCGTTGCGCCCCGAGGCGATGCGCAGGAGCGCACGAAAATCCTGAGCAAGCGCCTCGAACACCCCCCCCGCCATCTCGTTCCTTGTTGATTACACGGCGAACCATGGCGGCAGTTCATTGGGCACGGCGCGCCACGCGATGCCGTGCCGCAGGACATAGCGCAGCCCGTTGAACAGTTCGCGCAGCGAATGTTTGCGCTGCGGCGCGTCTTCGTTCATCAGCGTCAGATATGGCGCGACCAGCAACCATTATTCGGCGCTGACGTCAGACGGATAAGCCCTGCAAATCGGGCGCAGATTCCATTAAGCCAATCTATCATTAAAGTTCATAACACCCTCTAGCCGTAGCTCATCGAATGGGCGTTCCGCCCGTAGACATGCTTGCTCTTGAATATTCGCCGAGTGGGGTGCGGGTTCGCGCTGCTTCTGGGACAGGTGCAATGGTCATAATTATCGCCACCGTTCGCGTGAGAGACGAAGCGCCTCGACCTCGACTAAATTCGCGCCTCCTCTGGCGATGAACTTTAGGTCCTACTCAAGTTCAGGTCTAACTTACGCAGCCTCCTCCGTCGTCCTCTTCTAGAGACGCAGCGTCAGTGAGTCGATGAAATATCCGCGCCATGCCTCAAGTGTCTCATGGACATTGTTATCTTAATCCAGCCGGATCTAAACAGAGCATGCTCTTGAGCTATTCCGACGCGTCATAGCCGAAGGCGCATGCGAATGTCAGGTTTCGGCATTGTGACTTACGGCAGCTCATGGTGCCAAATGGACATTGTGCCGATTCTGCCCAGCCTCTGGTCGTCTGCCGAGTTCAGCCGCGACCTTTCGGCCTGCTGCGCTTGAAAAGATCGGCGGGCTCGACGCCGAATGCGTCAGCGATCCGACCTATGATACCCAC
The DNA here is from genome assembly GCF_002752655.1 of Methylosinus trichosporium OB3b. Classification (NCBI taxonomy): domain Bacteria; kingdom Pseudomonadati; phylum Pseudomonadota; class Alphaproteobacteria; order Hyphomicrobiales; family Methylocystaceae; genus Methylosinus; species Methylosinus trichosporium. Next base: position 3,154,555 of record NZ_CP023737.1, on the reverse strand, counting down.
CCTCGGCGACACATTGGCGCGCTCGATCGCACCGACATAGCGAGAGCTCAGCTGCGCCTTCTCGGCAAGCTCTTCCTGCGTCCACTTTCTGGCGTTACGCAGGCGACGCACATTCGTCGCTATCACCTCCTCGATTTCCATCGTGGCATGGAAGCCGAGTCAAGAACGTTCATTCCAGGAACGAACATTCCTATTCGTCGGCGACCATGCTACGATCGGCCTCTGCCGAACCTGCGAGTCTGCATTCCCAGCGAACAACGCGATGCGCCGACTGCATCACCATTGGAATAGAACGCCAACCAATCCTGGGATATAATCCCGCTATCTCGCCATGAATTCGCCGGCATAGAGCGACAGGCAGGTCCGCAATGAGCACGCCAGCCTTCGAAGATCGTCCGCCGCTCACCGAGCACGTGAACGCCTACGACGAACGTCACCTCCCGACCTACCTGCGACTTCTGGACGCCGCCGACGAGGGCGCCGATTGGCGCGAAGTCGTCGCGGTGATTTTCGGGATCGACCCGGAGAGCGAGCCGGAACGGGCGAAGATCATCCATGAAAGCCATTTGGCCAGAGCGAGATGGATGTCCGCAGCCGGCTATCGGCAGCTTTTGGGCACGCGCGCGCAATAGTCTCTCTTCCCGCCTGCCATAAAAAGGTCACGGGCGCTCGGGGCACGCGATGCAACTCTTTGGGCTAGTTTTGGTTCTGCCATTCCGGAATCGTCGAAGTCGCCGCTCGAGCTACGAGGCCAAGCCGAGGAGCGCTTCATGCCAACGAGTTTTTGGAAATCTCCTGATTCTATCAAGCAATTGAACGACCTGGACCCTTCCGGATTCGCGCTCGAATTCCTGCGCCGAAACCCGAGATATCGCCAGGATTATCGCGAGACGCTGAGGCGGATCGAACGCGGCGCCGTCGACGAAGCGACCGCCCTTTCGAGCCTCGCGCGTCGCTGGGGGTTGCAGTTTCGCTCATGACCCGGAAACGCCGGCAGGAGGGGAACCTGCGCTCTGGCTCCCTGAGATCGACCCTGGCACGCTGATCATCGCTTCGGCGCCGCCCCGCTTCGCGGCGGATGGGACCTTCGATCCGACCGCCTTCGGCAAAGTCGTCGCGGACAGGTCCGACGAGGGGGACAGGCAGGTCGTGATCGGCGACGCCCGAGGCGAGATTCATGTCTGGATGAACGAACGCGCGCCGAGCCGTCCCGCGATCATTTTGCCGCTCGACGCGTCACTCGAAATCCGGCTCGAAGTCGCGTCGCGATTCGTTCGCCGCCTTCAGGGTGGCGCCGCAGGGCCGCTTCCTCGCGCGCTGCAATTGACTGCGCAGCGACGCACGCGTCTCATCCTGTTGCTGCACGCGCTGGATTTCCGGCTCGGCGGCGCGGGGCCACGCGACATCGCCGCGTCCCTGATCGACGCCGAGGACGCTGAGCTTCCCGCGCTCGAGTGGAAGAGTTCGGCGACGCGCCGCAAGGCGAACCGTCTCATCCATGATTCCATCGCGCTGATGAACGGCGGCTACAAGAGGCTGCTGCGCGGCGGCTGATGAACCTTCCGCATTCTCCGTTTCCTAGGACATCCCGGCGTGCGCCTCGCGGAAGGGGGGACACGGACCGGCCCCAAAACTTCGTCCTCCCCCTGCGCTTCTCTTCTCCGCCACGGTGATCTCGAAACGCCGCGACCTCCCTGCGGCGCACCTCACCGCTACGGAGGCGTCTCTTGCGCGACAAATCACCCGAAGGCGCCACGCGCTTCGTCCGGACGCATGAAGCCGCGCGAATGCTCAGCCTCTCCGCGCGCACGCTCGAAAAATACCGCTGTCACGGCGCCGGCCCGACGTTCCGCAAGCTCGGTGGGCGCGTCGTGTACGCGATCGACGATCTGCAGGCCTGGGCCGATGCGGCCGCCTGCCGCTCCACGTCCGATCCGCAGTATGTCGAGGCGCGCGACGCCGTCCGCATCGACACCGGCGTGCGCATCGCACGCCCGCACTTTCACCGCTGAGGCGACGCCGCCATGTCGCGCCGCCTCCCCGTCACCTCGAGCGAGCGCAGCCGCCTCCACCCCTTCGTCATCGCGACGGGCGACGCCTCGCCGCGCGATCAGCGCGATCTCATGGAGCGGCCGTTCTTCTCGCTCGCCAAGACGAAGCGCACGACGCCGATCCTCTACGAGGCGGCCGGCGCGCGCGTGGAAGTCTTCGCCATGCCCGAGCATGGCATGGCGACCATCTGGGACGCCGACGTGCTGATCTGGGCGGCGAGCCAGATCGTCGAGGCCGAGAACCAGGGGCTCACGACCTCCCGGTTTCTTCGCTTCACGCCCTATCAGCTCCTCAAGTCCGTCGGACGCGCGACCGGCGCCCGCGATTACAAGCTGCTGAAAGGCGCGCTCACCCGCCTGCAATCGACGGCCATCTGCACCACCATTCGCAACGGCGAGCATTGGCGCCGCAGCCAGTTTTCCTGGATCAACGAATGGGAGGAGTGCGTGACGCGCGACGGCCGCGTCGAAGGCATGGAATTCGTTCTCCCGGAATGGTTCTACCGTGGCGTCGTCGACCGCTCGCTGGTGCTCGCCATCGATCCTGCCTATTTCCGGCTGACGGGCGGCGTCGAGCGCTGGCTCTATCGCGTCGCCCGCAAGCACGCCGGCCGCCAGAAGCGGGGCTGGATCTTCGACATCCCGCATCTGCATCAAAAATCCGGCAGCCTCGCGAGGCTCAGGGATTTCGCGATCGACATCCGGCTCATCGTGTGCCGGCAGTCGCTGCCCGGCTATCGCCTGCGGATCGAGCACGAGGGCCGGCGCGAACTGCTGCACATCCTGCCGATCGACTTATCCACAGCTCTTGTGGATAAACCTGTGGAAACACTCGGGACTTCGGGCGCGCTTGGTATCGGGATTTCGGGCGCGGCCCTATCGGGACTTCGGGCGCGCCGACGGCAGCTAACCCTCTGGCCTGAAGAAGAAATCTCGGCTCTTAACTTAGAGTCTAACAGAGACTCTAACTTTTGTTTGCGCCCGGCGAATGTGGAAAACTCATCGGAGCGTTCCCGCACACCGAAACTTCCGTCTGAAAAGACTACATCTGATACGACTTTCCGTAAATCCGGCTTTACGGACGATGCGACTTTCGAGGCGCCTGTTCCCTTCGGCGAGAGGGAAGGAGGCGCGTCATGATCGTCGCGCTACTCAACCAAAAGGGCGGTGTCGGCAAGACGACGCTCGCTCTGCATCTCGCCGGCGAGTGGGCTCGGCAAGGAAAGCGCGTCACGCTGATTGACGCCGACCCTCAGGGCTCGGCGCTGGACTGGTCACAGCAGCGAGCGCGCGAGAACCTCTCACGGCTGTTCACGGTCATCGGCCTGCCGCGCGACACGCTCCACCGCGAGGCGCCCGAGCTGGCGCGCGGCGTCGACCATCTCGTCATCGATGGTCCGCCGCGCGTCGCCGGCCTGATGCGATCGGCGCTGCTCGCCGCCGATCTGGCGCTGATCCCGGTGCAGCCGTCGCCCTTCGACGGCTGGGCGTCGGCCGAGATGCTGGGCCTGCTCGGCGAGGCGCGCATCTATCGTCCCCAGCTCGCCGCCCGCTTCGTCCTGAATCGCTACGCCGCGCGCACCGTCATCGCGCGCGAGACGGTCGAGACGCTCGCCGATCACGATCCGCCGGCGCTCTCCGCCACCATTGGTCAGCGCATCGCCTTCGCCGACGCCGCGCAGACCGGCCGCCTCGTCTCAGAGCTCGCCGACGACACGCCGGCGGCGCGCGAGATCGTCGCGCTCGCCGCCGAGGTCGGAAGGATCGCGCCATGACAATCTTTGCCGATGTGGAGGACGATCGCTCGTCGTTCGACGACGGAGGCGCCGCATGAACGAGCGCCCTGCAAAGCGCGGCTTCGCCGCGCGTCCCGGCGACGCCGAGGGCTGGATCAGATCGGCCGACGCTCCCGCACGGCGCGCGAACGACGCCGGCGGATTCACCGCACGCCTGACGATCGACGTCACGCTGGCGCTGCGCGGCCGCATCAAGGTCGCCGCTTTTCGGCGCGGCGTCACCGTCGCCGACATGCTGCGCGACCTGTTCACGCGCGAATTTCCCGACGATCCCGGAGAGACATCATGAACGACAACGAGCCGCAATCCGCTCGCGTCGAAGCGCCGCCGCATCACGGCGTCGCACCTCTCACCCATGTCGAGCTGACCTGGATCGAGAAGAAGATCGAGTTTCGGATTCGCTTCGGCAATCGCGCGGCGCACAAGATACTCGACCGCCGCCGCCGCATCGCCAGCTTCGCTCCCGGCAGCATCTTCTGCTTCGTCCGATGGGCGTCGAACGACTATGGCACGGTGATTTCACGGATGGACATTGTCCGCGCCGTCGGAGCCGGCGAGCGCTATCAGACGCTGCCCTTCGTGCGGCCCGGCGGCGAGATCCTGCTCCGCGTCGACGCCTGGCCGAGGGTCGAGCGAGCGCTTCAGGCGATCGACGCCATAGAGGCGATCGGCGTCGATCCCGCCGACGCGTCGCCCGACTATTGGCGGCATTTGCACAACCGTCTCGCCGTCGGCGACGAGCCGCGCGCCTACACGCGCGCGCAGCATGACGCGTGGCTGAAGCGCCGGAGCGTCGCGCCATGATCCGCCTCGGCTATGTCACGGCGACGCTCTCCTCCGTGCTGCTGATCGGCGGCCACTACTTCGTTCCCGTCACCCCACGGCTCGTCTGGAACGCCACGGCGAGCACGCCGACCGGGCTCTATGAGCTTCGACCGGCCGATCGTCTTCACGCCCTGCAACTGGTCGCCGCCCAGCCACCGGTACCTATCGCGCGCTTTCTCGCCGATGGAGGCTTCCTGCCAAACGGCGTGCTGCTTCTGAAGCATGTCTTGGCGCTCCCCGAACAGACCGTGTGCCGCGTCGGCGCCCTCGTCTCGATCGATGGCGTCGACGTCGGCGAAGCGAAAGATCGCGATCGCCTCGGTCGTCCGCTGCCGAGCTGGACCGGCTGCCGGACGCTTCGGCCCGACGAGGTCTTCCTCATGAATCCGACCGTCCAGGACAGCCTCGACGGCCGCTACTTCGGTCCATTCCCCGTCACGTCGATCGTCGCCCGCGCGGTTCCGATCTGGACCGACGAAGAAGGCGACGGCCGTTTCGTCTGGCGCGCCGCCGTCGACTGACGCCCGCGCGACTCTTCCAATCAAGGAGAATCCGATGACGCAGATCGGTCGATTCACTCGCACCAAAACGGGATATTCGGGCGCCATCCGCACGCTGTCGCTCGACGCCCAGATCGTTCTCGTTCCCTCCGACCACGGCGGCGCGGAGAACGCGCCCGACTATCGAATCTTGCTCGGCGATGACGAAGGACAGGAGATCGGAGCGGCGTGGAAGCGCATCGGCGAGAAGGCCGGCGACTACGTCTCGTTGCTCCTCGACGAACCTGCCCTGACGCAGCCGATCCGCGCCAATCTGTTCCAATCGAGCGAAGACAAGGCGAGCTGGATTCTGCACTGGACCCGACTCCAGAAGCGCAACGAGCGGGACTGACAATATGCGTGCCGCATTCCCGATCATGCGCAAACGGGTCCGCTCAAACCGTCCTGGCGGGCGCGCGCGACTCACGCTCCTTTTTCTTGTCGGCCTCGACCCGGCCTGCGCATCGGACGGAGTCCTGCCCGCAAAGGCAACGCCGATCGAGTGCCCGACGGGCGGCGATCGCTACGCCGTCCATATCGCAGAGGCGGCGCGGCGCTTCGGCATTCCCCCGACATGGATCCGTGCCGTGATGCAGATCGAAAGCCGCGCCCGACGAGACATAGTCTCGCTCAAAGGCGCAACGGGACTCATGCAGATCATGCCCGACACCTGGTCGGAGCTGCGCGCCCGCTACGCTCTTGCCGGCGATCCCTTCGACCCGAGCGACAACATCATCGCAGGCGCGGCGTACCTGCGCGAGCTGCACGATCGCTACGGCTCGCCGGGCTTCCTCGCGGCCTATAATGCGGGACCGCGCCGCTATGAGGATTATCTCGACGGGCGCCGTTCATTGCCATCCGAGACTGTCGCCTATGTCGCGACACTCCTCCCTCTTATCGAAGGAAGCGACAGCGCTCGATCGGCCAGTCACACGTTCTCTGGTCTTTCCCCGTGGACGAAGGCGCCGCTATTCGTCGGGAAGAACGACAGCACACGCACCGCCAATCCTTCAGCGGCAATTCGGACCGCGACCGACACGACGGCTGTCGCCGCCACGCGCGATCTGTCCGCCATCGCGCCTCGCTCCGACGGCCTGTTCGTCGCGCTCTCGCCGACGGAGCACGCGCAATGAACCAACATCGCGGTTACGGTCGGACCGCCGACATTCGCGCGCTGAGGGACCTCTGCACCGCCATTTCCGCAACGCGGAACGCGTTTGGGAGCATTGTGAGCCTCGTTGGCGACCACTTCGCATTCCAGCGTTTCCGAGCGCAATATGGCGAAGAGAAAGCGGCGGAAGGCAATTTAGCGCAGAACACGACCGGACTACTGCCCACGTAATTGGGCTTGCGGCGGAGGTTGTGGAATTCGCCGGGAAGAAGAAGGCGGCTGTCCTCCGCGATAACGGCGTAAAATCGGGGTCGGTTGAGCGCCCCAAACGCCGACGGAGGACAGCCATGGAGTATTTTGCCGGATTGGACGTATCGATGGAAGAGACTTCGATCTGCGTCATCGATCAGGAAGGAAAATTCGTGCTCGAAACCAAGGTCGAGACCGACCCGGACGCGATTTTCGCGGCGCTTCGACCCTACGCCGAACGCCTGCGGCGCGTCGGCCACGAGGCGGGCTCTTTTTCTCCGTGGCTGCAAGTGGAGCTGCAGCAGCGTGGACTGCCGATGGTGTGCCTCGAGGCCTATCATGCGCGCTCCGCGCTCTCGGCCATGCGCAACAAGACGGATCGCACCGACGCGCAGGGGATCGCCCATATCGTGCGCACCGGCTGGTTCAAGCAGGTCCATGTCAAGAGCGAGGACAGCTACCGGCTGCGGCTCCTGCTGACGCACCGGCGCAACTTGAAGCGCAAGTTTCTCGACATTGAAAACGCCATCCGCCACTCGATCAAGACCTTCGGCCTGAAGCTCGGCGCCGTCAGCCGAGGGCAATTCGAAGAGCGCGTGCGCGAGCTCGTCGCGCAGGATTCGCTGATCGCCGGCGTCGTCGATTGCATGCTGCGGGCGCGCGCGGCGCTGTGGCAGGAATATCTTCGGCTGCACAAGCTCGTCGTGGCGGTCGTGAGCAAGGACGAGGTCTGCCGGCGGTTCATGGGGATACCTGGCGTCGGGCCGATCAGCGCTCTGGCGTTCAAGACGTCGGTCGACGATCCGGGCCGGTTCCGCCGCTCGAAGACCGTCGGCGCCTATCTCGGGCTGACGGCGCGACGGTGGCAATCGGGAACGTCGATCGACGTTTCCGGCCACATCTCCAAGGCCGGAGACGGCGAGGTTCGGCACCCGCTCTATGAAGCGGCGAATATCATGTTGACGCGCTTCAAGGGCTTCAGCAGCCTCAAGGCCTGGGGCCTGAAGATCGCCAAGAAGCGCGGCCACAAGCGCGCTTGCGTGGCGGTCGCGCGGAAGCTTTCGGTGATCATGCACGCGATGTGGCGCGACGGTTCGACCTTCCGGTTCAAGGCGGCGGAGACGCAGGAGAAGCCGCAAGGCAAGCGCGCGCCGAAGCTGCTCGCCGCCACCGCGTAAAGACGAAAATCGACGCGCCGACGGCGCGCGCACGACGCTTCGAATGTGAGGAATCCGCGCGAGCGGAGAACGGTTCTGATGCAGACCAAGGGCGGCGGGAAGCACGATATCTTGCCTGTGGCGCGCTCGCGCGACCACGCTCTAGTGCTTGTGGTTGATGCCCCGCGATCCCGATGCGGACATGTGCCGCGGCGCTTCATTGACGCCGCAGAGCACGGAGGAGTGCATGGCGCCTCAGAGCTGCGTTCGACACCGGAGGGTTCCTGACCTGTCGAGGCCGATCGATTACGCCGTCGACCGACAAAGCGCGCCTTTGCGCGCGAGACCACGCTTGCCTACGATTGACCGATGGAGGAAGATATGGGGACGAAAGGCTCGGGACGTCGCCCAATTAGGAGGGCGAGATAAAAGCGCCTGCCACGTCGGCAGACAAGTCGCGGGCGCGACTCGTCTTTCGCCTGGCAGGCCGGTCGGTCATTGGCAGGTTTCGGCAAATTCTCGTGAAATCACAACGCGTCGACCTGCACACAACGTTCTCGCAGCTGCCGATCGCCTCGCCGAGGCGAACCGATGAGCCGGGAGGAGAACGATTTTCGCGTCCGTCCGGGACGGGTCCGCACGACCCGGGCGCCGAAGCCGAAGAGCTTCGTCGCCGAGGTTCTGAAAGCCGCACGCAAAGCCGGACCTGCGACGCCGCATGGCGGCAGGCGTTCGGCTGCCACTGGCGGCTCCGGCTTCGGGCGTGGGCGCGCCGCCTTCGGCCGCGCCCGCCTCTTCGATCCGGGCCGCCGCGTCGTCGTCAAGGCGCGCGTCGTCCGCCACAGGGGCCGAAGCTTTCGATCGGCGCCGCTGTCCGCGCATTTTGCTTATCTGAAGCGCGAGGGCGTCAGCCGCGACGGAGAGAAGGGCGTGATGTTCGATGCCGCGAACGATCACGCCGACGATCGGGCCCTCGCCGAACGATGCGACTGCGACCGGCATCATTTCCGCTTCATCGTCTCGCCCGAGGACGCCGGCGAGATGACCGACCTCAAAGCGTTCACTCGCGATCTCGCCGGCCGGATGGAGGCCGATCTCGGAACAAAGCTCGACTGGGTCGCCGTCGATCATTGGAACACCGACAACCCGCATGTCCATCTGCTGGTGCGCGGCGTCGACGAGACCCGCGCCGATCTCGTCATCGCCCGTGACTATATCAGCCACGGCCTGCGCTCGCGCGCGGAAGACCTCGTGTCCATCGAGCTCGGCCCACGCCCCGAACATGCGATCCGCTCGGCGCTCGAGCGCGAGGTCGACGCCGATCGCTGGACACGGCTGGACGCCGCCATCCGCTTCGCCGCCGACGAGACGGGTCTGGTCGACCTGCGCCCAGCGCATCCTGGTCCCGACGATCCTGAATTGCGCCGCCTGATGGTCGGCCGCGTCCAGAAGCTCGAGCGAATGGGACTCGCCGCCTCCGCCGGTCCCGGCCGATGGATGATCGGCCTGGAGGCGGAGCGCACGCTGCGCGATCTCGGAATGCGCGGCGACATCATCAAGACCATGCACCGCGCCTTCACCGAGCGCGGCCAGGACCGCAGCGTCGGCGACTTTGTCGTCGACGCGGGGCCGACAGAATCGGCCATCATCGGGAGGCTCGTCGACAAGGGACTGCACGACGAGCTGAGTGGAGAAGCCTATGCCGTGATAGACGGAACCGACGGCCACGCCCATCATGTCCGCATTCACGGCGTCGAGGCGTTCGAACATGCTCCGCCGATTGGGGGCGTCGTCGAGGTGCGGCGCTTCGGCCGCTCCGATGATCCGCGGCCGACGCTCATCTTGGCGACGCGCTCGGACTTCGATCTCGACCAGCAGATCGGCGCGTCGGGGGCGACCTGGCTCGATCACCGTCTCGTCGAGCGCACGCCGACGCCGCTCGCCATGGGCGGCTTCGGCGGCGAGGTCCGCGAGGCGATGAAAGCGCGCGCCGAGCATCTCATCGCAGAAGGACTGGCTCAACGCCGAAGCGGGCAGGTCATTTTCCAGCGCGACATGCTTGCGACGCTGCGCGGCCGCGAGCTGAACGACGCCACCGAAAAGCTCTCGGCCGAGACCGGCCTTCCGCACAACCAGGTCGCCGCCGGCAATCAGGTCTCTGGCATCTATCGTCAGCGCCTCGTGCTCGCCTCCGGGCGCTTCGCCATGATCGACGACGGTCTCGGCTTCCAGCTCGTGCCCTGGTCGCCGACGCTCGAGAAAAAGCTCGGCCAGCATGTCGCCGGGACAGCGCGAGACGATGGCGGCATCGAATGGAGCATCGGCCGAAAACGAGGATTGGGCCTATGACGATCGGTGAATCTCGATCGCCGGTTCACGCGCCAGTATTTTTTCGTCTCGGTTCACCACGCTACGATCGCTACGCGAACACGCTTGAACCCGCTCAAACCGCGTCTTTGTCTCGACGTCTCGCTCGATTCGAACGGAGGCGCCCGTGTCCGCTACCAGGATTCTCTGGGGCCAGATCCTCGTCGTATCGGTCATCGTGCTGACGACAATGTGGGCGGCAACCGAATGGACCGCCTGGCGCCTCGGCTTCCAGCCGCAGCTCGGATATCCCTGGTTCGAGCTCGCCCACTTCCCCTTCTATCCGCCGCCGGCCTTCTTCTGGTGGTGGTACGCCTTCGACGCCTATGCGCCCGAGATCTTCGTCGAAGGCGGCTATATCGCGGCGTCCGCTGGACCACTGTCCATCGCTGCGGCGATCGCCATGTCGATCTGGCGCGCCCGCGAGGCCGATGATGCGGAGACCTATGGATCCGCGCGCTGGGCACGGCCCGACGAGATTAAGGCCGCCGGCCTGCTCGGCCCCGACGGAGTCGTGCTCGGCCGGCATGAGACCTCATATCTGCGGCATGACGGACCAGAGCATGTTTTCTGCTTCGCCCCGACCCGATCAGGAAAGGGCGTGGGGCTGGTCGTGCCGACGCTGCTCACATGGCCGGGCTCGGCCATCGTCCACGACATCAAAGGCGAGAACTGGCAACTCACCGCCGGATTTCGCGCGCGGCACGGCCGCGCCCTGCTGTTCGATCCGACCAACGGCGACTCGGCCGCCTATAATCCGCTGCTCGAAGTGCGCAGGGGCGAGTGGGAAGTCCGCGACGTGCAGAATGTCGCCGACGTGCTGGTCGATCCGGAAGGATCGCTCGAGCGTCGGAACCATTGGGAGAAGACCAGCCACTCCCTGCTGGTCGGCGCCATTCTCCATGTCCTCTACGCCGAAGCCGACAAAACGCTCGCCGGCGTCGCCGCCTTCTTGTCCGATCCGAACCGGCCGATCGAGACGACCTTGCGGGCGATGATGACGACCCAGCACCTCGGCGAGGCGGGCCCGCATCCCGTCGTCGCCTCCGCCGCACGCGAGCTCCTCAACAAATCCGACAATGAGCGTTCGGGCGTTCTCAGCACCGCCATGTCGTTCCTCGGACTGTACCGCGATCCGGTCGTGGCGAGAGTGACCCGGCAATGCGACTGGCGGATCGCCGATCTCGTCTCCGGCGCGCGTCCAGCCACGCTCTACCTCGTGGTGCCGCCCTCCGACATCAGCCGAACCAAGCCGCTGATCCGACTCGTGCTCAATCAGATCGGGCGACGCCTGACCGAGGAATTGCGCCCGACGGGACGCCGTCACCGCATGCTGCTGATGCTCGACGAATTCCCCGCGCTCGGACGGCTCGATTTCTTCGAGAGCGCGCTGGCTTTTATGGCGGGCTATGGCATCAAGAGCTTCCTGATCGCGCAATCGCTGAACCAGATCGAGAAGGCCTATGGGGCGAACAACTCCATCCTCGACAATTGCCAGGTGCGTGTGTCCTTCGCCACCAATGACGAGCGCACCGCGAAGCGGGTGAGCGACGCGCTCGGCGCCGCAACCGAGATGAAGGCGATGAAAAACTATGCCGGGCATCGGCTTTCGCCCTGGCTCGGTCATTTGATGGTGTCGCGCTCCGAGACCGCGCGCCCGCTCCTCACCCCCGGCGAGATCATGCAGCTTCCGCCATCCGACGAGATCGTCATGATGTCGGGCCTGCATCCGGTCCGCGCGAAGAAGGCGCGCTATTACGAGGACCGCCGCTTCGCCGAGCGGATTCTGCCGCCGCCGAAAGAAGCATCCCACGCGCCCCGGCCGGATGACTGGTCGGCCCTGCCGATTCCGGCGCCCTCCGCAGACCTGGTCATGCGATCGACAACCGAGGACGCGGCCAATGGCGGGTTGCGACGCGAGCCGGAACTGCCCGACCATGTCGCGATCGTAAAGGAGACGACGCCCTCGCGTCGGGACAGAAACGAATTCTCCATCGTCGACGACACGCCGGCGCAGGCCGCGCGCCAGCAAGAAATCATCCGCCAGCGCATGGGCGGCCTCGCGCGCCAGGGCGCGATGGACCCCGCCGATGGCCTCGATCTCTAGGAATCCAGATGCGCGACCGCCTCAATGTCTCGCTCCCCGTGGAGATGATCGCGAGGATCAACGAGCTCGCCGCGCAAAAGCGCCTCACGCGCTCTGCTATTGTCGAGGCTGCGGTCGCGTCATTTCTGTCGCCCGACGGCGCAGACCGAATGGAGGCCGCCTTCACGCGGCGGCTGGATCGGCTGACACGTCAGGTTCAACGCCTCGAACGCAACAGCGGACTCACGACCGAAGCGCTCGCGCTGTTCGTTCGCTTCTGGTTGACCGTCACGCCGCCCTTGCCGCCGGAGGCGCAATCGAGCGCCCAGGTGAAAGGGCGCGAACGCTACGAGGGCTTCATCGAGGCGCTGGGGCGGCGACTCAATCAGGGACGGACCTTATTGGACGAGATTCCGAGAGACATGTTCCGCGGAAACCAAGCAGACGAGAACGTCACCGACTCGCACGAATAGAAAGCAAGCATTTTTCGTCAGGCCACGACGGGCCGCAAAAAAAGGCGCTAATGTGATCGGGGCGAGGGATCAGCGGACAACACCAGGACCGGCAGGCGCTTTGCGGCCACCAGAGGCCGAAGACATGACCGCGCTCGCGGGCCGCAGCAGCGCTTTCAAAGCCGCCTCGACGCGAAGGCGGCGTCCAGACATGATATCGCCCTGCCAATCAACAAACGCGCCGGATTGCCAATTTGCGCTAAATCATTAAAATGACAAAGTCTATCGATTTACTCAGATATCGCCGCGCCAGCGCCCACGAAGCAGGCTTCCGCGAGAACCTCACCCCTGGCTCATCGCTACGGAGAAACGGCCTGCGCCGCTGAGAGTCACATCCCATGACCGGGGAGACATGTGCTTGACAGATTCACACTTCATTCCAGATCATGAGGGCGAAATTGGCGATGACAAATCCGGAGTCGGCTCGGTGGGAGCGGCGCACGGGCTGATGCTCGCCGTTGCCGGAGATACGGCTTCCAACTCGTGGTTCGAGCAGCATGAAGGGCCGACGCTCCTGGTTGCGGCAGCGATCTACGCTGGCTGGCTATTGCTGCTCGCTTCTCATGAGTACGTTCCTTGGTGGATCACGGCTCCGCTGGCGGGTTACGTCGTGCAATGGCATTCCTCTTTGCAGCACGAGGCGATTCACGGCATGCGGGGGATACCGAAGTGGCTGCGTCGCGCGGTCGTCTGGGCGCCGATCGGTGTGTGGCATCCTTTCGAACTCTATCGGAGGTCACATTCGCAACACCATCGCAACCGCCATATCACCTATCCAGGGGAGGATCCAGAATCTTACTATAACAACGAGGAGGACTGGAATAAGCATGGCGATCTGTGGAGGCGCCTTCTCACAGTCAACCAGACATTCTTGGGAAGGCTGTTTATCGGTCCTTTCCTGCAAGCACCGCGCCTTTTCATTGCGGAAGTCGGCAAAATGATCGCCGGCGACACTGCAAATGCCGGCATCTGGTTTCGCCACTGCATCGGTTTAGCCTCGATGCTGCTGCTCGTGACGCGAGTCTTCGAGATGTCCGTTTTGTCGTACCTCGTAGAGTTCATCTATAGTGGTTTTGTTTTTGGCATGATGCGCAGCTTCACCGAGCACCGCTGGGGCGAACGGCCGGGCGAACGCACTGCGGTGGTCGAATCGAACTGGGTGTTCGGTCTTCTGTTTCTATGGAACAACCTCCACGCCGTTCACCATCTGTTTCCGACGCTGTCATGGTGGAAACTGCCTCGTGTCTGGCGCCGGCATCGTGAGCGCATTCAAATGCACAACGGCGGCTTCGTGTTTCGAGGTTATGGTGAGATCGCACGGCAATGGCTTACCACGCCGAATTTCACTCCGATCCATCCGCCTGGCCTCACCAGCAAGAATTCGTCTGATGCGGCTGTGCTCGAACCCGGTTTTGCAACGCAGCCGCGCATCACGTTGGATACCCATGCGACGTGATACAGCACGTCCATCGCGGCGGACGGCCAGCCTGCCGATGTACTGTCTTCCCGAGATGGCCGCCGCCAATGCCGCCCTGTGGACGGCCTTGCAGCTCGGGCTTCGCGCCAAGGGCGTCGAAACCGCCGACATCGAGTTGTATGGCGGATGTGCGGCTCCGGAGGGCGTCGGGCCGGGGGTATTCTTTACCCAGATGTGCGGCTATCCGCTGTTCAAGCATTACCGCGATAAAGGACGCGTTCTCGGAACGCCGCATTACTCGATCCCTGGATGCGTGGGATCCACTCATCGTGCCTTCTTCATGGTCAGGAGCGATGATCCCGCCGAATGCCTGGAAGATATGCGCGGGCGGATATTCGGGTGCAACAGCTTGCTATCGAACTCGGGAATGAACTTGCCGCGACTGTCGCTCGCGCGGATCGCTGGCGGAAAGCCCTTCTTTTCCTCCGTCGTCATGACCGGTGGACATGTCGCGAGTCTCGAATGCCTCGACGAGAGCAGCATCGACATCTGCTCGATCGACAGCGTGACCTGGGGATTTTTCAAGAAAATCCGCCCCGTCGACTCCGAACGATACCGGATACTCGACGAGACCATATCCAGCCCGTCATTGCCATATGTGACTTCAGCGGACACGAGCGAATCCGATGCGGCGGCTATTGCCGCGACATTGCATGAGATTATGGACGATCCACAGACGGCCGACATACGCGGAGCGTTGGAGCTCGCTGGCCTTTCCACGCCCGATGTCGACGCCTACGAACGTTTGATGGAATTCGAGCGCGAAGCCGCCGATCTCGGTTTTCCCGAGATAAAATAAGCAAGAGTAGCCGAATTTGAGCGAAGATCTTGCGCGCTCGAAGCATGGCCATTTTCGCTCCCCTCCTGCATCAGGCCGGCGAAAATCGCTCGCTGAAGATGCGGTCGTGCGGAACGCCTCCCGCGAGCGCGACAGTCTCCGTCGCTTCGATGAGCGCCGACGGTCCGCAGACATAAATGTCGGGACGCGTGGAGCTGTCGGCGAGCGCGGCGGCGAGCGCTTCCGCCGGCGTTCCGGCGAAGCCCGACCAATCCGGCCCGGGCCTCCAGACACAGAGCGTTGCGCCGAAATCGGGCAGCGACGTCGACAGCTCTTCCACCACATCGGTCGCGAACAATTCGTCCTGCGTGTTGACTCCGAAAAACAGGCGCGCATCGCGCGCATCGCCGAGTTCGGCCATTTGACGCAGCATGGACAATATCGGTGCGACCCCCGTGCCGCCGGCGACGAACCAACGCGGCGCCTGGCTGGCCTCGTCGACGACGAAGCTGCCTTGCGGGCCTCTGACGCAAAGCGCGTCGCCGATTTCGGCCCGGCCCCGGAGATAGGCCGAGAATGCCCCCTGCGGATGCAGCCGAATCGAGAACTCCAGCGTTCCCTCCCAATTGGGCGTATTGGCGAGCGAATAAGCGCGGGTGATCGACGTTCCCGGAAGCGTGAGCTCCATGAATTGCCCGGGAATGAATTCCGCCGCGCGTCCATGCGTGGGGTCGTCCTCATACCGAAGAACGAGCCGGACGGTGCCGGTGCCGGCGGGCGCGATGTCGGTGATGCGGGCGCTGCGCTCGGGAACGCGAGAAAAACCGATGGCGGCTTTGTCGAACGGCGCCGTCAGCTCGAGATCGCTATGCGCCTCGGCGCGACACAACAGAATGTCGCCCGCGGCGCGGTCGGCGTCGGAGAGCGCCGACCGGCTGTAAGGCCCGAGCGCCACGACGCCCGCTTTGCGCGTCACGCGGCAGGTTCCACAGCCGCCTTCGCGGCAGGCGGCGGGTAGAAAAATATTCGCCTTCGCCGCGGCGTCGAGCAGCGTGTCGGAGGAATCGGCGTCGAAAGTAAGCGACGCGCCATCGCGCGTGACGAGATTGACCTTGAACATGCGGGAAAATCCGATGTGGGAATGAGGCTTCGCCCGGGCATCTCGTGACGCCCGGGCGCGAGGCTGCGCTCGAACGTCACGCGGCCCGCGCGAGCGAAGCTTCGATGTCGGCCTTGGCGTCCGTGATCGGCAGCACGCCGAATTTTTCGACCAGCACATCGATCAGCGCCGGCGTCAGAAAGGCCGGCAGCGTCGGGCCGAGCCGAACATTGCGCACCCCCAGCGCCAGCAGGGTCAGCAGCACGGCGGCGGCTTTCTGCTCGAACCAGGAAACGATCAACGACAATGGCAATTCGTTCACGCCCACGCCGAAAGCCTCGGCGAGCTTGGTCGCGACGACGAGAGCCGAATAGGCGTCGTTGCACTGGCCCATGTCGAGGAGGCGGGGCAAGCCGCCGATCGTTCCGAAGTCATATCGATTGAAGCGATATTTGCCGCAGCCGAGTGTCAACACCACCGTGTCCTGCGGCGCATGCTCGGCGAAGTCGGTATAATAGTTTCGTCCCGGCGCCGCGCCGTCGCAGCCGCCGACCAGGAAGAAGTGGCGGATCGCCCCCGCCTTCACCGCCTCGATCACCTTGTCGGCGACGCCGAGCACCGTGTCGCGGCCAAATCCAATGGTGACGGTCTCCTCGGCCGCATCCTCCGCGAAACCCGGCAGAGCGGCGGCCGCTTGCGCGACGATGGAGAAATCGCCGTTCTCGATATGCCGAATTCCCGGCCAGCCGACCGGCCCGGCGGTGAAGATGCGGCCGCGATAGCGCGGCTGCGGCTCGATCAGACAGTTGGAGGTCATGACGATCGGACCGGGAAACTCGGCGAACTCCCTTTGTTGATCCTGCCAGGCGCCGCCGTAATTGCCGGCGAGATGCGGATAAGCCTTGAGCTTGGGATAGGAGTGCGCGGGGAGCAATTCGCCATGCGTGTAGACGTCGATTCCCTTGTCCTTGGTGGCTTCGAGAATGGCGCAGAGATCCTTCATATCGTGACCGGAAACGAGCACCGCCTTTCCCTTTCTGGGCGTCACGCGGACCCGCGTCGGCTCGGGCGTTCCGAAATTGCCGGTGTTGGCGGCATCGAGCGCCTCCATGGCGAGGAAATTGGCGCGGCCGAGCGCCAGAGCTTCTTCGAGCAGCGGGCCGATTTCCTCGGAGCCGCCGGCGAGGAGATCGAGCGCATGCTCGACCGCTTCGTAGATCGCGTCCCGCTCCTCGCCGAGCACCTCGGCGTGATGCGCGTAAGCGCAGACGCCCTTCAGTCCATAAAGGACCAACGATCGAAGCCCGACGACATCCGCGCCGAGCACAACCGCGTCCTTTTTCACGGACGCCACGGCCGCCTGGGTGAGGAGCCCATCGAGTTCGGCTGCGGGAATGAAAGCGGCCGCGCCCGCGAGGGCTTCGGGCGCCTTTCCCGCGCTTGCCGCAGCCGCTTCGTAGAGCGCCTGGACGCGCTTCTTGATTTCGCCTGCCTGTTGGATCAGGAGCACAAATTTTGATGCATTGAAATTGACGTTGGTCAGCGTGGTGAAGAATGCATAGAGCACGAAGCGGTCGGCCTGGACGTCCGTCGCGCCGAGCGCGCGGGCGCGATGCAGATATTGGCCGATCCCCTCGCAGACATGCAGCAGCACGTCCTGCAAATCCGAAGTCGCGGCGTCCTTGCCACACATGCCCTTCGACCCGGCGCAGCCCGCGCCCTCGTCCGAACGATAGGTCTGCTCGCATTGATAACAGAACATCTGCGCCTCCTCCGGCCTTTCGATGCTGATCGAGCGCTCCGAGGTCCGGGCGCTAAATCAGCAGATGAAATACCTATTAATCGGCGCGCACGTCAAGAAGCCTTCCAAAGAGCCTCGCCGCCCTTCGAGACGCCAGCCGATCCTATTCGGCGAGTTTTGGAATTGACGCAGCTTCCGTCTTTTCAAGGCAGTCGCTGATGGTGAAGCGATCGAGCTCGCGCAGAAAGCCCTGCTGCGCGTTCGCCAGCATGCCTTTCAGCCGGCAGCGCGGCAAAAGCGCGCAGTCATTCCATCCGTCGCGAAAGCAGTCGACCAGCGCCTGTTCCTTGTCGAGGCTGCGCACGACGTCGCCGACGCGAATGTCGCGCGGGTCCTTGGCAAGACGAACGCCGCCCTGTGCGCCGCGGATTCCCTCGACATAGCCGGAGGCGGCGAGCTCTTGCAGCACTTTCGCCATGTGATGCCGCGACACGCTGAAATAGTCGGCGATCGCCGCCGCGCTCAACACCTCGTCCTTCCGGCTGGCCAGAAGGATCAATGCCCGCAGGCCGAAGTCCGTGAAGGTCGTAAGTTTCATGGAACGGATTTTAACACGGTATCAGAAATTCGTAAATTCGCGCAGCGGCGCGCCAAAATCGAGGCCACGCCCAAGAGTGGAATGCGTTCAACGCTCTCCAGTTCGCCGTCGCCGCTTCAAAGCGATCAGCCTATGCGGGCCCATAAGGCCGAGCTTCGCGAAAGAATAGGTCGAGATGGAGCCGCACTCCAGTGAGATCGATGCTGACCGACGGAAGGGGCGTCGCACGGAGAGAGCTGCCAGATCGCGAATACGAGCAAGTATTTTTTCGCTGAGCTACGACTGGCTGCTACGACGACCGGACGCTTATTGATTGCGCCTGTTCTTTGCCTTTTCTAATCATCCCCGCGGTGGATCGCTTCGCGCGATCGACTGAAGCGGAGGCGGATTTGGCGGCTTCTCTTCTCCATTCGCAGGCCCACGCCCGCGGCGCACGCATGCTGCGCACCGCCCTCGGATCGGCCGTCGCGAGCTTTCTCGAAGATCCGACTGTCGTCGAGGTGATGCTCAATCCAGATGGCCGCCTCTGGATCGACAGATTGTCAACCGGTCTCGAGGACAGTGGCGGCAAAATGTCGGCGGCCGATGGCGAACGCATCGTACGGCTCGTCGCCCATCATGTCGGCGCCGAAGTGCATCCTGGATCGCCGCGCGTCTCGGCGGAACTGCCCGAGACGGGGGAGAGATTCGAAGGACTTCTTCCTCCCGTCGTGGCGGCGCCCGCCTTCGCGATTCGTAAGCCTGCCGTCGCGGTGTTCACGCTCGACGACTACGCCCGCGCGGGCGTGATGACAGCCGGGCAGGCCGATGCGTTGCGAAAGGCCGTGGCAGATCGCAAGAACATTCTCGTCGTCGGCGGCACATCGACCGGCAAGACAACGCTCGCCAACGCGCTGCTCGCCGAAATCGCGCACACGTCCGACCGCATCGTGCTGATCGAGGATACGCGCGAGCTGCAATGCCGCGCGCCGAACCTCGTCGCTCTGCGCACGAAAGACGGCGTCGTCTCCCTTTCGGACCTCGTACGCTCATCGCTTCGACTGCGGCCCGATCGCATCCCGATCGGCGAGGTGCGCGGCGCGGAAGCCCTCGACCTGCTGAAGGCCTGGGGCACCGGACATCCCGGCGGCATCGCCACCATTCACGCCGGCGCGGCGCTCGGGGCGCTGCGCCGTCTCGAGCAGCTCATTCAGGAAGCCGTGATCACCGTGCCGCGCGCGCTGATCGCCGAGACCATCGATGTCATCGCCGTTCTGCAGGGTCGCGGCGGCGAGCGGCGCCTCGCCGAGCTCGCGACCGTCGACGGCCTCGATCCATCCACCGGCGATTACCGAGTCCTTTCGATCGCCGCAAATGTCGCAGGAGACCAATCATGACGCCCCTTGCTCCGAATAGCCGATTTGGCCGACGCATCGCCATTCTCGCCGCCATCGTCGTCTACGAGGCGATTTATTCTTCTTCGGCCCGAGCCTCCGGCTCTTCCATGCCGTGGGAGACGCCGCTCAACCAAATTCTCGAATCCATCCAGGGCCCGGTCGCCAAAATCATCTCCGTGATCATCATCACGGTCACCGGCCTCACGCTCGCCTTCGGCGACACGTCGGGCGGTTTCCGCCGGCTGATCCAGATCGTCTTCGGCCTCTCGATCGCTTTCGCCGCCAGCTCCTTCTTCCTCTCCTTCTTCTCCTTCTCCGGCGGAGCGCTGATCTGATGAGCGGGTTCAACAGCGCCGAGGATGTGCCCGGCTTCTTCGTCCCCGTGCATCGGGCGCTGACCGATCCGATCCTGCTCGGCGGCGCGCCGCGGGCGGTTGCGATCGCCAATGGCACGCTCGCCGCGGCCATCGCGCTCGGCCTTCGCCTCTGGATTCCCGGCGCTCTGTTCTGGGCCGTCAGCCACAGCGCCGCGGTCTGGGCCGCGAAGCGCGATCCGCAATTCATCGAGGTCGTGCGCCGCCACCTGCGCTATCCCGCTTTTTTCGGCGTGTGAGGCCGCGATGCTGAACCTCGCCGAATATCGCGGCCGACCGACGAGCCTCGCCGATTTCCTGCCCTGGGCCGCCCTCGTCGCCGAAGGCGTCGTCCTCAACAAGGACGGCTCGTTTCAGCGCACAGCGCGCTTCCGCGGACCGGATCTCGACAGCGCGACGCCGGCCGAGCTCGTCGGCGTGGCCGCCCGCCTCAACAATGTGCTGCGCCGCCTCGGCTCCGGCTGGGCGATTTTTGTCGAAGCCGATCGCCTGCCGGCGCGGCATTATCCGCACGACCGCTTTCCCGACGCGGCCTCGGCGCTCGTCGACCTCGAGCGACAAAACGCCTTCGAAGAGGCCGGCGTGCATTTCGAGAGCCGGTATTTCCTGACGCTCCTCTGGCTACCGCCGGAAGAGGACGCGTCACGCGCCGAGAATTGGCTCTATGAAGGTCGCGCGCAAGATGGCGTCGACCCTTGGGAGCTGCTGCGGGAGTTCATCGATCGCGCCAATCGTGTGCTGCAATTGGTCGAGAGCTTCATGCCCGAGGCCGAATGGCTCGACGACGGCGAGACGCTGACCTTCCTGCATTCGACGATCTCGACGCGCCGTCAGCGCGTTCGTGTCCCAGAAACGCCGATGCATCTCGACGCTCTGCTCGCCGACCAGCCGCTCACCGGCGGGCTGGAGCCGCGGCTCGGAAACGCGCATCTGCGCATTCTGACCATCGTCGGCTTTCCGACCGTGACCCATCCCGGCATTCTCGACGAGCTCAATCGTCTCGCCTTCCCCTATCGCTGGTCGACGCGCGCCATCCTCCTCGACAAAACGGAAGCCGTCCGGCTGCTGACCAAGATCCGCCGGCAGTGGTTCGCCAAGCGCAAATCCGTCGCCGCCATCATCAAGGAGGTGATGACCAATGAGGCTTCGACCCTCGTCGACTCCGACGCGGCGAACAAGGCCGCCGACGCCGATGTCGCGCTGCAAGAGCTCGGCGCGGATGACGTCGGCGAAGCCTATGTCACCGCTACCGTCGCCGTCTGGGACGAAGACGCGGCGATCGCGACCGAAAGGCTCCGCCTCGTCGAGAAGGCGATCCAGGGCCGCGACTTCAGCTGCATCGCCGAAGGCGTGAATGCGGTCGAAGCCTGGCTCGGCTCTCTTCCCGGTCACGCCTACGCCAATATCCGCCAGCCGCCGATCTCGACGCTCAATCTCGCCCATATGATTCCGCTCTCCGCCATCTGGGCGGGAGCAGACCAAGACGAGCATCTTCGCGCCTCTCCCTTGCTCTTCGGCAAGACCGAGGGGTCGACGCCGTTCCGCTTCTCGCTGCATATCGGCGACGTCGGCCATACGCTGATCGTCGGCCCGACCGGCGCCGGCAAATCCGTGCTGCTGTCGCTGATGGCGATGCAGTTTCGCCGCTATGCGCGCGCGCAGATCTTCGCCTTCGATTTCGGCGGCTCGATCCGCGCGGCGGCGCTCTCCTGCGGCGGCGATTGGCACGATCTCGGCGGCGGCCTGTCTGCGGCCTCCGAGGACAGCCTGTCGCTGCAGGCGCTCGCCCGCATCGACGACGCGGCCGAGCGCGCATGGGCGGCCGAATGGGTAACCGCGATCCTCGCCAAGGAAGGCGCCGCCATCGACCCGACGGCGAAAGAGCATGTCTGGTCGGCGCTCACCTCGCTCGCCTCTTCGCCGCCCGGTGAACGCACACTCACCGGCCTCGCCGTCCTGCTCCAATCGACGGCCCTGAAGCAGGCGCTTCAGCCCTATTGCGTCGGCGGTCCCTTCGGCCGGCTGCTCGACGCCGAAGAGGAGCGCCTCGGCTATTCCAATTTCCAGGCCTTCGAGACGGAAGGCCTCATCGGCGCAGGCGCCGCCACGGCCGTGCTCACCTATCTTTTTCATCGCCTCGAACAGCGCCTGGATGGACGGCCGACCTTGCTCGTCATCGACGAAGGCTGGCTCGTCCTCGACGATCCCGCCTTCGCGCGCCAGCTGCGCGAATGGCTCAAGACCCTGCGGAAGAAGAACGCCTCTGTAGTCTTTGCTACCCAGTCGCTCTCCGACATCGACAACAGCCCGATAGCGCCGGCGATCGTCGAGAGCTGTCCGACCCGCATCTTCCTTCCGAATGAACGCGCGATCGAGCCGCAGATCACCGCGATCTATCGCCGCTTCGGGCTCAATGATCGCCAGATCGAGATCATCGCCAGCGCGACGCCCAAGCGCGACTATTACTGTCAATCGCGACGCGGCAATCGCCTCTTCGAATTGGGGCTCGGACCGATCGGCCTCGCCTTCTGCGCCGCCTCCTCCAAGATCGATCACGCCGCGATCGAGCGCATCCTCGCCGAGCACGGGCCGGATGGATTCCTGCGCGCCTGGTTGATCGAGCGTGGACTCGAATGGGCGGCCGACCTCATCCCCGACCTCACCAATCTGGAGTTCTCCTGATGGCTGCTCGTTTTCATCGTCGCGCGGCGCTGTTCGGCGCTGCGGCTCTTTGCTTCTCGCTCGTCGCCGACTCCGCGCTCGCGCAGATCGTCGTCTATGACCCGAGCAATTTCTCGCAGAACGTGCTCACCGCCGCGCGCGAGCTGCAGCAGGTCAACAATCAGATCCAGAGCCTCGCCAATGAGGCTCAAATGCTGACCAATCAGGCGCGCAATCTCGCCAGCCTGCCGCTCTCGACGCTGAGCCAGCTCCAGATCACCATCCAAAAGACGCAGTCGCTGCTCGCGCAGGCGCAGCACATCGCCTTCGATGTCCAGCAGATCGAATCCGCCTTCGCGACGGCCTATGGTTCGGCGTCGACCAGCGCCTCCAGTTCTGGATTGATGGCCACGGCGCAGACCCGCTGGCGCAATTCCGTCGCGGCCTTCGAGGATTCCTTGAAGGTCCAGGCCGGCGTCGTCGGCAATATTTCCAGCAACGGCTCCGCCATGTCGTCGCTGACCTCCGCCAGCCAGACGGCGACCGGCGCGCTCCAGGCGGCGCAGGCCGGCAATCAGCTGCTCGCGCTGCAATCGCAGCAGCTCTCCGATCTCGTCGCCGTGGTCGCGGCGAAGAGCCGCGCCGATGCGCTCGAACAATCGCGCATCACGGCCGCCGAGTCGCAAGGGCAGGAGCAATATCGGCGTTTTTCGACGCGCTCCGGCTATCAGCCGGGCAATGTCACCATGTTCCACGGCAATTGAGGCGCGGCCATGGAACGATGGGACATGTGGCGCGCCGGCGCGATCCTCATTCTGATCGCCACATTGATCGCGACGATCTCCGCGATCGATCTCGATGCGCCTGCGCCAGTCGTCCGTGACACCGGCGTCGCCTTTGTCAATGAACCAGACATTCTTTCCGCGGAGCTGCGCCGCTGCGGCGCGCTCGCGCTCCAGGATGCCGAAGACCAGCGCTGCGAGGCGGTCTGGACGGAGAACCGCCGCCGCTTCTTCGGCAGGCCGGCGCGGCCGACGCCTCCCACGGCCGCGCCGGCCGCAGCTACATCGAAAGGCGCCGCGCGATGAACAATGTCGGCGTCATCGATACATTCCTCAACACTTTCACCACCTATATCGATTCCGGCTTCGGCCTGCTGAAGGGCGAGGTCGCCTATCTCTCCTCCACGCTGATCGCGATCGACATCACGCTCGCCGGCCTGTTCTGGGCCTGGGGCGCCGACGAGGACGTGATCCAGAGGCTCGTGAGGAAGACGCTCTACATCGGCTTCTTCGCTTTCCTGATCACCAACTTCAACAAGCTCTCGGGAATCGTCTTCAATAGTTTCGCTGGCGTCGGCCTCGAGGCCGGTGGCTCTTCGGTGTCGACCGCCGATTTCCTGCGGCCCGGCCGTCTCGCCCAGGTCGGTCTCGACGCCGGCCAGCCACTGATCGACGCGGCGAGTCAGATGATGGGCTTTGCGTCCTTCTTCGCCAATTTCGTTCAGATCGCCGTGCTGATAATTTCCTGGCTGCTGATCATCATCGCCTTCTTCATTCTCTCCGTGCAGCTCTTCGTTACGCTGATCGAGTTCAAGCTGACGACGCTCGCCGGCTTCGTGCTCATTCCCTTCGCGCTCTTCAACAAGACCGCCTTTCTCGCCGAGAAGGTGCTCGGCAATATCGTGGCGTCGGGCGTGAAGGTGATGACGCTCGCCGTCATCGTCGGCGTCGGCTCGGGTCTCTTCTCACAATTCACGACGAGCTACGGCGGCGAGCAGCCGACGATCGAGCAGACGCTCTCCGTCGTGCTCGCCGCGCTCGCCATGCTCGGTCTCGGCATATTCGGTCCCGGCATCGCCACCGGCCTCGTCTCCGGCGCGCCGCAGCTCGGCGCCGGCGCAGCGGTCGGAACCGGCGTCGCCGTCGCAGGCGCAGGAATGCTCGGAGGCGCGGCGCTCGGCCTCGCCGGAAGGGGAGCAACGGCCGCCGCCTCGGGAGCCGCCGCCACCGCGCGCGGCGGCGCGAGGCTCGCCGGCGGAGCGGCGTCGGCCTATGCGCTCGGCTCGGCCGGGGAGTCCGGGCCTTCGGCTGTCGCCGCAGGGCTCGCCGGCGTCGGCAAGGCGGCGGGCGCCGTCGCAGCGGCTCCCTTCCGGCGCGCGGCCGCTCGCGCGACGAATTCCTTGGCCGAGAACTATTCCGCCGGCGCCCGCGCCGCCTTCACGGCGACCGGCGGCTCGGCGACCACAGGCGCAGGTGGTGACGGAGCAATCAGCGCTCCGCCCGGGAATGCGCCGCCCGCCTGGGCGCGGCGCATGAAGCGCAATCAGCTCGCAAGCCACGGCGCGACGACCGCCGCGCATGTCATTCAGTCCGGCGACAGCCACGGCGGCGGCCATTCCGTCGATCTCTCACAAGAGGAATAGACCATGTTCCGACGCGCCTCGGTGCGCTATGGGCGCACGCCAGAACCGGAAACGCCCTATCAGCGAGCCGCGCAAGTCTGGGACGAGCGCATCGGCTCCGCACGCGTCCAGGCGAAGAACTGGCGGCTGATGGCTTTCGGCTCTTTGCTCTTGTCCAGCGGCCTCGCGGCCGGTCTCGTCTGGCAGTCGACCCATGGGACCGTCGTCCCCTGGGTCGTGGAAATCGATCGGCTCGGCGAGGCGCGCGCCATCGCGCCGGCGACCGCCGATTACACGCCGTCCGATCCGCAAATCGCCTGGTATCTCGCCCGCTTCATCAAGGACGTGCGCGCCGCGCCCGCCGACCCGGTCGTCGTCCGACAGAGCTGGCTGCAGGCCTATGACTTCACGACGACGGCCGGCGCCGCCGCGCTCAACGATTACGCCCGCGCCAATGATCCATTCGCCAAGCTCGGCAAGCAGCAGATCGCAGTCGACGTCTCCAGCGTCATCCGCGCCTCGACCGACTCGTTCCGCGTCGCCTGGATCGAGCGCCGCTATCAGGACGGCACGCTCGCCGACACCACGCGATGGACGGCGATCCTCACGATCATAATCCAGCCGCCGACCGATGCCGATCGCCTCCGAAAGAATCCTCTTGGCGTCTACGTCAACGCCATCAACTGGTCCAAGGAGCTCGGACAATGACCCGGCCGAATTTCCTGAATGCCGGCGATCCGGCTCTGCGCATTGCCGTGAACATGCGCTTTCGGAAAGAAGGAAACGCGTCTTTCCGTAAAGCCGGCTTTGCGATTCTCCTCATCTCCGCG
The DNA here is from genome assembly GCF_002752655.1 of Methylosinus trichosporium OB3b. Lineage (NCBI taxonomy): Bacteria > Pseudomonadati > Pseudomonadota > Alphaproteobacteria > Hyphomicrobiales > Methylocystaceae > Methylosinus > Methylosinus trichosporium. The sequence goes on along the minus strand of NZ_CP023737.1, from coordinate 3,128,524 downwards.
CCTTCGCTCGCCGGATGCGCGAAATTCATTCCGCCGGATATCGATTATGATGACGCCGCGCCGGCGCGGCTCTCCGCCGATCCGCCCGCGCCGGTGAAAATCGTCACCCTCGCCAAGCCGCTTCCCTTGCCTGGGCAATTGAAACCGCTGCATGGCGGCAAGGCGCCGCCCGAGCCTGCCGATCCGGCCGTGCGCGTCAATCAGGCCAACGCCGCCGCCCGCGTGCAGCCTATACGCGACGGATTCATCAATGCCGTGCAGGTCTATCCCTTCTCGGGCGGCGCGCTCTATCAGGTCTATGCCGCGCCAGGACAGATCACTGACGTCGCCTTGCAGGAGGGCGAGCAGCTCGTCGGCTCCGGACCGGTTGCCGCCGGCGACACGGTCCGCTGGATCATCGGCGACACGGAGAGCGGCGCGGGCGCGACCAAAAAAATTCACATCCTCGTCAAGCCGACGCGGCGGGACCTCGTCACCAATCTCGTCGTCAACACAGATCGGCGCACCTATCTGCTCGAGCTGCGATCGACCGAGAAGACCTATATGGCCTCGGTCTCCTGGCAATACCCGGAAGACCAGCTCATCGCTCTGCGCCGTCAGAACGCCATTGCGGAGTCCGCTGTGCCGATCGCAACCGGGGTCGACGTCTCCGCGCTGAACTTCCGCTACGCGATCCAGGGCGACACTCCCGCCTGGCGGCCGCTGCGCGCCTTCGACGACGGATCGAAGGTCTATATCGAATTCCCGACCGGCATTCGCCAGGGCGAGACGCCGCCGCTCTTTGTCATCGGTCCGGCCGGCGGCTCGGAGCTGGTCAATTATCGTGTCAGCCGCAATTACTACATCGTCGATCGCCTCTTCGCCGCCGCAGAACTGCGCCTCGGCGATGCGGACAGCGAACGGCGCGTGCGCATCGTCCGCACCGACGGAAGGCCTCGGTCATGACGTCGAACTCGAATGACGAGCGGTTCGCCGCGTCGCCGCCGGTCACGCCGGACCTTCGCCTGCGAGGCGAACGTCCGCGCGTGACGCGGCTATCGCGCAAGGTGCTGATCGGCATGGCGGGCGTCGTCGCCCTCGCGATTGCCAGCGCGCTCGGCTACGCTCTGCAGCCTCGCGACAGGACCGGCGCGACCCAGGAACTCTACAACACGCAAAATCGTCCCGCCGCCGACGGCCTCGCGAATCTGCCCAAGGACTATACCGGATTGCCGCGCCCGGCGCCGCCGCTCGGACCGCCTCTGCCGGGCGATCTCGGCCGGCCCATTCTGAATGCTGGCGTGGCCGCCAATACGACGATCGTCGGCGCATCGGCTTCCGATCCCGAAGCGCAGCGCCGCGCGCAGGAAGGTGAGGCTGCGCGCGTGAGCCGGCTCTTTGCTCAGACGAGTGAGCGCGAGAGGCCGATCACGCCGATCGCTCCGACCACGATTTCCGCGGCCGACGCCGGCGTCGCGGCGCCGTCTTCTGTCGACGCCGGCTCTGCCCAGAACATGCAGGATCGCAAGACCGCTTTTCTGACTGCTTCCACCGATCGCCGCACTGTCAGTCCCGATCGGCTCACCAAGCCTGCGTCGCCCTACATCGTCCAGGCCGGCACTGTCATCCCGGCCGCGCTCATCACCGGCCTCCGCTCCGATCTGCCCGGACAGATCACCGCCCAAGTGACCGAGGCGGTCTACGACAGTCCCACGGGGAAATTTCTGCTCATCCCCCAGGGCGCGAAGCTCATCGGCCAATATGACAGTTCCGTTGCCTATGGCCAAAGGCGCGTGCTCCTCGCCTGGACACGGCTCATCATGCCCAATGGAACCTCGATCGTGCTGGAGCGGCAGCCCGGCGCCGATGCGGCGGGCTATGCCGGCCTCGAGGACGAGGTCGACGATCATTGGGACATGCTGCTCAAGGGAGCCGCGCTCTCGACTTTTTTCAGCGTCGGCGCCGAAGCCGGAACGACGAACAGCGAGAACAGCCTCATCCAGGCGATCCGCCGCGGCGGCTCCAACAGCGCGAGCCAGACCGGGCAATTGCTCATTCAACGCCAGCTCAATGTCCAGCCCACTCTCACCATCCGGCCGGGTTTCCCCGTCCGTGTGCTGGTGACGCGGGATCTTCTATTGGCTCCATACAAGGAAGGAACGGCGCCGTGACGAAATTGAAGCTCGGTCCGCTCGCCGACGACAAGCCTGTCAAAATCACCGTCGAGATTCCCGCGTCTCTGCATCGCGATCTCACCGCCTATGCGGACGCGCTCGGCAGAGCCAATGGGCAAAACATCGCCGATCCACTCAAGCTGATCGTACCCATGCTTCAGCGCTTCATCGCGACCGACAGAGCCTTCGCGAAGACTCGAACGCGTACGAAACCTCAATCCGATGTCGCGGAAACCGAAAGGTCGGGATAGCGGGCGCGCAACAGATCGAGAAATGGTTGCAGCATCGGACTGCCGTTCGTCTCTTTCCAATAGGCCGCGAACTGAAGCCGCATTTGCCCACAGTCGCCATGCAGCTCGCGATGGGCCACTCCGGGGCAGACGAAGCCGACGGCGCCTTCGAGCAGCGGCGCGACGCCATAGCCGGCGCCGACGAGGCTCAGCAGCCTGTCGAGGCTCACATCCTGATAGCTGATACGCAAAGAATCCGAGCCGCCGGCCTTCACGCTCAGCAATTGCTCGAGCTCGGAATCGACGCCGCTCCGCGTCAGCAATATCCGATTGTCGCAAAGCTCCCGCCATTTGATCGCTGGCCGATTGTTGAGCGGGTGATGTTCCGGAACGGCGACGACGACCCGTTCGCCCCAGAGCGGCAGAACGCGGTCGTTCCACCTTCCGCCGCCGGAGGTCAATATGGCGACGTCGATCGCGCCGGCGACGAGCTCGCCGAGCAATCCCTCCTTGGCGCCATCGACCAAGAGAATATCCGCATCCGCGATCTGGCGGCGCAACTCCGCGAGCGTCTCCCGCAGATTGCCCGCTGAGAGCGACGAGCAGATCCCAATTCGCAATGGCCTGCGTCCGCCATTGCGTCGCGTTTTGAAAGTGAGGAAGAGGCGGTCCGCTTCGTCGACGAGGGGCCGCGCCAAATCCAAAAATTCCCGACCGACCGGGGTGAGCTTCGTTCCGCCGGTCGTGCGCTCGAACAAATCCACGCCGAGCTCACATTCGAGATCGTGCAATCGACGGCTGAGGGTGGATTGACGCGTGTTCAGCGTCTCCGCCGCTTGCCGGAGGCTTCGATGCCGCGAGGCGACAAGAGCCCATTTCAGATCTCGAAGCTCCGAATTCACCTGAAAAGCCCGGTTTCACAAGCTGATTTCCAGAATCGGATATGCCGGCGACAGGGCCGCCATCGGCCGTTCTAATGCTTCCTACTTCATTGAAAATAAATGGCCTTTTAAAGGCCGCCTATCGAGCGGCTATCGCTTTGCAAGCTATAGGTTTTTCGGCGAACGGACCCGATTCCTCCTCAATCGATGCGCCGTCCCGAACAGCCCGACCGCTCTGCGGCGCAAAGATATGGAGGCCCGCGTTTTCCAATATGCGTTGCTAAAATGTTCTAGCCGGCTTACCTTTTCCCGGCTGCAATTTCATGAGCAGCGGCCGAACGGGATGCTACCAACATCCCGCCCGGCCTGACCACAACCCAAGCTTACGTGGAGCCTGGATCATGGCTGATTCTGAAGATAGCACGACTCCGCCCGCCGTTAGCTGGCGCGCCATTCTGCGAGGAACCGGCGCTTTGCCGCCTGCGAAAAAGACGGGAGGCGCGCCGTCCGACCCCGCGCTGCAGCTCTGGCGGAACTGGCAAGCCAATCACACGCAGGTCGTCGCGCTGACGCGCCAGTGGCAGCGCATCGAGACACAACTCATTCACTCGGTGGGCTTCCCCCAGGTCACGATCCGCCTTTCCGGCGAGGAGGAGCCGAAAATCGCTCATTCGGTCGACGAGATCGAGGAGTTGCTTGCAGACGAGCCCGAAGCCGAGAGAGAAACACTGATCGCGGCGTTCGACGCGCAGCAAAAGCGATGGGACGAGGCGGCGGCGACGCTCGGCTTCGACGCCGTCGACGCGGAACTCCGAGCCGCTCTCGATAAGGAGAGCGATTTCACGGCTTCGGTCCCGACCACGAAAGCCGCCAGCCTGCCGGGCATTGCGGCCAAGCTCTCCATCGTCATTCAGCTCGGCGAGCCGAGCCCGAAAGACACGGAGTTTCCTTGGCCGGAACTGCGCTCGGCCCTGGCGGATCTCGCCCGGCTGGCGTCACCGGAAGCGGCGATCTCGCCGTTGTGACGCTCGTGCTCGGGTCCGTGGTCGCTCGACTACGGACCTGGCTTCTTTCGAGCGGTCGCGCGCCTTTGCGCTGGCCGCCGGCCTGTTCGAACAGGTTTTATGTAGACATGAACTGTCGGCCTATGAAAACTCGATCACTGCGATCAGGCCGACAGCGTCTCGACGATTTCGAAGGGAGAGACCAAATCGATTTCGATCTGCAATGGCTTTCGCAATTGCAAGCCCCAAACCGGCGCCTTCGACATCCGGCGGCGCGGCGCGAAAAAACCTGTCGAAGACGAATGGGAGCGCGCTCTCCGGGATTCCGCAGCCGCTATCGATAATCTCGATTACAGCGTCCTGTGCGGTCCACTTCGCCGTGATGGTGACTGATCCGCCCGAGGACGTATAACAAATAGAATTCTCGATCAGAATTCGCAAGAGGAGCTCCAGATCGGCTCTATTTCCCTTGATTTTCATGTCCTCATCCAAATTCACCGCCATCGTCAGACCATTGGCTTCCAGGATAGGGAAACAATCGCCGACAACGACACGTACGACGTCGCTGACGCTCATCGCTTGTTGCTCGCCCGTCGAAGGCGATTCCGCCCTGGCCATTCGCAGAAGCTGACCGACCAGCCTGGTTCCACGCCCGATCCCCTCTCGGAGGTCAGCCACGAGGTCCGGGAAGGGACGAGCCAGATTATGTTCAAACAGATTGTCGACCTGAAGCTGAAGCGCGGCGAGAGGGGTTCTGAGCTGGTGGGCCGCGTCCTCGACAAAACGGCGTTGCGTCTCGACAGCTTGTCGTTGTCGGATGATCAAAGAGTTCATCGCGCCGATCAGCGGAGCGATCTCGGTCGGAACGCCATCCGGACTGAGGACGTCTTTGGCTTCGATGCTTCTCTTTTCGAGTTCCGAGGAAAGACGGCCGAGGCCCCGCAGAACCTGATTGACCGACCAGCCGATCAGAAGCGATGCGAAAGGAATAGCGAGCACGAAGGGCAGCGTTGCGCCGATCGCCGCGCGCGTGGCGATTTCGTCCCGCGCACTCCATCGTTGAGAGATCTGCACGACGAGTTGATCGTCACTCGCGATGTAGGTCCTCCACGCTTCGTTGTCGGCCATCACATCGAAGTAACCATCGTCGGGCTGACGCGGAATACTGTTATCCGGCCCGGAAGCATAAATCAGCGTCCCCGAGCGTTCCCAGATCTGCACGACGAGCCTGTCCTCCAGTTCGTGATCATGTCTGCGCCTCACCTCTTCTTTCAGCCCTGGGCCCGCATTCATCGCGACCTCGGCCAGCTGCGCGTCCAGAAACTTGTTGGCCTCGCCCTTGGCCAGGACATAGGAGGTCGACGCCGTGGCAAGACTGACGATCGTGAGAAGCAGCGTCATCCTGACGATCAGGGTTCGACGAACAGAGCTCATGGGCCGTCCTTCGTTACCATCCAGCCCGCGCCGTAGACATTTCGTATGATGTCTTTGCCGAATTTCTTGCGAAGGACGTGGATCAGAACATCGACTGCATTGCTCTGAACCTCTTCCCCCCATCCATAGATTCGCTCTTCGATCTGGCTGCGCGACAAAATAGCGCCTGGTCGTTTCATCAGCGTATATAGGAGCGAGTACTCGCGCGCTGTGAGAACGCCCTTGACGCCACGAAATATCGCAACGCGCGTGGACGGATCGAGAATGATCTCATTGCTCACCAACAGCGAATGCGCCTGCCCGTTCACGCGGCGGAGAACGGCTCTGATCCTGGCCAGCAGCGCGCACAACGAAAAGGGCTTGACGATATAATCATCCGCTCCGAGGTCGAGGCCGTCGACCGTGCTTTCCACGCCGTCGCGGGCGGTGATGATCAATATGGGAACCGATCCACCAGCTTTGCGTGCGGCCTTGAGAACATCGAATCCTGAAATATCCGGCAGTCCGATGTCAAGCAGCACGATCGTGTGTTCGGCCTGCTCGAGCGCAGCATACCCGTCGCGCCCGTTGCGTACCCAGTCGACGGTCATGGCGTTATCGCGCAGCCCTCGGACCAACGCCTTTCCAAACATTTCATCGTCTTCGATCAACAGGGCGCGCATGTAAGGCCTTCGTTCCCATAAGAATCGCGATCGGTTTGCAACTCTGGCACTCGGCCGTTCGATATCCAGAAAGCTGAAACGATCCCGCGATGTTTCTGCTGTTCGACCGCCGGACGACGCATTATATCAGGTCCTTTCCGGCAGCAAATTTAGAATGATTGCAGCCTGAACCTAACTGTGTCCTAATTTTTCTGACGACATCTGCATAACAGCGTTCCGTAACCAAGAGGGCGCGAAACCGCAGCGACCCGAGGCGCGGAAATTCGAATGGGGTGCAGGATGTCTTCTATGAAAATAGCCCAAAGTAACCAACAACGACTGCGGTCGACGCTTCTGATTTCATCGAGCGCGATCCTCTGCTTCGCCGTCTCGGAAAGTTTTCGTCCCGCCGCAGCGCAAGAGGGTCGTCCAGCCCCGACGGAGTTGCCGCCCATCACCATAGACAATGCGAGCAATCAGGTTCGACAGACGCCCGTAGCGAACAATCAGGACGCGCGCTCTGGTCAGCAAGGCTACATTACGCGAAGCCTGTCGACCGCGACAAAGACCAGCACGCCCCTCATCGACGTTCCCCAGTCGGTATCGGTGATCACGAAGCAATTCATCCAGGATCAAGCTTTGACTTCGATCGGCCAAGCCATTCGTTACGTGCCGGGGCTCATTCCACATCAGGGCGAGTCCCATCGCGACGACCTCATTATCAGAGGGCAGCGAAGCAACGCCGATTTTTATGTGAACGGGATACGCGACGACGTGCAATATTTCCGTGATTTCTACAATCTTCAGCGATTGGAGGTCCTCAAGGGACCCAATGCGATGATCTTCGGACGCGGCGGCGGCGGCGGCGTCGTCAATCGTGTTCTGAAGGAGGCAGATGGCGCGACCGTGAGGGAGGTGACCGTCGGTGGAAATTCTTTTCCAGGTTTCAGGACATCGGTCGATGTCGGCCAGGCCGTGAATGAAAATGTGGCCGTGCGATTCAACGCGTTCTATGAGAATACCGAAAGCTACCGCGACTTCGTGCGTCTGGAGCGCTATGCCTTCAACCCGACGATCACTTTCGCCCCGACGGACAGCACGTCCATCAAGTTGAGCTATGAATACCTTCACGACTGGCGAGTGACCGACCGGGGCATCCCGTCCCAACAGCGGCCGGGGGGCATGCTTCCGCAGTATCCTTATCTGACTTCGAGGTCGACCTATTTCGGTAATCCGGATCTCAACTATGCCGTGGCCGACGTCCATATCGCCACAGGCGTCGTCGATCACGATTTCGGCGGGGGCCTGTCGATCAAGAATTCGTTGCAGTTCGCGAACTACGACAAGTTCTATCAAAATATCTATCCGGGCGGCGCCGTGAATGTGGCCGGGACGTCGGTGAATCTGACCTCATACAATAATGAGACGGATCGCCAAAATATCTTCAATCAAACGGATCTGACCTACAAGTTCGAGACCGGACCAGCGCGGCATACCGTGGTTCTGGGCGGCGAAGTCGGCCATCAAAATGGTTTGAGCTATCGGCAGGATGGCTACTTCAACTACAATCCGGCGCAGACGACGCTCGCAGTATCCCCGCTCGCCCCCGTGACCTACGCGCCTGTGACATTCCGCAATATCGCATCGGGCGCCAATAATACGTACGGGCTCGATCTCGGCGCCGCCTATCTTCAGGATCAGGTGGAGATCACCCCGTTTCTCCAACTGATCGGCGGCGTTCGATTCGATCATTTCGATTTGCAATCCCGTGATCGGCGTACGGGAGTCGTGCAGGCCAGAGCGGACAATTTCGTTTCTCCACGCGGCGGAATCGTCGTGAAGCCAGTGGAGAATCTATCGATTTACGGAAGCTATAGCGTGTCCTACCTGCCCAGCGCCGGTGATCAGTTCAGCGCATTGACCCCCGGCCTCGCGGTCGCCGCGCCCGAGAAATTCGAAAATAAGGAAGTCGGCCTGAAGTGGGACATACTGCCGAAGCTGCAGTTCACGACGGCGTTCTACGATCTGGATCGCACGAACCAGCGTTTGCCCGACCCCAACAATGCGGGATTTTTCATTCTCAGCGGCGCGACGAAGACGCGGGGGGTCGAGGTCGGCCTCACCGGCTATGTCACTGACGATTGGCAGATCTCGGGCGGCTATGCGCATACCGACGCCAAGATCAAGAGCAATACGTCGGCGTCGATCGTCGCGGGCAACCGCGTGGGGCTCGTCCCTTACAACACATTCTCGCTGTGGAATCGCTATCAGTTCACGCCGATGTGGGGGCTGGCGTCGGAGTGATCCACTACACTGATTATTTCGCGTCGTCTGACGACATGGTGAATATCCCAGGGTTCACGCGGGTCGACGCCGCAGTCTACTTCAACTTGAACGAACAGTGGAGAGCTCAGCTCAATGTCGAGAACCTGCTCGACCACCGTTATATCGCCACGGCGGATGGCAACAATAATATCACCCCCGGAGCGCCGCGAACGTTCCGTTTTTCCGTGACAGCGAATTTTTGACTCCCGAAGGGTCGGGCGGTCGTCAATACGCCGTCCGATCCATTCTCCTCGGCTTTGCGGTGCGCAGAATTTCGAATCGTTTCTGCGCCAGACATCGGCGACGCCGCCCATGTCGCTCTCCTCCGTTGCGCGCGACGCGAAGGGCGACGGCCGCGTTGACATTCGGGAATAAATCTAATGAGGCAGCCATCTTCATCAATGGCGACGACCGTCGTCCACGACGACCCGATCGTCGACGGGGCGCTCGAATGGTTCGCCCGCTTGCGCAACGAGCCGGTCGACGCGACGATGCAGGCCGCTTTCGAGCACTGGTGTTCTCTCAGTCCGCGTCATGCCCAGGAATATCGCGATCTCGAAGCGATGTGGGGATCGACCGCGTTTCGACAGGCTACGGAGTGGCTGCAGAAGAATGACGCGACGCTCGTCGAGGCGCTCGAAAGTGGTCCGCGCGCCGCGGAGGCCGGCGCGCGGTGCTGTTCGTCATAGACGCTTCGCGATATCTGCGCTCATACTGCACCGGGAGGCCGACTACACGACCGAAACGGGCGGCGGCAATACAGCGCTTTTTTGAGGAGCAGGTCCCCGGCCATCCCTTGCGGGGTCGTCGCGCGCTTCGGTCGACGGACGTACGCGGCCGCCGCCTCTGGCGGACCTCGCCCGGCTAACATCACCAGAAGCGGCGCTCTCGCCGATGTGACGCTCTTGCTCGTTCCGTGGTCGCTCGACTACGGACTTGGCGTCTTTCCAACGGCTGCACGCATTTGCGCTGGCCGCCGGCCTTTTCGAACCGGCTTTACGTCGTTCCGAGACGGGGCCGGCGACATCGCGACGTCGCCTTCCCCGGAAGCAGACGACGACGACTTCGGCTCCGCACTTTCGTTCGAAGGCGTCAGAAGCTCGAGCGCCGGGATGTTGAGAGCAGCGGCGAGGCGCTCGACGGCATCGACCGTGGCCGAATAAACGCAGCGTTCGAGCGAGCTGATGTAGGTGCGGTCCAGTTCAGCCCGATGTCCGAGCTCCTCCTGCGACAGGCCTTGAGCCTGTCGATATTTCTTCAGGATACGCGCCAGCGTCTCTCGCATTTCCATGACGAGAGCCAGCCAGCTTGAAGAGTATTTATCTACAGAGTATACTCTACAGACGGTTGCCGATGCCCGGGAGGAGGGAAGCGGCGGCGCGGCAGATGGGCAAGGTTGCCCGACGAACGTCGACGAACGTCGAGCAACCTCGCAAACCGACCGAAAGCGCGAACATGCGTGAGAAGCACCTGGGTGATGCGGTTTCATTGGCGACGATACTGTTGAGCACACGCCAGCAGTTCGGTCACGCGCTACGTGACGCTGCAATGGCGACCATCAGAGCGAGATTGAAAGGCGCACGTTCCGACCACCTCGTCATTTCCCGTAACATTCTCGAGTCGCACATCGACGACGCTCTCTATCTGATCGGCAGAGACGGGCTCGACTCGCTCGAGCGCAATGTCCGATTTGCGGTCGACGAAATGATTCGAGAGGCGTTGGAAAACGTCAGGACACGGCGAACGGACGGCTACTAACCAGGGCTCGTCGCCTTAATAACCACTTAATTTTCGCCTCGTTACACGGAGCTTGATCGGAGCGCTGAGAGGCGATTGGCGTATGCGTGTGTTGCTGGTCGAGGACGATGGCATGATCGGCCGCGCGATTTGCGAAGGCTTGGAGCAAGACCATCTCGTCGTCGACTGGGCCAGGGACGGCGAACACGCCAGACTGGCGTTGGCGACCCCGAACAATGGCTACGCCGTCCTGTTGCTCGACCTGGCGCTCCCTCGGCTCTCGGGCCTCGACCTGCTCGCCGAGCTGCGCCGCCAGGGCGACGCCATTCCGGTGCTGATCCTGACCGCCCGCGACGCGGTGGCGGATCGGGTCAAGGGCCTGAACAGCGGCGCCGACGACTATCTGGTGAAGCCCTTCGACCTGGAAGAGCTGATTGCGCGCATCCATGCCCTGGCCCGCCGCGGGGCGGGACGCGCAGCGGCGGCGATCGAATATGGCCCGATCCGCCTCGACCCCGTCACCCACGAAGCCTGGCTGCACGGGGAATCGTTGGAGCTCTCGCCCCGGGAATTCGCCCTGCTTCAGGCCCTGCTGGAGCCGCCCGGCGCCGTCCTGTCGCGCAGCCGGCTGGAGGAGCGTCTCTACGGCTGGGATCGGGAGGTCGCCAGCAACGCGGTCGACGTTCATCTTCACAATCTCCGCAAGAAGCTCGGCGGAGAGACCATCGTCAATGTGCGCGGCGTGGGGTTTCGGGTGGCGAAGATATGAACGCCTCGATCCAGCGCCGGCTTCTTCTCTGGCTCTCTCCCGCATTGCTGTTGACGGGATTGGCGTTCGCCGTTCCGACGTGGTTCAGCGTGCGCGAGGAGATCGACGAACTCTTCGACAAGGCGTTGCGCCAGGCCGCCTATTCGCAATTCGACCGCTCGGCGCGCCCGTCCGGCTCCGAAGCGCCGCCGCCGGCGGCGGAGGAGATCGATTTCGTCACGCAGGTCCGGGGCCGCGACGGGACCTTGCGGCGCAGCTCGCATCCGTTTCCCCCTCTGCCCGCCGAGACCCCCGAGGGCTGGTCCGATATCGAATGGCGCGGCTCGCCTTGGCGGATGTTCACGCTGAAGACGGCGGATGCGCTGATCCAGACGGCGCAATCCCATGGGGAACGCCGGGACACCGCCAAAGAAATCGCTCTGCGCCTGCTCACCCCGTTGCTGGTCCTGCTGCCGGCTGCGGCCGCGCTGGTCCTGTTCGGTCTCGATCGCGGTCTCGGCCCCCTCCGGATCATTGTCGAAGCGGTGCAAGAGCGCACTCCCGAGGCCCTCGACCCCATTCCCGACGACGGGCTGCCGCGCGAGGTGGGCGCGCTGGCCCGGTCCTTGAACGACCTCTTGTCGCGCCTGAACCGGGTTCTGGCGGCGCAGCGGCAGTTCATCGCCGACGCCGCGCACGAGCTCCGCACGCCGCTGGCCGCCCTGTCCCTGCAGGCCCAGGTGGCCGAGCGCGCCGATCCGGATCGGAAAGCCGCCGCCATCGCGGCGCTCCGCGAGGGTATCGCCCGCGCCAACCATCTGGTGCATCAGCTGCTGACTCTGGCTCGGCTCGATCCGGAGGCGACGCAACGCCGATTTGTTCCGCTGCGCCTGGATGCTCTCGCTGAGTCGGAGGTCGCCGGTCTCGCGCCGGTCGCCGCCGATCGCGGCGTCGATCTGGGTCTCGAGGCGGCGGAGCCCGCGGTCGTCATGGGCGACGAAGCCGCTCTCGCGATCCTGCTGCGCAATCTCATCGACAACGCCATTCGCTATTCGCCCGCCGGCGGCCGGGTGGATGTCGAGGTGAGAACGGGCGGCGACGGAATTCGCCTGGACGTCCGCGATGAAGGCCCCGGCGTGCCGCCCGAGGAAAAGCAGCGCGTGTTCGATCGTTTCTACCGGGGAGCCGCCGCCGCGGAGCCGGGCAGCGGGCTCGGGCTCGCCATCGTCCGTTCGATCGCCGACTGGCACGGCGCCGATGTCCAGCTCGAGGACAATGAGGGTGGGCGAGGCCTCGTGGTCCGGGTGCGCTGGGACGGGGCGACGCCATGACGTTTCGAAAGGTGTTTCGAAGACACCGGCGAGCGGCGCTGTGCGTTTGCGCCTGCCTGCTGTCCGGCGGCTGCGCGGTCGAAGGTCTGGGCGACGTCGGCGGGGTGTCGGCCGAGCTGGCGGCGCGCACAGGGCGCGGCCTCGGCGATGCGACGACCGGCGAAACCACATGGCCACCGGGCGTTTCGCCCGCCGACGGATTGTCCGAGGACGAGCTGGTGGCGCTGGCGCTCTGGAACAACGCCTCGTTTCGCGAGAGTCTCGCCGATCTCGGACTGTCGCGCGCCGATCTCGCGCAGGCTGGCATGCTGCCAAATCCGACCGTTTGGACATTGTTCCCGGGCGGCGTGAAACCGTTCGAGCTGATGCTCCGCTACCCTGTCGAGGCGTTCTGGCTCCGTCCCGCCCGGATGGAGATCGCCGAGCAGGAGGTGGAGCGCACGATCCAGCGGCTGGTCCAGAACGGGTTGGACCTGATCCGCGATATGCGCGTGGCCTGCGCGGAGCTCGCGTCGGCGCGCGAGCGGGCCGAGCTCGCCGCGACGATGGCGAAGCTCGCCCAGGACACAGCCGAGCTCACGCGCGCGCGGCTTCGCGCCGGCGACGCAACGGAGCTCGAGACCGCGAGCGCTCAGGCCGACGCACGCCAGGCGAAGGAGCAGCAGGACCGTTTGCGGAGCGAAGCCGACATCGCCGGAGAACGATTGCGCTCGCTCGCGGGCCTCGCCCGGGAGCATTGGCCAACCAAAATCATCGTCGATCCTCTGTCTTCGGCCGCGCCGGGCGATCCGGAAGCCCTGGTGCGAGACGCTCTCGCCGCGCGTCCAGATCTGCGAGCGGCCGAGCTCGGCGTGGAGGCGGCGGGGCGGCGCCTCGGCCTCGCGAGGGTCGAGACCTTCACCGTCACCGGCATCTTCAGCGCCAAGGACGTCAATCAGCAGACGGTGTCGGGGCCGGGCCTCGACATCGCCCTGCCTATCTTCAACCAGAACCAGGGCGGCACGGCGCAAGGGCAGGCGCGGCTCGAAAAAGCCGCCCGGTTCTATGTCACTGTCCGCGACCGCATCATGCTCGATGTCCGCGAGGCGGCCGTGCGTTTCGTCCTCGCGAAGCAAAGCCATGATCAATGGCGCAGCGGGGTCCTGCCCCTGCTCTCCAACGCCGCGCAGCGCGCCGGGCGGGCCTACGCGGACGGCCATGTGACCTTGCTGTTCGTGTTGGACGCCCAGCGCAAATTGGCCGATGCGCGCTTCAAGGCGATCGGCGCGGCGGCCGATCTCCGCCGCGCGCGCGCCGAGCTCGAACGCAGCATCGGACACAGCCTGTCCACGCCTTCTCGAATCCAGAACGCTCGCACATGAAATTTCCGCATCCACGACCTCGCAGACGAATGTCCTGCGGCCTCGCCATCGTCGCATGCCTCGACCTCGCGGCCGCCGAACCGGCGCCGGCTCGGGTCGAGAAGCCGATCAAGGAGGCGGAGCTGACGAAAGTCACGCTCACCCCCGAAGCGGCGCGGCGGCTCGGGCTGACAACCGCTCCAGTGGAGTCGCGCATTCTGCCGCGGACGCGGATATTCGGCGGCGAAATCACCGTGTCGGCGTCGACCGCGGCCCGGAGCGCCGGACAATCCGTATTCACGATTTTGCCCGTGCTGTCGCCGGCCGAACAGGTGCGGCTGGCGCAATCGCAGATCGAGGCGGATGGGCAGGTGGAGCAGGCGCGGGTCCAGTTGGAAGGCGCACAGCAGGCGTTGCGCCGCGCCGAGCAGATGCGGCGGGACAAGGTGGGCACGGAGCGGACGGTCGACGAGACGCGCGTGCAGGTCGGCCAGGCGGAAGCAGGACTGCGCACGGCGGAGGCGCGCCGCGATCTGCTCGGTCCGGCGATATTGGAGGCGGCGAGCCCGGCGGAAGTCTGGGTGCGAGTCCCCGTCTATGTGGGCGATCTTCCGAAAATCGATCGGAACGGGACTGCGCGCGTCGGAGGATTCGGCGGCGGCACGGATGCGGGGGGATCATCTGCGGTTCCGGTCGATGCGCCGCCGTCCGCCAATCCGGCGGCGTTCACCGTCGATTTGTTCTATCGGCTGCCGAACTCCGATCGCGCTTTCCGCCTCGGCCAGCGGGTCGGCGTGACCCTTCCGCTACGTCAGGAGGGCGCGACGCTGACCGCTCCCTGGTCAGCGATCGTGTATGACGCCGAGGGAGGGACCTGGCTTTACGAGCAGACCGATGCGACGACCTTCGCGCGGCGGCGGGTTCAGGTTGAGCGCGCGGTCGACGGCATGGCCGTTCTCGCCGGCGGCGTGCGGCCCGGCGCACGCGTGGCGGCGACCGGCGCCGCCGAATTGTTCGGCGTCGAGTTCGGGGTCGGCAAATGATGCACCGGCTCATCGCCGCCGCGCTTCGGCAGCGGCTCCTGACGCTCGCGCTCGCCGCGGTCCTGATCGTGTTCGGCCTGCATTCCGCGCGCGTGACGCCACTCGACGTGTTTCCCGAATTCGCGCCGCCGATCGTGGAAATCCAGACGGAAGCCCCGGGACTTTCCGTGGAGGAGGTCGAGAGCCTCGTCACAGTGCCTCTGGAGAGCGCAGTGAATGGGACCGCGGGGCTGAAGACGCTCCGCTCCAAGTCGGTGCTCGGCCTGTCTTCGGTGGTTTGCCTGTTCCGGGAAGGCTCCGACCTCACGCGGACGCGCCAATTGGTTCAGGAGCGGGTGGCTCTGGTCGCGCCGCGTCTGCCTGCCGTGGCGCGCGTTCCCGTGCTCATGCCGCCTCTCTCCTCCACGAGCCGGATGATGAAGATCGGCGTCTCGTCGCCGACCCTTTCCCAAATGGACCTCTCGGAGCTGGCGCTCTGGACGATTCGGCCGCGGCTGATGGCGGTTCCCGGGGTCGCCAATGTGGCGATCTGGGGCCAGCGGGACCGGCAGCTCCAGGTGCGCGTCGATCCGGATCGGCTGGCCGCCCATGGCGTGAGCCTGGACGCGGTGGTCCGCGCCGCCGGCGACGCGGCGGCGGTGACGGCCGGCGGGTTCCTGGACACGCCGAATCAGCGAGTGCCTATCCGCCATCTCGCGCCCGTCCAGACGCCGGAGGACTTGGCGCACACAGTGGTGCAGTTCGCCGGCGGGGCGCCGCTGCGGCTCGGCGACGTGGCGGAGGTCGTGGAGAGCCATCCGCCGCCGATCGGCGATGCGGTCGTGAACGACGGGCCGGGCCTTCTCCTGATCGTGGAGAAACAGCCCGCGGCCAATACGCTGGAGGTCACGCGCGAGGTCGAGGCGGCGCTGGAGGCGCTGCGGCCGGCCCTCGAAGGCGTGGCGATCGATGCGAACATCTTCCGCCCCGCGACCTATATCGAGCGCGCGCTCGATCGTCTGACCCATACGCTGGCGATCGGCTGCGCTCTGGTGGCGATGATCCTGATCGCCTTTCTGTTCGAATGGCGCGCCGCGCTCATCAGCATCTCCGCCATCCCCTTGTCTCTGCTGGCGGCGGCCGCCGTGCTTCATCTGCGCGGCGGCGCGCTCGACACGATGGTCCTGGCCGGACTCGCCATCGCGGTGGGGGAGGTCGTGGACGACGCCGTCATCGACGTCGAGAATGTGCTCCGCAGGCTGCGGCAGAACGAACTGGCGCAGCGGCCCCTGTCGTCCTTCCGGGTCGTGCTGCTGGCCTCCCTCGAAATGCGCAGCGCCGTCGTGTTCGCGAGTCTCATCATTGCACTGGCGTTCGCGCCGGTGTTCTTCCTCGACGGCCTCGCCGGCGCATTCTTCCGGCCGCTCGCCTGGTCCTATCTTCTCGCAATCCTCGCCTCCCTCGCGGTGGCACTGACCGTCACCCCCGTCCTGTGCCTGACGCTCCTGCCCGGCGCGCCGCGGCGGGAGGGCGACGCCCCTCTCACCCGTTTCCTGAAGCGGCGCTACCGCGCCATGCTGCCCTGGATCATCGATCGTCCCGCCGTCGTGGTCAGGACGCTTCTGATCGCTTTCGCGCTCGCGGGCCTCACGCTGCTCCGGCTCGACCAGGCCTTCCTGCCAGACTTCAAGGAGACCGATTTTCTGATGCACTGGGTGGAGAAGCCCGGAACCTCGCTCGAGGCCATGCGGCGGATCACCGAGCGCGTCAGCCGGGAGCTGCGGGCCATTCCCGGCGTTCAGAGCTTCGGCGCGCATATCGGCCGCGCGCAGGCCGCCGACGAGGTCGTCGGACCGAATTTCACGGAACTCTGGATCAGCGTCGACTCGAAAGCGGACTATGACGCGACTGTCGCGCGCATCAAATCGGTGGTCGACGGCTATCCCGGCCTCTATCGCGACGTGCTGACCTATCTTCGGGAACGTCTCAAGGAAGTGCTGACCGGGGCCAGCGGCGCCATCGTGGTGAGGTTCTTCGGACCCGATCTGGCGGCGCTGCGGGAGAAGGGCGAGGAGATCGCCCGGGACCTGGCCGGCGTCCGCGGCGTCGCCAATCTGAAGGTGGAGCCGCAGTCGCCGACGCCCCAGGCGCAGATGCGGATCCGGCCCGATGCGGCGGCGCTGTTCGGCCTGACGGCGGGCCAGATCCGGCGTGCGGCGGCGACCCTGACGCAGGGAGCCAAGGTTGGCGAGATCTATCGGGAGCAGAAAATCGTCGAAGTGGCCGTCTGGGGCGAGGAGCGCGTGCGTCATGACCTCGCGGCGCTGCGCGAGGCGGTGATCGACACGCCGTCGGGGGCGCGCGCGCCGCTGGGCGATGTCGCGGATTTCGAGATCGCCCCCGCGCCGAGCGAGATCAAGCGCGAGAACGCCTCCCGCCGACTCGACGTGACGCTCGACGTGGCCACAGGGGCCGACCTCGGCGCCGTCGCGCGGGACGTGGAGGCTCGGGTCCGGGCGCTCCGCTTTCCGCCCGGCCACCATGCCGAAATCGTCGGCGAATATGCGGCGCGCCAGGCCGCCCGCGATCGGCTGGCGTGGCTCGCCGCCGGTTCGCTGCTCGGCGTCCTGCTGCTGCTCTATGTAGACTTTCGTTCGCTCCGGCTGGTGGCGCTCACCGCGATCACGCTGCCCTTCGCTCTGATCGGCGGAGTAGCCGGGGCTTGGCTCGGCGGCGGCGTGCTGTCGCTCGGGTCATTGGTCGGTTTCGTGACCGTGCTCGGGATCGCCGCCCGCAACGGCATTCTGTTGCTGAGCCATTACCGGCGTCTCGAATTGCAGGAGAACGTGCTGTTCGGACCCGAGCTCGCGATGCGCGGCGCCGAGGAGCGGCTCGTGCCCATATTGATGACGGCGAGCTGCGCCGCGCTGGCATTGCTGCCGCTGGTCGTCCAGGGCCTGGTTCCGGGTCAGGAGATCGAATATCCGATGGCCGTGGTGATCCTCGGCGGCATATTCACCTCGACGATCCTCAATCTCTTCCTCGTTCCGGCGCTGTATGCGCGCTATGCCAGACCGAAAGTCGATGATGTCGCGCTGTCGACCATCGGCTAGAGGGCCCAAGTACAAGGGCACCCGTCAAGAGCACGCCATCGGAACAACAGGCGCGAAGGTCGCAGCGCACATCGCTGCGATCACAGCAATTTTCTCGTCACAATAACCACTATGATATCTATGCCGGCATCCGCTCCATCGCGATTTCTGCGCGCAGGCTGTCGATGTCACGGAATATCGAGGCGACCGCCATGACGCGGCCATTCTCCTTATAGGTCAGCAGGCAGTCTCGCGACGCGATGTCGCCGTCCACCTCGATTTCATCCCAGGCTTCCGCGTGGCCGACATAATTGATGACCACGTCGTAATGCTGGCTCCAGAAGAACGGGACGGCCGTGAAGACCCTTCGCGCGCCGAGCATGTTGAGCGCGGCGATCTGGCCCTGCCTTTCGGCGACGTTCCAATGTTCGACCCGAATGTTCTTGCCACTATGAGGATCCGGCCAGCGCGCGATGTCGCCCGCCGCGAAGACGCCCGGCGCGCTGGTTTCGAGAAATGCGTCGACGACGACGCCTCGATCGAGGACGAGACCGGCCGCTTCCGCGAGCGTCAGGCGAGGACGGACGCCGACGCCGCAGACAACGAGGTCGGCGTCCAACACGCTGCCGCTTCTCAGGGCGACCTGGCGTTCCGTAACGCCGGTAGCGACATCATCGAGATGGAAGACCACACCATGTCGTTCGTGCAGGCTTCGCACGAAATCGCCGATTTGCGGACCGAGCACGCGTTCCATCGGCCGCTTCTCCGGAGCCACGACATGGACGTCGAGCCCACGCGCGCGAAGCGACGCCGCGACTTCGAGCCCGATGAAGCTTGCGCCGAGCACCACGGCCCGACTCGCAGTCGGAAGACGCTCGATGATTGCCCGGCAATCCATCAACGACCTGAGCGTGCGGACATGCGGCAAATCGGCTCCGGGGATGGAAAGGCGAATGGGTTCGGCGCCTGTCGCCAGCAATAGGCGGTCGTATGCGAGCGTCGTCCCATCGGCGAGCGTCACTGTCCTCTTGTCCGGGTCGAGTTGCGTGGCGCGCGCGCCGAGATGCAAATCGACCTCGCGCTCGAGATCGAATTCATCCGTTCCCAGCGGCAGCCATTCTTCAGGGGCGTTTCCGGCGAGATAATCCTTGGACAAGTTCGGACGATCGACCGGCGGATCGGCGTCGTCGCTGACCATGACGATTTTTCCGCCATAGCCCTTGCGCCGCAGCTGCTCGGCTGCAGCGAACGCCGCCGCGCCCGCACCGATGATCACGATATTTTCCAGGCTCGTCTCGAAGGGCTCGACTTTTGGCGCGCGCGCCGACGATTTTAGGCGCTTTCGCACGAACACCTTGTCTCCCTCTCGCTCGATCTCCCAGCAAGCGAGCGGCGCGAAGGCGGGAGCATGCAGAGCTTCGCCCGTCGCAAGATCGAAGAGCGCATGATGCCAGGGACATCGAAGGACGCCGTCCTCGGCGAGGCCGTCGATCAGCGGCGCATGGTAATGCGTGCAATGTGCGCCGACGGCGAATATTTTCTCGTCGCAAACCACGACGAGAACCTCTTCCTCGCCCACGCGGCCGCTTATTTTCCCTGCGGCTGCGAGATCAGCGAGAGCGACGCCCTGCGAGAAATCAGGGCCGATCGGACTTTGCGGGTCTTCCGACATCGCTGTCTCGCTTTCTCCTTGAACGGCGGCGCGCCGTTCGCCTGAAATTTCATTCCAAAAAATATGCGAGAGTGAGGGGCCGCACAAGAGATGGACGCCGCCCCCGCGCGGTCATTTCGCTCAAACCCTGTCAAATTTATCGAAGTGGCGTCGGAGCCAAGCTTCGTCTCGCGGCCGCGCTTTACAAGCATTGTCGCTCGATTGTTGAATCGAATGTCGACCAGCCGAGACGCGATGCTCGAGGAAGGGGGAGAGCACCGAACCAGCGATGTATGTGTCATTGCCCGACCGGCCAGTTCGACCCAGGCGATCCGCGTCCGCCCGGCAGCCTTGCTCGGCCGAGCCTTCGCCCTTAGTCTTGAGAATGCCGAAGGTTCCCCCTGAGCCTGAGGTACGAGATGCGCCCCGACCGTGGATGAAGCGGCGGGGCGTTTCTTTGGACCCTCGAAAACCGGTTAGAATACTCCGTGTCGAATCGTGGCTGGCAAGTCCGGCCCTATAATCCAGTCGGCTCTCGCCGTATGTGGAAGACGTCAGGTTTGCGCTTTCGCTCGCCGGTGATAGATTGGTTCCATGCTTCGTCTGCTCCGCGCGCTTCTTCCTATGGCCGCGTTGGTCTCGCTGCTGATCGGCGCGGGGCTGGCGCCGCGCGCCGATCATGGATGCGATGGCATGAGCGCCGCGACGATGGAAGACTGCCACAAGGCCGTTGGAGACCAGCGCTCCCGGGCCGCGGATGATTGTGCGGCCATATCCTGCGTTCAGATTCCAGTGGCCGCCGGCCCGGTCGAAGCCTTCTTCCGCCTACCAGTCATGCCCTCGACGGAGGCGATCGTCGCGACGAGCGACGCCGATCCCGCCTCCCTGACCGGTTCTCCCGACCTTCGACCTCCGATCGCCTGAAGCCGCACCGCCGGCGCCGCCGCTCTCGCGACGGCCGGCTTTCCGAGCTTCAACGCAATCCGCCGCCGCTGCGGCCGGAGATCGAAACTATGCCTCCTTACGCGCCTCTTCTCGGCGCGCTCGCGCTCGCCGCGAGCGTGACCGCGTCCATGCTTCACGCTTCCCGTTCCGACGCGGCCCGGTCGGATCACCCGGCGCCGGCCGCCGCGCTCGACGATCCCATTCTCTTCTACCGAGACCCGGTGGGCGGCGCGGAGGTTTCGCGCGATCCTCGCAAGGACGGAATGGGTATGGAGTTTCTGCCCGTGCGCCGCTCGCAGATCGGGCCGCTCGCGAAGCTTCCCGACCCGCCCGCAACCTCGCGCGACGAGCCGCTCTTCTATCGCGATCCGATGGGTGGCGACGATATCTCCTCGTTCCCGCGAAAGGACGGCATGGGGATGGATTATCTGCCGGTCCGGCCGGCCGATCTGCGTGCGATCCTCTCAGAGCTCTCCACAAAGCCACGCGCGAAACGCATCCTCTATTACCGCAATCCGATGGGTCTGCCGGATGTATCGGCTATTCCGAAAAAGGATTCGATGGGCATGGATTACACGCCCGTCTATGAAGGGGAGGACGTCGAGGTCGATGGCAGGCTGCGCATCGCGCCCGGAAAAATCCAGCGCGCGGGCGTGCGCGCAGAATTGGTCCGGCGCCGGCCGCTCGTCGCCAGGATTCGCGTGCCCGGCTCAGTGCAGGTCGACGAGCGCCGCGTCGCCGTGGTCGCGACGCGCTCCGAGGCTTTTGTCGAGAAGGTCGCCGATGTCACGACAGGCGCGCGCGTCTTCAAAGGTCAGCCGCTGGCGCGGCTCTATTCGCCGGCCATCGCCGCTGCGGCGGCGGATTATCTCGCTTTTGCGAACGCTCGGAGCGGGGACACGGGTTTGCTCGAGGGCGTGCGGAGGAAGCTCGAGACGCTGAACGCGCCGTTGGAATTCATCGCCGAAATATCTCGCAGCCGCCGCGTGCCGGCGAGCGTCTCCTGGCCCGCGCCGCGCGACGGCGTCATTCTCGAACGCAGCGCCGTCGACGGAATGAAGGCGGAAGCCGGGCAAGTGCTTTTTCGGATCGCCGATCTCTCCGTCGTCTGGGCGCTCGTCGACGTCGCCGAGCAGGATTATGCGCGGCTGCGCGTCGGCCAGCCTGTCGAGATCAGAGCGCGCGGCCTTCCCGATCGCGTGTTCACGGGCAAGGTGACAGTCGTCTATCCGCAGATCAATCGCGAGACGCGCACGGCGCGCGTGCGCATCGAGCTAGCCAACGCCGATCTGACCCTGCGGCCCGACATGTATGTCGAGGCGGAGATTCTGGCCGGCGACGCGGAGCAGATCGTGACCGCGCCCGAGAGCGCGGTGATCGAGACCGGCAAGCGCGCGCTCGTGCTGCTCGACAAGGGCGATGGGCGTTTCGAGCCGCGCGAGGTGACGCTCGGCCGGCGCGGCGAGGGATTCGTCGAGGTAAGGAGCGGGCTCGACGAGACGGACCGGGTGGTGACGGCGGCCAATTTTCTCATCGACTCGGAAAGCAATCTGCGGGCGGCGCTGCAGACGCTCGCGGGAGCGGAGACGGAGCGATGATCTCCCGTCTCATCGCCTGGTCGGCGCGCAATCTCGTCCTCGTCTTTCTCGGCGCAGGTTTTGCGGTCGGGGCGGGAACCTATGCGCTGCGCACGCTGCCGCTCGACGCGCTTCCCGACCTGTCCGACGTGCAGGCGATCGTCTACACGGAATATCCGGGGCAGACGCCGCAGGTGGTCGAGGATCAGGTCACCTATCCGCTGACGAGCGCGATGCTGACCGTGCCGCGCTCCAAGGTGGTGCGCGGCTTCTCCTTCTTCGGCGTCTCCTTCGTCTATGTGATCTTCGAGGATGGCGTCGATCTCTATTGGGCGCGCTCGCGCGTGCTCGAATATTTGAGCGCCGCGGCCAAGAAGCTGCCGCAGGGCGTGACGCCGACGCTCGGTCCCGATGCGACCGGGGTCGGCTGGGTCTATCAATATGCGCTCGTCGCCAAGGAGATGACGCTCGCCGAGCTGCGCTCGCTGCAGGATTGGACATTGCGCTACGGCCTCTCTAAGGCCGAAGGCGTGGCGGAGGTCGCGAGCGTCGGCGGCTTCGTCAAGCAATATAATGTCGTCGTCGATCCGAATCGGCTGCGCGCGCTCGGCGTCTCCTTGAAGCAGCTGCGCGAGGCGATCCGCGCCAGCAATACGGATGTCGGCGGCCGCACGGTGGAGCTCTCAGAATTCGAGTTCATCGTGCGCGGCCGCGGCTATCTGAAGAGCGCCGCCGACATTGAGCACATCGGCCTGCGCGCGGAGAACGGCACGCCGCTGCTGCTGCGCGACGTCGCGCGGGTGGAGCTCGGGCCGGACGAGAGGCGCGGCGTCGCCGAGCTCGACGGCGAGGGCGAGGTCGCGAGCGGAATCGCGCTGCAACGCTATGGCGTCAATGCGCTGAGCGTGATCGACAATGTGAAGGCGGCGCTCGCCCGGCTCGCGCCCGCGCTGCCGAAGGGCGTCGAGATTGCGACCGTCTATGATCGCTCGCAGCTCATTCATGCGGCGATCGAGACATTGCGCGGGACACTCGTCGAGGAGAGTGTCATCGTCGCCCTCGTCTGCGCAGCATTCCTGCTGCATTTGCGCAGCGCGCTCGTCGCGGTGATCATGCTGCCGGTCGGCGTGCTGATCGCCTTCGCGGCGATGAAGGCGCTCGGCCTCGGCTCCAACATTATGAGCCTCGGAGGCGTCGCCATCGCCATCGGCGCGATGGTCGACGCCGCGATTGTGATGATCGAGAACGCCCACAAGCATCTGGAGCGCGCGCCGCCGGAAAAGCCCCGCATCGACATAGTGATCGAGGCGGCGAGCGAGGTCGGGCCGGCGCTGTTCTTCAGCCTGCTCGTCATCACCGTGTCCTTTCTGCCGATCTTCACGCTGGAGGCGCAGGAGGGAAGGCTGTTCGCGCCGCTGGCTTTCACCAAGACTTTTTCCATGGCGGCGGCGGCGCTGCTCTCGGTGACGCTGGTTCCGGCGCTGATGGTCGTCTTCGTGCGCGGAAGCATCATGCCGGAGACGAAAAATCCGATCAATCGCGCGCTGATTTTTCTCTATCGCCCGATCATCGCGCGCGTCCTGAAGGCGAAGACGGCGACGATCCTTCTCGCATTTCTCGCGATCGTCGCGACGATCGTTCCGGCGCGCCAGCTCGGCGGAGAGTTCATGCCGACGCTGGATGAAGGCGCCTTGCTCTATATGCCGACGACTCTGCCCGGGCTCTCCGTCACCAAGGCCGCGGAGCTGCTGCAGACGCAGGACCGCATCATCAAATCTTTTCCCGAGGTCGCGGCCGCCTATGGCAAGGCGGGCCGCGCCGCGACGGCGACCGATCCGGCGCCGCTCGAAATGTTCGAGACGGTCGTCAGCCTGAAGCCGAAAGATCAATGGCGGCCGGGAATGACGACAGACAAGCTCGTCGCCGAGCTCGACGCCGCTCTGCAATTTCCCGGCGTCTCCAACGCCTGGACCATGCCGATCAAGGCGCGCGTCGACATGCTCGCGACGGGCATTCGCACGCCGGTCGGCGTGAAGATCTTCGGCCGCGATCTCGCGCAGATGGAGCGCGTCGCAAAGCAAGTCGAGGCCGTGCTGAAGCGCGTTCCCGGCACGGCGAGCGCCTATGCCGAGCGCGTCAACGGCGGCTATTTCCTCGACATCGTCCCCGATCACGCGGCGCTCGCGCGCTATAATCTGATGATCGGCGATGTGCAGGAGGTGATCGCCACCGGGCTCGGCGGCGAGACGATCACGACGACGGTCGAAGGGCGCGAGCGCTATGGCGTCAACATCCGCTATCCGCGCGAGTTCCGCTCCGATCCGCAGACGATCGCGAGAGAAGTGCTCGTCCCGCTGCCGCGCAGCGGCGCAGTTCCTCTGGGTGAAGTCGCGAGGATCGAGCTCACGCGCGGGCCGACGTCGATCCGCACGGAGAACGGCCAGCTCGCGGTCTATGTCTTCGTCGACGTGCGCGACCGCGATCTCAGCTCCTATGTCGCCGAGGCGCAGAAAGCCGTTGCGCAATCGGTTTCTTTTCCCGCTGGAGCCTATGTGACCTGGAGCGGGCAGTTCGAATATATGCAGCGCGCCGAGTCGCGATTGAAGCTCGTCGTTCCACTGACGCTCGCGATCATCTTCCTGCTGCTCTATCTCAATTTCCGTCGCTCGACGGAGACGCTGATCGTGATGGCGTCCTTGCCTTTCGCGCTCGTCGGCGGCGTGTGGGCGATGTGGATGATGGGCTTCAATCTCTCGGTCGCCGCTGCGGTCGGATTCATCGCGCTCGCCGGCGTCGCCGCTGAGACCGGCGTCGTCATGCTGATCTATCTGGATCAGGCCATGAAAGAGATCGCCGCCGAGCGGGTCGCGCAGTGCCGCGCCTTCACGCGCGCCGATCTGCACGAAGCGATCATGCGCGGCGCCGTCGAGCGCGTGCGCCCGAAGATGATGACGGTCACGGCCATCATCGCCGGCCTGCTGCCGATCCTCTGGAGCCATGGCGCGGGCTCGGAGGTCATGCAGCGCATCGCGGCGCCGATGATCGGCGGCATGGCGTCCTCGACGGCGCTGACGCTCGTCGTCATTCCGGCGATCTATGCGCTCGTCAAGGGCTTCCGCTTGCCTCGCGCCGGAGTCACTTCGAACGCAGGCCGAGCAGCACGCGGCCGTCCGGTTCGGAATTGACGCTCGATCCCGTGACGGCGGAGGGCTTCGACGCGAGCGCCCGCGCGCGCAGGCGAGAGGCGTCGACGCCGAGCCGCGTCAGCGCCAGGACGACCGCCTCCGCCCGCTGCTTCGACAGCTTCTTGGCGTCGCCATGGACGGCGACGATCGCTCTGGCGCGGGGATGGGTCGCCAGAACATCGGCGATCGCCTGCAATCGCGATTGCGCGGAGGGCTGCAGTCTGGCTTCGCGCGGCACAAATGCCACGCCGTCGAGCTCGAACCAGGCGAGCTTTCGCGCTGGCGGCGTTTCGCTCTCGAGATAGGCGCGCAGCTTCGACTCCACCCCTTCGCCCGCAGCGACGCCGGATCGCGCATCCGTCTTCGGCGCTTCGGCTGGTCGCTCCACGACCGAGGGCGCCGGCTCGCGCTGCGCCGGAGACGGCGGCGTCTCGGCGACGGGGAAGAGCGGCCGCCAGTCGCGCCACGCCAGCCCCGCCGCGATCGCCAGCGCGGCGGCCGTCGCCCCCGCCAACGCCAGACGTCTCGATCGTTCCGGGCGACGCGGCGCGCCGGCGGCGGCCGGCTCGTCGATTTGCGATCGGCGTAATCGCAGCGAATTGGCGATCACGCTCACCGATGAGAGCGCCATGGCGGCGGCGGCGATCGTCGGCGACAGCAGCAGACCGAAGGCGGGATAGAGCGCGCCGGCGGCGATGGGCACGCCGGCGGCGTTGTAGAAAAAGGCGAAGAAGAGATTCTCGCGAATGTTGCGCATTGTTGCGGCCGAGAGGCGCCGGCCGCGGACGATGCCCCGCAGATCGCCTTTCAGCAAGGTGACGCCGGCGCTCTCGATGGCGACATCGGTTCCCGTCCCCATGGCGATCCCGACATCGGCGGCGGCGAGCGCCGGCGCGTCATTGACGCCATCGCCCGCCATGGCGACGATGCGGCCGGACTCTCTCAGCCGGCTCACCACCTTGCTCTTGTCCTCCGGGAGGATCTCGGCTTCGACCTCGTCGATGCCGAGCCGCTTGGCCACCGCGCGCGCCGTCGTCCAATTGTCGCCCGTCAGCATGACGACGCGGACGCCGTCTTTCCGCAATGCTCGAAGAGCGGCGGGCGTCGTCTCTTTGATGGGATCGGCGATGCCGA
The DNA here is from genome assembly GCF_002752655.1 of Methylosinus trichosporium OB3b. Classification (NCBI taxonomy): domain Bacteria; kingdom Pseudomonadati; phylum Pseudomonadota; class Alphaproteobacteria; order Hyphomicrobiales; family Methylocystaceae; genus Methylosinus; species Methylosinus trichosporium. The sequence goes on along the minus strand of NZ_CP023737.1, from coordinate 3,102,094 downwards.
TCACGCCGACGACGGCGCCGTCGATAGCGACGAAAATCGCGGTGGCGCCGTCTTCCCTGAGCCGCTCGGCTTCCGCATCTGCGGCGCCGGCGTCCACGCCGATCTCATCCAGGAAGCGGCGATTGCCGATGGCGAGCGACCTGCCCTCGACTACGCCCGTCACGCCTTTGCCGACCGGCGAATCGAAATCCTTCGCCTCGGAGAGCTCGAGCCCGCGCGCGAGCGCGGATTGCACGATCGCCTGCCCCAGTGGATGCTCGCTAGCCCGTTCGAGGCTCGCGGCGAGGCGCAGGATATCATTTTCGGCGAGCCCCGCTGTCGGTCGGACGTCCGTCACGCGAGGCTTTCCTTCCGTCAGCGTGCCGGTCTTGTCGACGACGAGCGTGTCGATCTTCTCGAAGCGCTCCAGCGCCTCGGCGTTCTTGATGAGCACGCCGCTCTGCGCGCCGCGTCCGACGCCGACCATGATCGACATGGGCGTCGCGAGGCCGAGCGCGCAGGGGCAGGCGATGATGAGGACAGAGACCGCCGCGACGAGGCCATAGGCCATGCGCGGCTCCGGTCCCCAGAGGGCCCAGGCGATGAAGGCGAGAATGGCGACGCCGATGACGGCCGGCACGAACCAGCCGGAGACCTGATCGGCGAGCCGCTGGATCGGCGCGCGGCTGCGCTGCGCCGCGGCGACCATGTCGACGATGCGCGCGAGCATCGTGTCGCTGCCGACCTTGTCGGCGCGCATGACAAAGCCGCCGCTCTGGTTGAGCGTGCCTCCGATGAGCCGGTCGCCGGCGTTCTTGGACACTGGCAGCGACTCGCCCGTGACCAGGGATTCGTCGATCGAGCTGCGGCCGTCGAGCAGCTCGCCATCGACGGGAATCTTTTCGCCGGGCCGCACGCGAAGGCGATCGCCGACCACCACTTGCTCGAGCGGAATGTCCTCGTCCGAGCCATCGGCCGCGACGCGGCGCGCGGATTTTGGCGCGAGATCGAGCAGAGCGCGAATCGCGCCGCCGGTCTGCTCTCGCGCGCGCAGCTCCAGCACCTGGCCGAGCAGCACGAGAACGGTGATGACGGCGGCGGCCTCGAAATAGATCGGGACCGAGCCATCCGCATTGCGGAAGGCCGCGGGAAACAGCGACGGCGCGAAGGTCGCGAGCACGCTATAGGCCCAGGCGACGCCCGTGCCCATGGCGATGAGCGTGAACATGTTGAGATTGCGCGTGACGAGCGACCGCGCCGCCCGCGCGAAGAACGGCGCGCCGGCCCACAGCACCGCCGGAGTCGCCAGAGCGAATTGAATCCAATTGGAGGTCTGCGGCGGAACGAGATGGTGAAGGCCGAAGAAATGTCCGCCCATCTCCAGAACGAGGACTGGAACCGCGAGAGCGAGGCCGATCCAGAAGCGCCGCGTCATGTCGACGAGCTCCGGGCTCGGTCCTGTCTCGACGCTCGCGAGGACGGGCTCGAGCGTCATTCCGCAGATCGGACAATTGCCGGGCTGCAGCTCACGAATCTGCGGATGCATTGGGCAGGTGTAGATCACATCCTGCTGCGAGCCGCGCCCAGCGCCATCCCCGAGCGTGGTCTTCGCCGGAGTAGGCGCCCGCTCCTCATGCGAGTGGTGATGGGCATGCTCGTCGGCCATCGGAGAACCCTTCAGAAACAACGGGGCTGGATCGCGGCGGGTCATCGATTGAAAAACCAGAATACGACGCTCAGCGCGACGCTGACGATCAGCGATGTCGTGATGGGAATATAGAGGCGGAAGTCGCCGTGTTCGACCATTATGTCGCCGGGCAGGCGGCCGAGGCCGAGCCGCTCGCCGATGAGCCAGGCCAAGCCGACGAGGATCAGAACAAGGCGCGTTGAGCTTCGAACAATGCGCGTAGTTCGGCGCGCAGATCGGCAGGCAGCTCTGCGAGTCTGGCGGGATCGAAGCTCGGCGTCATGTCGGCGAATCTATCGCAAGCAAGGCGCCGAATGAAGCCGAAGTTGCGATCAGTTCGCCGCGGTCGGCGTCGCCACGATCCGCTCGCCGACGCGCTTCCAGTCGAGCCCGTCGAATAGAGCTTCGAACTGCACCCGGCTCAATTGCAGGACGCCGTCGCTGACCTGCGGCCAAGAAAAACCGTTATCGCCAAGACGCTTGTAGATCAGCACGAGTCCGGTTCCGTCCCACAACAAAATCTTCAAGCGATCCCTTCGCTTCGAGCGGAACACGACTATGAGGCCGGAATGCGGATCGAGTCCGAGCTTGTTTTGCACCAGAGCGGCCAGCGCATCATGCCCGCAGCGAAAATCGACGGGACGCACGGCGAGCACGATCCGCAACCCTTGCGACGGAATGATCACGCGCCACGCTCCAGCGCCGTCATGATCTCGGCGATGCGCGTCGACGCGGTGTCCTGCTCCAGCCGCAACACGACCTTGCCGACGACGATCTCGATCTTCGCATCGCTCTCATTACGAACGGACGGCTGCTCGAGCTCGATCTCCACGAACTCCGCGGGACCGTCGGTCACAAGCGCGAGCCGCCCGGTGCGCGCCTGGCGGCGCCATTGCGTCAATTGCTGCGCGTATATCCGATATTTGCGGGCGACATCGGCGACGCGCGCTCCAGGCGCGAGGCTTTCTCGCACGATCCGGCCCTTCAGCTCCTTCGACCACAGCCGATTGCCCGAACGTGAACGACGAAAATCCACACGTCCCACAAATCCCGCGCCAAAAGCCGTATCGACCGTCGCATTCTCATTCATCTTCGGATCCTTCCAGAGACATGGCTGTCCCTCCGAAGAATCTCACATCCAAAAGTCCTTCCGAACCCGAAGAATCAATGGGGTCACAACGGCGCTTACGATGCAACATATGATCGATGAAATCGAAATCGATTTGAAAAGCGCGCTCTCCGAAGGGAATGGGCGACGTGGTCAGGCCGCGCGCCGTCACATAGAGGGCCACATGCCAGGAATGGTTGAGCCAAGGGGTGAACGAAAGACGGATCTTGCCGACGATCTGTGTCCATAATTGCAGGGTGACGCAAGTGTCTCGCCATCGCTCATAGGGAAGGCTCGGCCAAATTTCCCGATCGGTTCCGGGAGCGCTCATCTCGGCCTCCGGCTCGAGCAAGGCGGCGACCGCGACCGCCGCTGCTGTTCATGTAGGCGCAGGGCAAGACCCGCACATCGACGGGCGAGCGCTCAAAGCCGGATTTGGCCACTCGTAGTGACCGGCGGGCCTTGAGATTTGGACTTGATTGGGAGCGCCGCCATAACGTCTCTCTGCGGTCGGCCTGAACGGAGAGGCAGCGTAGTCGTCGCCGGAGGAATAATCGATGCAAGAACACAGGGCTCCCAGTGTCCGCGACCTCTTCAGCCCGGTCGCAGTCGGGCCGTTGCAGATCGAGAACCGTATCGTTACGGCTCCCCTTGACTCGCAGTCGCGCCCGCGCAGGGAACGCGCCGAACAAGCTCAATGCTCTCTACTACGCCCAGTTGCATAGCCGAGAGAAGAATGCGGTCGCCGGTCCAGGATGTCGATCAGCAATCGCTATTGATGCTGCACCGGCGAGGACACTGCTCATTCGCCAACGCACCATTGCTCTCTGCGTTCACTTGTTCGAATGCGGCGTCATCGCGCCCGAGGGGTTACGCAACGTCGAGGACGAGTCCGCAGGACTCGGCGGTTGAGCCGGGAGCTTTGTTTCGTGCAGATCGCGGCGGAGGCCGTCGGCGATCATTATCGAAGCGCTCGCACCTTCGATTAGCGCAAAGACGGCCCAAATTGTCAGCATCACCTTCGGAAAGACCAAGGCGGCGGCATTCCCTTTGTTGTGGTCGTGCGGATCTCCGAACGGTCTCGGATATCGCAGCGTCGCTTCAAACAAATTGCCCGAGCATTCTCCGGCACGAAATTGCTCGTAGTGACCTTTCAGGTACTCGAGTTGGTTCTGCGCCGCCTGAACGCCTTCATTGGTTTTGAGGCAAAAAAACACGGCCAAGCAAGAGAGGAAAAACATCAAGGCCAAAACGCTGCCAGAGAACAGATGATCGACCTTGTCCCTCTCGAAGTCCTTGAGCGCGGTCAAAAGAACGCCCTGCGTCGCGAGGATGCCGCCGCTTAGGACGATAGACCACTGATTCCGGTAATTCATAAGCGTGTTTTCGCGCTCCATGTTTCGCCAGACCGCCTCGTAGATCTTCGAGTAATCCGGTGGAGCGCTTACTGTGGCTTTTTCGACCGTGGGTCGGTCGTTTACAACGTCACTCATCTTATCCCATCCTGGGAGCGGGTGTAGTTTCTCCTATTTGACGAAGAATGATGTTCGGAGGTCAAGCGATTTTATAAAAAGCGAGGGGGGCTTCGGGTGGCTTTCGAGCGTGCCTCTTCGGAGATCGGGTCTCGAAAAGCTCGAATCTTTCAGCGGAGCATGCATTCTAGCAGGCTCGCCAACTGCCCCACGGCGCGGGAGGAAATTGAGTGCAGACAACTGGAGAAAGTCTGGACCTGGATCGTGCGGTCGAGAGACGACGGCCATCGATGATGGGCGTGACCGCCACGCCCATCCGCCCGAGAGTGGCCCGACGCTCGCGCCGAGCCGTCGGTGAGCCCACTTTAGGAAGGGCCCCTATGCTCAAACTCGAGGACTTATCTCCTCCCGAGATCGAGACAAGAGCGCTCTGCTCTTTGCCCCGCGAACGAAAAGGCGGGCATGCCGCTCAGATCTGAGCTTCAGCTTACGTTCGGGCATCGCGTCCAGTTCGCAACAATGCGGCAGACGAAGACTCCTGGAATCGAACGTGCGGCGAGGGCCTGCGTCTATTCCGTCGAGCGTGCGGCGTCGGCAGGGAAGTCAACCCCTCGCGACAGCTACGGCCCGATCCGACGGTCGTAGCTCTCGCCATAATTCTGGAGGCGAGGTCGGCGCGCGCTTTCATTTGAAGTGGTGTCGCTGGGGACGGCAATTGCGCGGGCGGAGCGGAGACGTCGGGAGAGGTTTCTCCCGATTGGATAGCCTGATCGTGCGGGCAGTGACGACGGCCGCTCGATTCATGTTGGAGATTTCACCCGTCTTTGCCTTATGCTGGCCTCGACTCGAAGAGATTGGCCGAGACGGGAGCAAGAATGGAATCGTTCCACTGGGAGGGGTATCGAGAGGCGCTGTTGTTTCTCGCGACGGGTGGGATCATCGCGCCGCTGTTTCATCGTCTGCGCATCAGCCCGATTCTCGGCTTTCTCGCCGCTGGCGCCGCCCTCGGGCCGTTTGGCCTCGGCCGATTGGCGCATGAGCACGAGTTCCTCGCGTCTTTCACGCTGACCGACATCGAGAGCATCTCGCGGATCGCCGAATTCGGCCTCGTCTTCCTGTTGTTCACGATCGGGCTGGAGCTCTCCTGGGAGCGCCTCGCGCGCATGCGCGTTCTGGTGTTCGGCTTGGGGCTGGCGCAGGTCCTCGCCTGCGGCGCCGCGCTCTCGGCCATCTCGGTTTATGCGGGCGGCCTCGGCGCCGCGCCCGCCATCATCCTCGGCGCGGCGCTGGCCATGTCCTCGACCGCGATCGTCATTCCAGTGCTCGCCGAGCGGCGGCGGCTCAACCGCGCGGCGGGGCGCGCCTCCTTCGCCGTGCTGCTGATGCAGGACCTGATGGTCGCGCCGCTGCTGTTTCTCGTCTCCTTCCTCGCCGATCCGGAGACGAGCCGGCAGGGGCTCGGCTCGCTGCTCGCCTTTCTGCCGGCGCTCGCCGCCATGGGGCTGCTCATCGTCGCCGGACGCCTGCTGCTGCGGCCGCTGTTCCGGCTGGTGGCTGCGGCCGATTCGACCGAGCTGTTCATGGCGGCCTGCCTGCTGGTGATCATCGGCTCCGGCGTCGCCAGCGCGGCGGACGGCTTCTCCATGGGCCTCGGCGCCTTCATCGCCGGCTTGCTGCTCGCCGAGACCGAGTTCCGCCGCGAGATCGAGGTGACGACCGAACCGTTCAAGGGCCTTCTGCTCGGCCTCTTCTTCGTGTCGGTCGGCGCCGGTCTCGATCTCGGGCGTCTCGTGGCCGATCCCGTGCCCGTGCTCGCCATCGCCGGCGGGCTGATCGTGGTCAAGGCGGCGATCACCTTCGGCCTCGGCCGCGCCTTCCGCCTCGAGGCGCCGGTCGCGGCGGAGACGGCGCTGCTGATCGCGCCCGGCGGCGAGTTCGCCTTCATTCTTCTGACCGGCGCCATCGCCGGCGGCCTCGTGCCGCAGCGGCTCGGCGGCGACGCCATGCTGGCGGTGACGCTCGGCATGTTCATCGTGCCGGCGCTGGGCCGGCTCGGCGAATGGCTGAACCCAGGCAAGCGCAAGCAGGACATCGAGGCCGAATACGGCCATCTCGCGCCCGAGGGCGATGTCGCCGCGGGCCGCGTCGTCATCGTCGGCTATGGCAGGGTCGGCGCGCTGATCGGCGAAATGCTCGGCCGCCACGACATTCCCTTCGTCGCCATCGACAATCAGGTGAAGCTGGTCGCCGAGAAGCGCGACGCCGGCGTCGACATCTTCTGGGGCAATTGCATGCGGCGCGAGTTCCTGCTGCGCTCGGGCGTCGCGCAGGCGCGGGCGCTCGTGGTGACGGTGGAGAAGGCGGATGCAGCGGAGGAGATCGTGCGCGTCGCCCATGAGGCGCGCGCCGACATGCCGATCGTCGCGCGGGCGCGTGACGCCTCCCATGCGACGCATCTCTATGAGCTCGGCGCCACCGATGCGATCCCCGAGACGATCGAGGCGAGCCTGCAGCTGGCCGAGACGGTTCTGGTCGATGTCGGCGTGCCGATGGGCTACGTGATCGCCTCGATCCACGAGAAGCGCGACGAGTTCCGCAAGCTGCTGCAGCCGACTGGCGAGGAGGCGCGCCGCAAGCACGCGGCCCGCGCCTCGGTGAAGCTGAAGGAGATGAAGAAGCGCCGCACGAGCCTGCCGGCGCCGGCTCCGCGGGAACAGGAGGAGGGGTCTTAGGCCATTCCTTCGCGCGGAGTATGTTTCTTTCGACGCGCGGGGAGCGAGGGAGTTAAAGTGCGTCAGCGATGCTTCTCGCGCAAAAACGCCGCGCCGTTACCTCCACGGTCGGGGCGCTTCTCCGTTGGATCTCGATGGAATCGGAACCAAGCAGCAGAAGCATATAGGTTAGGCGTCCAGCTGCGAGTCGCGCCGAGCGCCACGACGAGAACAGGATCAATTGTCGCGATCTGTTTGCCGAGCCATCATACTCCATTCCGTCGTATGTGGAGCCCCCGCTTTTCCCCGAATTGGTGCCAGGCTGCCTGGCACCCTGCACTTGGTGACTTTCGTCCGAGCGCATAGATTTCGCTTGGAGTGGTGGGGATGCCCAGTGCTCTAAGCAAAAGCGGCTCTCGAAGAGCCGTCTCTATTTATCTGAATTTACCTGATATTTTTTGGAGCGGGCGAAGGGATTCGAACCCTCGACCCCAACCTTGGCAATGAGGGGCTGGCGCTTCACCCGATTCGAGGATTCGAGCGGCTGAACCGTCACGTGTTGAGCGCAACCACCTGGGCCATAATCGCGCGAAGGCGGGCAGCATCTGAATCCTCCTTCGACAGCCGTTCAGCCAGAACACGGATCATGTCGGCGTCGAGCTCTGGAAGCGCCTCACCTGTCTCAGCATCTTGCGCCTCAATGGCCTTCCCCTCCAACGCAGCCGCCAGCAACTTTTCGACGCGCTTGGCCGCCTCGAGCGAAGGGTCGCGTTGGACATGAGCGTAAATGGCCGTTGACCTGAGATTCGCATGTCCCAGGATCGCGCCGGTCAATGCCAATGCTTCGCCGCTCGACGTGGCAGTCGATCCGAGCGTGTGTCGAAGCGTGTGCGGAGTGACCCCCGGTAAGCTGGCGAGCTTTGTCACCTCCGCCCAGACATTGCGCGTACCCTGGTAGTAGCCGTCACCTTTCTCGGCCGGGAACAGATAGCCTTCCTTGCCGTCCTTCAACAGTCTCTGCAACAGCGCCGCTGCCGCCGGGCCAAAAGGGCGGATCGATTTCCCGGTTTTGGTATCATCGAACTCGAAGAGGTTGCTCCCGAGTTTGACCTCATGAGCCTTGAGAGCAGCGATCTCGTTACGGCGGCAGCCGGTCAGCGCCCACAGGCGGGCGATTGCCACTCCTTTCGGATTGGCACCTTCTTTCTCGACCGTATCGAACGCTTCGCCCAGGCGAGAGACCTCGTCCAGCGTCAGAAATCGCTCGCGTCGGTTATCTGTCTTTCTAACGGAAGCGTCTTCGACGGGGTTCTTTGTCACGAAGCCATGCCGGCCACCGAAGCTGAACACCGCCGACAGGTCGCGTACGACCTTACGAGCCGCGCCCTCGCCACCGCGCACTATGAGGCGTTTGCGCGGGCCGACCTTTTCGTCCTTGGCCGTCTTGCCGGCCGTAACGTCCGCCACGAAGGTCTCAATATCGCCGGACGTGACCTCGCTCGCTCGCCGGTGACCGAGAAGAGGTTCCACGTGATTGCGCAGCCGCGCCATCGTGTACTGCTTGGTAAGCGGCTTCATAGGCTTACCCTTGTGGATGCCGCGCTGGATAAAGCAGCCATGCTTTTCATAGAAGTCGAGCAGCTCCCGCATCGTCTTCTCGCGGCGCTTCTCCTGCACCTCGCCGGCGGGATCATTACCGCTGGCCGCGGCGCCAAGCAGAACTTTCGCCTTTTTCCTCGCTTGCTCGACCGTCAGCGCTCCGAAGCGTCCGACGGTCAGAAAGCGCCTCGGCGCGGACCGGCCGCCCCCATCGGTGCGATAACGGATGATAAACGTCTTCGTACCGCTCTTCTCGACTCGCAGCCCGAAACCCGTGAGATCGAGGTCCCACAGGTCATACCGGGCGTCGCGGGCCTCCGCCTTCTCGACTACCAACTTGGTCAACCGGACGCTGGATGATCGGTCCATCGCACGCCTCCGTTCGCATTTTCTCGCGGATGCGAGATTATATTGGTGTCCACATGGTGTCCACCGTGATGAAAAATTCAAGCGCGGCGGAGCGTAGCCCAGCGAGAGCGCTTTCATCAAAATAGATGTTTTTCCAATATTTAGCGTACTCAGGAGAAACCTATGCGGCCTCGTCGTAGGATACACACAACCTTGCCAAGGTTGGGGTCGAGGGTTCGAATCCCTTCGCCCGCTCCAAAAATTATCAATGAAAATCAGATAGCTAGAAGTGGCCCTTCGGGGCCGTTTCTGCTTAGATTGCCTCAACTCTTGGTTGCTCCAAACGGAATCTATGCACTCGAATCAAAACCGCCGGGCGCGGGTTTCGGCCGCTTTGGCTCGGAGACCGCCTGATGTCGAGCGCGGTGACGGCATCGTTCACGAGAATGTCGGCGGTTCGTGCATTAGGCCGCATGCAGACAGCAAGCTCCAACTCCACGCCGCCGATAGCAAAGCGGCGTGAGTCGCCCGGCCGACATTTTTCGGTGCATTCACCCCGCTGACGGCCTCCCGTCGGGTTTCTCGCGCTTCTTCTTCCGTGGAGTGGCTGAGTTCGGCTGTCCGCTGCCAACTAGCTTGCATCGTATCGAACGCGAGCGTTTTGGATGTTCTCCTGATTGCTGTTCGCCCACGTAACGAGAGCCATTACGGGCGCAAGAAGCGTCCGTCCCACATTCGTCAACTCATAATCCACGCGCGGCGGAATGGTGGGAAACAATGTCCGCTTCACCAACCCGTCACGTTCCAGTCCGCGCAAGGTAATCGTCAGCATTCGTTGTGAGATGCCGTTGATCTGACGCCGCAGCTCATTGAACCGAACTGGTCCATCTTTGAGCGTTACGATGATGTACAGGCTCCATTTGTCGCCGACGAGATCAAGGATTTCCCGAACCATCCGGCAGTCGTCACCTTTGCTGGGGGTAGGAAAATCAATGTCACTAAGTGTCATTGGAGTGCCTTCTTGCGAGGGACATGGTAGTCACCTTAATAGTGTTGGTAACAAGAGTTTACCACCCTGTTCACGTGAGCAACCATGACCAACATCCTGCTCGTCACATCGAGCCCTCGTGGCGCCGAGAGTCTGTCCACCCGCTTCGCGACCGAGATCGCCGAAGGCTTCAAGGTTCGCTTGGGCGGCGCCCATTTGACTCGCGATCTCGCGGCCAACCCACTGCCTCATATCGCGCAGGCATATATTCACGGCCGCATCGCGGCCCCCGAGGCGCGCACGCCCGAGCAGGTCGAGGCGGTCGGCCTTGCCCAGGAGCTCGTCGATGAGGTGAAGGCTGCTGACGTGATCGTCTTGGGTTCGGGCATGATCAATTTCGGCCCGTCGTCGCAGCTCAAGGCCTGGTTCGATCACATCACTTGGCCGGGCGTGACCTTTGATTATAGCGGAGCCGGCAGGCCGCAGGGATTGCTGACCGGCAAGAAGGTCTATCTCGTCACCGCCGCAGGCGGCGTCTTCTCGGAAGGCGACTGGGCCCCCTTTGATTTCCAGACCGGCTATCTGCGCCACCTCTTGGGCTTCATCGGCCTGACCGACATCGAAATCGTCCGAGTGGAAGGCACCGTCTTCGGTCCTGAGGCGGCCAAGGCCGCCATCGCAGCCACCGAAGCCCAGGTTCGCTCGATCTTGGAAAAGGCCTCCTGAAGGCGAGCGACTGCTCAGGCTGTGAGCGCGAACTTGCAAGTCAACAGCGAGAGCAGTTGCTCCAAGCCAAAAGACCACAAGGAAGATGAGATGAAGATTGCTCTCTTTGGAGGGACCGGACCAACCGGAAGACACATCATCGAAGAGGCGCTTCGGCAAGGATATAAGCTGTCCGTCTACACGCGGGACGCCGGAAAGCTCTCGTCCTTTGGCAGCAAGATCGAAGTCGTCGTCGGCGACCTAAACAATCGCGAAGCGATCAAAGCGTGCGTCGCGGGCGCAGACGCGGTGATCAGCGCGCTGGGGCCAAACAGTCTGAAAGCGCGCGAGAAGCGGCCGATTATGCGCGGCGTCAGCACGATCATCTCTGTCATGGAAGAGCTGAACGTTCGTCGCCTCATTCAGATTTCGACGGCCAGCTATCGTGATCCGAAGGACGGTTTCGACTTCAAGGCGCAAGCATTCGTCATGTTGTTCAAGCTGATCGTTCACAACGCCTATGACGACATCAAGGCGACCGCTGAACTGGTGAGCAACTCACACCTCGATTGGACGCTGGTTCGGATTCCCAACCTCAAGGATGGCCCCGCAACAGGCCAAGTGGACGTCGGCTGGTACGGCAAGACGAAGCTCGGCATGAAGCTGTCCCGCGGGAATCTCGCGAAATTCCTGGTCGATCAGGTTGCGGCCAAGGAGTTCGTGCGCGTTGCGCCGGGGATAGCCGATCGCAGCTGAGGGCGGATGGCTCATCAATTTGCGGGCATGCGCGCTGCGACTGCCGCCGATGCACCACTCGATCCGGCATGGTGGCCCGTAACTTCGAGCGCGGTTCGTTGCGGCGTTCAGGAGCGGCAGACCAAACGCGTCGAGAGCGAGGAGAAATCTGTGCCATTCTAGCCCGTCTTATTCATGAAGGCGCTGTTGGAAGGGTGGCGAGCGTAGCATAGATCACTGAAACGGCGTAGGATTTGGTTGTTGACACCAACCCTTTCCCGCTGCACCGGCCTGCCACGCCCGCCATGACAGACGATACGTTCCCCGCCTTCTCGTTTCCAGCCGTCCAGGGCAAGAAAATCACAGCCGCTTTCGACGGCGGCCGCATCTCCTCGGACGGCGGCGTCATGCTGCTCGCCATGGCGGAGCGCCGGCTCGGCGTCGCCGAACGGCTGGCGCGCTGCTTTCCCGATCGCCGCGATCCTGCGCGCATCACCCACACGCTCGCCGATATGATCCGCGCCCGCATCTTCGCGATCGGCTGCGGCTATGAGGACGCCGACGATCTCGATTTTCTGCGCTCCGATCCGGCGTTCAAGCTCGCCTGCGGGCGCCTGCCCGACACGGGCCGCGATCTCGCTTCGCAGCCGACGCTGTCGCGGCTCGAGAACGCGCCGGCCCTGCGCGACGTGATCCGCCTGACCTATGCGCTCGTCGACCAATGGATGGCCTCCTACGAGAAGCCGCCATCTTCGGTCACACTCGACATCGACGACACCTGCGACATCGCGCATGGCCATCAGCAATTGTCGTTGTTCAACGCCCATTATGACGAGCGCTGCTTTCTGCCGATCCATGTCTATGACACCGAGCAGAGCCGTCCCGTCGTTATGATCCTGCGCCCGGGCAAGACGCCGTCCGGCGTCGAGGTGAGAGCGCATCTGCGCCGGCTCGTGCGGCATATCCGCAAGTCTTGGCCGACGACGGGCATCCTGTTTCGCGGCGACGGGCATTATGCGCGGCCCGAGGCGATGGCCTGGTGCGAGGATCACGGCGTCGATTACGTCTTCGGCCTTCCCGGAACCAAGCCGCTGTCCAAGAAGGTCGAGGAGACGGCGGACGCCGTCCGCGTCGAGCGCGCCCTCGACGACAAGGACGTCGTGCGAGGCTATGCCGAGACGCGTCACCGGGCCAAGTCCTGGGACAGAGAGCGCCGCGCGATCGCCCGCATCGAGGCGACGCGGCTCGGCCTCGACATTCGCTTCATCGTCACCAATCGCGCGCATGGCGCGCCGCAATGGCTCTATGAGAGTCTCTACTGCGCGCGCGGACAGGCGGAGAATCTCATCAAGCTGCACAAGACGCAGCTTTGCTCCGATCGAACCTCGTGTCGTTCGGCGCTCGCCAATCAGGTGCGCCTCGTCCTGCACACCGCCGCCTATTGGCTGATGCTCGGCGTGCGCGACGCGATCCCGCGCCCGCGCGACCTCGCCAAAGCCGAGTTCTCGACTCTGCGCCTGCGATTGCTGAAGATCGCCGCGCGCGTGATCGAGACCGCGAGCCGCGTGCGCCTCGCCTTCGCCGCCGCCTGCCCCGAGGCCGATCTCTTCTGCTCCATGCCGGCGGCGCTGCTCATGCCCGCAGGACCATGATCGACGGGGCGGCGCGCCCCCTCTCGTCTCTCCCATTCCTCCCAACGCGTTCCCGAAAGTGCGATCCTCGAAGCGGTGAAAAAGCCGAACGCCCCCGCGCGGCCCGCGAGCCGAACGGCCCGACGATGCAAAAAATCGGACCGTCACGAATAAGAGGGGCTAGGGGTTTACGGCGGCCGATGTGCCCGATCAGTCAGGCAAGTGCTTCATCGTCACGGTGGCCAGTACGGGCAAGCGCGCGCCGTTCGGCAGGCTGACTTCCATGGCGCCGCGCCGCCCGCTCTTGCGGCTCGCTCGCGCCGGCGTGGCGGCAATCTTCGCGACCGGCGCCGACGACGGCGCCAGAGCAGGACGCATCGGGGCGGGTTTCAACTCCAGCAACTCGACGGGAACGAAGGTCTGCGCGGCCAGTTCCGGCGACATTATTCTCGCCGCCGCCGTCTCCTTCGGCGGCGCGCGTCGGGGCGATCCAGCCAGCCTTCCCGCGAACGCCGCACCCATTTGAAAATCAGATTGGCGTTCAGTCCATGTCGCCGCGCGACCGCAGCGACAGACGCCCCAGGCGCCAACGCTTCCGCGACAATCCGCTGCCGTTCCTCGAGGCTCCACGTGCGCCGTGTGCCGCCATCCTTCGCCGCCGACATTTGGTGTCCACCTGTTCAATGGTGGACACCTAACCCACTCCAAATGCGTTCCGGTAGGCGGTCGTCAGATCACGCTTACCCTCGATCGCGGCGAAGATCGGCTGCACGGGCGAGACGTTGCGGAACTGGGTTCGCCAGACGGAGCGCGATTCCGGCGCCCGCCCTGGCGCGACGACGGATGAACGCGAGCGGATCAAGGCGCTGGAGCGGGAGAACCGCGAACTGCGTCAGGTCAATGAGATCCTGCGCAAGGCGTCGTCTTATTTTGCGGCGGCGGAGCTCGACCGCCGCTCGAAACAATGATCGCCTTCATCGACGCTCATCGGGAAGCGCACGGGGTCGAGCCGATCTGCAAGCTCTTGCCGATCGCCCCTTCCACCTATTGGGCGCATGCGGCGCGCCGGCGTGACCCTGCGAAAGCCTCGGCCAGAGCGCGCCGGGACGCGGTCCTTCGCAAGGAGATATGGCGCGTCTATGACGAGAACTTCCAGGTCTATGGCGTGCGCAAGGTGTGGAGGCAGTTGGACCGGGAGGGCGAAAAGGTCGCGCGCTGCACCGTAGCGCGGCTTATGCGGAGCATGGGTTTGCAAGGACCTGCTCGTCATCCTCGAACGTATCGACGCTATGGGCGGCAAGTTCCGCTCGCTCACCGAGGCGATCGACACGTCAGGCCCGCAGGCCGCATGATGATGCAGATGCTCGGCTCCTTCGCCGAGTTCGAGCGCGAGATGAATCGCGAGCGCACCCGCGACGGCCTGCGCGAAGCCCGCGAGAAGGGCCGCGTTCCCGGCCGAAAGCCTCGGATTACCGCCGAGCAGAAGAACGAAATCGTCGAAGCTTAGCGTCCGGCTGAAAATCCGCCGCCGAGATGGCGCGGCTCTTCAAGATTCACCGCGCGACCATCTCGCGCTTCGTCTCCCACGCCCGCGCCGCCCAAAAGCCGGCCTCAAAGCCTTAGCGTAGGATTTCGGGAAAATTCCACGATGACCCCATGATGCGCGATGGAGCTTCGGCGCGGGGGGAGCGTTACGGGCTTTGAGTGCCTGGTGACAGGTCCGTCTGCGTGGCGGTGGCCGGAGCGACACGCGCGCTTGGCGCGGGGGTTCGTCAAAGCCCGGCTCTGCTGCCATGTCGCGGCTTTGGCGAGTCAGCCGTGGAAGGGGGGGAGGGCCCTTTCCGGCCCAGGCGCGAGGCCGGGACCGAAAAGGGCACGTCGTTGCTAACGTCAGACGTAAAAGCGCGAATAGTCCTTCGGATCCAGCGAGTTCGCAGCGGTTTGCACAACTTCGGCAAGCGATCCTTCCGGTGTGGGGGCGCCCGCCTTCATCAGATCGATGGCGGCAAGCTGCTCGTGCACCTCTTCCCAGTTATTCGGAACCTGCGTTTCCTTGCCCTGCCAGATGATATCCTGGTTAAGGTCTGTGAAGGGCCGAGCCACCTCTTCGTAACGCTTGAAGCCGATCTCATGGTCGCCCCGCGCCTCGGCCAGTTCGCCCGCGAGCACGTAAGACATCACGAAGGCTGCGCTGGTGCCTTGGCCCGTGAACGCGGTTGGGCCGGCTGCGGCATCGCCGACCAGCGTGACCCGCCCCTTGGACCAGGTCGGCATCTTAATCTGCGAGGCCGAATCGAAGTAGAAGTCCGTAGCCTTGTCCATTTCGTCGAGCAGGCGCGGGATTTCCCAGAACATCTTGTCACTCATGAGCCGGCGGACCATGGCCTTCTGTGCCGGGATGTCGCGGTTGTCGAACTTTTCGAACGCACCGTTCATGAGGAAAATTCCACGCGTCTGCTGGTTGTCGCCATATTGCTGGATCCCGCCAAAGAATCCCGGACGCATATGCCAATCCCACTTGCGATAGAGGCCGCGATAATTGGGGATGGTGAACACGGAGATGTAGCGGTTCCAGAAGTGGGCAAACTGCGATTCTTCGCCGAACACCAGGTGACGGACGTTGGAATGGGTCCCGTCCGCGCCGATCACGAGATCATAACGCTCCTTGTCGCCATTTTCGAATTCGACATCGATACCATCGGCATCTTCCGTGAGCTTGGTGATGGAATTGCCGAATTTGAACTGCACCTTGTCCTTGATCTTGTTGTACAGCAGGGCGGCGAGATCGTCGCGCAGCACCTCAATGTCGCCCGCGATACCGCCACCAGCACCAAAGTTGCGGTCCATTGAGGCAACGACGTTATCGTCATCATCGTAAAAGCGAACGTCCTCGAGTTTGGTATCCGCTGCCTGCAGATCTTCGAGGATGCCCATCTTCCGGGAGATGTGAATGGCCGAACCGCGCACGTCGATGGCATAGCCGCCCGGACGAACGGTCGGGTGGCGTTCGACGATGGTGACATCGAACCCGTAGCGCTGCAGCCAGAAGACAAGCGACGGACCGGCGGCGCTGGCGCCGGATACGAGGATCTTCTTGTTCTTGAGCGGTGAGTCGGGGTTGGTCATTTTTCTCTCCTCTTAAAGCGGGCCCGATCGCCGACAGGCATAGGGGCATGGCCTTGAAGCGGCATTAATGGTCGCCCAATTCTCAGACAAACGCGGGCGAACGATTGTCAGTGACCCAATACCAGCTTTTATCGTTGGCCGAAAGGGCATCCAATATGGCCAATAGGGAAAAATTTGGTATACCAATGCCATGAAGGAGGGTCGCGCCGTGAAGAGTGAGCGTGTCGTTCTCATCCGGGAACATGTTCGAAAGGCTATCGAGAGCGGGGCGATCGGCGTCGGTCAGAAGCTGCCGACGGAGCGCGAGCTTGCCGCGCAGTTCGATGTGCCCCGCAGCGCCGTGCGGGCGGCGATCGTCCCGCTGGAGTTCGCGGGGATCGTCAAGCGTGAGGTCGGTCGCGGAACCTATGTGCTGGCGCCCATGGCCAGGCAGGCGCCGCAGGGTGACGAAGAGGTTGATGCGAGCCCGACCGACCTGCTCGACGCGGCGATGAGCTGCTACCCCGCCATTTGCGAAGTCGCGGCCCTAAGGGCAACGCGCGCCGATCTGCAGGCAATCGAGGAATGCCTCGGGAGGGTCGAAGCGGCGCGCGACAATGAGGAATATCGCCGCCATGATGCGGCATTCCACATGGCCATTGCGCGCGCGACGCATAACCGTCTGCTGGTCGAGCTTAATGCCGTCATCGATCGCGCACTGGGACGGATGCACTGGGGTGACATCGAACTGATCGAGGGCGATTTTCACGACCACCGCTTGATCTTTGAGGCACTGATGAAGCGGAACGCGGATCTCGCGCGCAGGCGCATGGTGGCGCATCTGGCAGGCGCCAGAATGGTCGTAGCCTCCCACGCCGCAGCTCCCAACCCCTGACATACACCAATACGCCGCACCAGGCGCTGTTGCGGCCGACTCGGATGCGATCCCGAGAGCGGCTGCATCATTCTCGGGGATGTTTGCGGAACAGGAGCCCGCGCGTGATCGATTTGGCGCCGTTGCGAGCCAATCCGGAGTATCCCTACGCCGTGGGCCACCTTTTCGAGATCGATGGAATAGAGCGAAACTGCGCAGCTAAGTCGGCTTTATGAGCGAGGCAAGCTGCACAGCATGTTATTCGGCGTGCAAAATTGACCCCCATACGAGGGGAATCGGCGTCGAAAATTGACCCCCTCTGGTGAAGGCCGGACAGTCCTCCCGCTTTGGTTGCAAGGGCGGGTGGAGGGGGATGTTGATTGTGGAGACGATCGGGCGAATCCGTCGCGAGCATTTCATCAAGGGCAAGACGATCAAGGAGATCGTCCGCGATCTGGGCATTTCACGGAACACGGTCCGCAAGGCATTGCGCTCGGAGGCGACCTCCTTCGCCTATGAGCGCGACAATCAGCCATTGCCCAAGCTCGGACCTTGGTCGGAGAAGCTCGACGAGCTGCTGGCGGAGAATGAGAAGAAGGCGGCGCGCGAGCGGCTGACCCTGATCCGCGTTTTCGAGGACTTACGCGGGCTGGGCTATTCGGGCGGCTATGACGCCGTGCGTCGCTACGCGCGCAAATGGCGCAGCGAGCAAGGCGCGGCGACGGCCGCCGCCTATGTGCCGCTGAGCTTTGCGCCGGGCGAAGCCTATCAGTTCGACTGGAGCCACGAGATCGTTGTGCTCGACGGCGTGACGACGACCGTGAAGGTCGCGCACATGCGTCTGTGCCACAGCCGCATGCTGTTCGTTCGCGCCTATCCGCGCGAGACGCAGGAGATGGTTTTCGACGCGCATGATCGCGCCTTTACCTTCTTCAGGGGCGCCTGCACGCGCGGCATCTACGACAATATGAAGACGGCGGTGGAGGCGATCTTCGTCGGCAAGGAGCGCAAGTTCAATCGACGCTTCGCACAAATGTGCAGCCATCATCTCGTCGAGCCGGTCGCCTGCACGCCGGCGTCCGGCTGGGAGAAAGGCCAGGTCGAAAATCAGGTCGGCCTGGCGCGGGAACGGTTCTTCACGCCGCGCCTGCGGTTCAAGACCTATGAGGATATGAACGCGTGGCTTCTCGATAAATGCGTCGGCTACGCCAAGGCGCATCCGCATCCCGAGATGCCGGACAAGACGATTTGGCAGGTTTTCGAGGAAGAGCGGCCGAAGCTCGTCCCGCTGCGCGGACGGTTCGACGGATTCCACGAGCTGACGGCGTCGGTGTCGAAGACCTGCCGCGCAAGCAAGTGTACGCAGCTTGCGCAAGCGCAACTGCTATGCGCTTCGACAACAATAAATATTCGGTCAATGCGAGCGCCGTCGGCGCCCCGGTCGAGATCCACGCCTACGCCGACCGCATCGTCTTCCGTCAAAAAGGGCGCGTCGTCGCCGAACATGCGCGCGCTTTCGGGCGCGGCGCGACGATCTTCGATCCCTGGCATTATATACCGGTTCTCGCGCGCAAGCCCGGCGCGCTGCGGAACGGCGCGCCATTCAAGGATTGGGTGCTGCCGGGCGCGATCGAACGCGTGCGACGCAAGCTCACCGGCGACGACGGCGATCGACAAATGGTCAAGATTCTGGCCGCCGTCGTCGACGATGGATTGACCGCTGTCGAGGCAGCCTGCGCGGAGGCGCTCGGCCAAGGCGTCCATTCCGCCGACGTCATTCTCAACATTCTCGCCCGCCGGCGCGAGCCGCCGCCACCTCCGGCGATCCCCACACCCCAGTCGTTGACGCTGCTGCACATGCCGCTCGCCGACTGCGCCCGCTATGATCAATTGAGGAGAACGGCCTGATGGAACGCACGCAGCTCTTCGATCTCATGGGAGAGCTCAAGCTCTTCGGCATGAGGAGCGCCTATGACGAGGTGATGTCGACGGGCATAAAGCGGCAGCATGAGCCGCCGCGCATCGTCGGCGATCTTCTCCAGGCGGAAATCGCCGAAAAACATGCGCGCTCGATCAAATATCAGATGACGGTCGCGAAGCTGCCATTGGCGAAGGACGTCGAGGACTTCCAGTTCGAGGGCGCGCCGATCAATGAAGCTCTGGCGCGCGATCTCGCAGGCGGCGGCTTCCTCGACCAACAACGTAATTGCGTTCTCGTCGGCGGAACCGGCACGGGGAAGACTCATCTTTCGATAGCGATCGCCAGAAGCTGTATTCGCGCTGGAAAACGTGGCCGATTCTTCAACACCGTCGAGCTCGTCAACCGGCTCGAGAGCGAAGCGCGAGGCGGTCGTCAGGGACGCTTTGCGGACTATCTCACGAGAATGGACTTCATCATACTCGATGAGCTCGGCTACTTGCCGTTCGCGCAGTCGGGCGGACAATTGCTCTTCCATCTGATCAGTCGGCTCTACGAACGAACCTCGATCATCGTCACCACCAATCTCGCTTTCGGCGAATGGCCGAGCGTGTTCGGCGATGCGAAAATGACCAGCGCGCTGCTCGATCGCCTCACCCACCATTGCGACATCGTCGAAACCGGCAACGAAAGCTGGCGCTTCAAGAACCGCGCCTGATCCTCCCGATCACATCGCGAACCGAAACGCACTCGCCCCGGCTGCGCAATCCCGCCAGCTCCGCCGGGGCGAGCGCTCGCGTTCCGCCCTACGCCAAATGGGGGTCAATTTTGAACGCCGATCGGGGGTCAATTTTGGATGCCGATTGACACAGCATGGGTCGGATGACATTGATCACGGGCGGCGAACGGCGGCGCTGATGGAGAAACGAAGACCGGACGCGGATATTGGGAGAACGCCGACGTTGGTCGGAGGACTTCAAGGATCGAGCGATCACCGCGTCGCTGGAGCCCGGCACGAATGTCTCGGCGACGGCGCTGGCGCGATCGCTCGATATCACGCCGTCGCAACTTTTCGGATGGCGACGCGCCGCCGCTCTCCGCGCGGAAAAGATGGAGCGCCAGGCGCCGGCGGAGCCGCGTGCGGCAAAGACGCGGCGTGTGGAGATAGAACTCGGCGGGGCGGTCGTGCGGGTGAACGCGGATATTTCGGAAGCCGACTTTCAGCGGCAGCTTATGCCACGCGAACAGCATGCGGGAGGTCACCGAAAAGTCGCCGCCGCAGGCCTGACATCGCCAGCGCCGATGCGCGCCGCGCCGGCAATCGTAGCAGACCGTGCAGCCGCAGTCCGGGCATACGGGCTTGCCATCGGTCGCCGGCCAGCGCAGCCGCACGAAAACATTCGCCGCGCCTGGGTCGGACATGCGCATGACTTGCCGATACTGAGAGATCGAGCGGCGGGTGACAGGAGAAAATGCTGAGCCATAGCGCCTTCGCCTGAGAGAACATAACAGGAACACTCTCGGCGAGATGGCGACCGCTGTCAAGCGGTGGTGGCGGTTGCCACATAAGATCGGAAAAACTGTACTGCGATTGCCTCTGGCTGTCCTCCAACATATCTTGTCTAGATTCAGCAATGACGCCAAATCGCTGCTCCCGCAAAATTGACGCCGTCAAGGTAGCGCGATCGCCGCTGCCGTACAGCTCGGGAGCAATGACTATGGTGGATGCAATCTTTTCAGACCGACAAAGAGTGGCGCTACTCTGGCTGACGACAGCGCTCGGCGGGTTGATTTACGCCGAGATCGTCTCGGTGTCTTATCTCAACGCCTATGTCAGGGGAAAAGGAGCTATGGAGGCCGAGACCTTCGACGGCCCCGCCCTGTGGGCGCTCAGCATCGCCTATGCGATTTGGATTGTGCCGGCGTTGCTCGCGGTGATCGGCCGCGGCGCTATCGCCAATTGGACGATCCTCGTCGTCGGCAGGTTTCTCGTGCTGACCAACACGCTCGACAGCATCGGCGACGGGATACGTGACGGCGGTCACATCACCGCGACTGGACTGATCGCGATCACCTTGCCCGGCCTATTCGCCTTGCTGGCGTCCTGGCGGCTGCTGCGCAACTCGGGGGCCTGAAGCCCTATCTAGGCCCGCTTCTGCCGATTCAGCAGATAGCGCCCCGGCGGCTTGCCCAGCGCTTTGCGGAACATGGTGACAAAGCTGCTGGCGCTCTCATATCCGAGATCGAGCGCGATCGTCTGGACAGCCTCTCCGGCGGTCAGGCGCTGGATGGCGAGTATCACGTGCAGCTGCCGGCGCCAGCGGCCGAAGCTCATGCCGATTTCGTCCTTCAACATGCGGCTCAGGCTGCGCTCGCTGAGAGCAATGCGCGACGCCCATTCCGCGAGCGTGGCGCAATCCGCCGGGTCGGAGAGCAATAGCTCCGCGAGCTTCTTCAGCCGCGGGTCGGCGGGGACCGGAAATCGGAGGTCCTCGACCGGAGACGCGGCGAGCTCATCGAGGAGAACCGACACGAGACGACCGTCACGGCCTTCGACCGAATAGGCTTCCGGCAGCTCCGTGGCCCGAATGAGCAATTGCCGCAGCAGGCTCGACACGGCGATCGTGCAGCATTCGAGCGGAAGATTTTCGGCCGCTCGGGGATCGATGAAGATGCAACAGCACTCGACGTCGCTGGAGCCGAAAACGGTGTGCGGAAGCCCACCGGGAATCCACACGGCGCATTGTGGCGGCACGATCCAGACGCCGTCATCGACCTCGCAATTGATGATGCCGCGAACGGTGTAGAGCAGCTGCGCTTTCTCGTGATGATGCTGTTGCGACATTTCCCATCGCTCGAGGTTGCCCACGAAGCTCAAGGCGACGAGAGCGCGAGGAACACTGTCGACATGCGCAGGCGGCACGCTTCCGACGTCGAGACGCATGAAAAGCCTCTTTTGGTTGATCGGTCATGGCCGGATCAGAGCATATAAAAGCGGACTTGCGCAATATCGCCGTGATGCCGATAGCCTGTTCAGCGAGAACGAGCACGGCGCAGAGATCAATCTCGGAGCGCTGTCTCACCGAGGCGCTCGGCGCGTCGCGTTCTGGCCGGATTGGAATATATTGTTGCATCCTTGCGCAATGACGCCGTTCCTTTGAAGCCTTACCTTGTTCGCCGTGATGGACCGGGACTGAGCGAGCGCTCGGGTCCTCTTGGTAGGAGCCACCCTCATGAACTTGGACACGACCCAATTTCCGCTGGTCTGGATGCAGGACGCGCCTGAGGAGCCGCATGACGACGACGGCGCTTTCGCTCTCTTGGAAGAGCTGCTGCAGCGTGGCGAGCCCATCGTGCTGTTGACCGAAATAGGCGAGCGTTCGCTCGATCATGAGCACACCCAGGACGAGAAGAAGAGAACAGCGCTCTGGATGAAGAAGCACCGGCAGGAGCTGAAGCTGGTGAGAGCGATGGTCGCGATCGAACCCAGCACGGCGAAGCGGCTGGCGATGAAGTCGTTCTCGATCATGTTCGAGAAATTCTGGGGCTATCCGATGCTGATGGCGAGCAGCCGGGAAGAGGCTCTGAAGATCGCTCGGAGGCTGGTCAGCGAAACCGAGCCGGGATCATTTGTGACGACCGATGGAACAGCTTGAGCGCAGTATCGAAGCTGCTGTGCCCGAGCGTCGCAGATCTCGATCTAGTCAAGTCCGGGCCGCGGCTGCGCCTGGGCGGGGCTCCATGCGCGACCGCCGCGCATCCTCGAAGCGCCCGGATCCGCGCGCGTCCAGTCTTCCCGACGCGCGCCGACGGGCCGCCCCGCCTAGCGCCGTCTGCGCGCTCGACGCCAAAATGCCGAGGCAAAGCTTTGAACATACGGAGCCTCACGCAGTTTGCAATTAATATAAACTATTGAGTTTGCGATATCTTTATACTCGGAGTAGTCCTTCTTCGACGCAAGTCTTCGGCGCCCTCGGAGTCCCTTCGATCACTCTGCTCGGCCGCCGCCGAGCTGCTGAGAGAAGGATGCAAACGTGCCGCTGGTCGACTGCACGAGCGATTTCGATCCCGACCCGATCGCCGGTCCGATTATCGTCGCAGGATTTGAAGCGCCGGCGGCGAGCTGGAGTCGACCGGTTCACGAGCATCGCAAAGGTCAGCTGGTCTATGCGGCGCGCGGTGTCGTCACCTGCGAAACCGGTAGCGGCGTTTTTGTGATTCCGGCGCATAGCGCGCTCTGGATTCCGGCAGGCGTGTCCCATTCGGGCGGCGGCAGTGGCGGCGCCGAATGCTATTGTCTGTTCGTGGAGCGCGAGTGGGCGCAGAAGATGCCGAGCGCCTGCTGCAGCGTCGATGTCTGCGCTCTGTTCGAGGAATTGCTCCGCCATGCCGCTCGGCAGTCGCTGGCGCTGAAGGACAGCGGCGTCGAAAGACGGCTGGCGGAGGTGATCATCGACGAGTTGACGACAGCTCCGACCGATTATGTGAGCTTGCCGATGCCGGTCGACCCGCGGCTCCGGCGCATCGCCGAGGCTCTCGTCTCGAATCCTTCCGACAAGGCGACAGCGACGCAATGGGCGTCTCGCGTCGGAGTCGGGGAACGGACGCTTTGCCGGCTGCTGCATCGGGAGACGGGCATGAGCTTCGGTCGCTGGCGCCGTCAACTGCATGTCCTCATTGGTCTGCGTCGGCTGCGCGCCGGGCAGACGGTCGACACCGTCGCCTTCGAGCTCGGCTATGAGAGCGCCAGCGGCTTTACGGCGATGTTTCGGAAGACCGTCGGCAAGCCTCCGGTGCGCTATCTCACGGATGGCTACGGAGCCGTCGCGCACACGTCTTGATCATCGCGGCGCTCTGAATCCGGCGATATCCGGCGCGCGTGCGCCTGTTCGGCGCGCCGCGAATGCTTTGCGCCGACAGGGCGACAAGCCGGCCGCCGCCCGCCGAAACTGCGACGCAGCGCTACAGCAGATAGTGGAAATTGGCGGACGCGCTCGACGCCGGGCCGGTCGTCGTGTCGTCAATGACGACGTCATCGCATCTCTTTTCGAACGAGGCGCTGCCTCGCCAACCAATGGTCCCGCGATCAGCTGCGGCCCTCGACGCTGGGTGCGCTGCATCATCCGATCCATTTCGAAGCCGATGCGCCGCCGTGTCGGCGCCGTCTCAGAAGACCGCTGTTGGTCGAATGACGATGTTCTCCCGAGTCCGTTTTGCGAAATGAATTGTCGTTGCGGTGCAATGCAGCGTGAGCATCGCGCCGATAGCTTGACGGGATCGGCTCGGAAACCTGTCGAGACTATCGGATCGCTGATGTCGCGCGGCTGTCGCCGTATCCGCGCTCGGCGCTTCGCTCGCAGACTTTGTGGCGGCACAAGCTCAGTGGCATCGGAATCGCTACCTCAACGCCTCGGAAAAATGGTGCGCATCGCTCTCGCAGAGGCTTTCGGAGTGCGACGCGGGCCCAAGACCGCTGCGGCCGAGGCCGCATTCGCGCCGCCGCGGATCGTGTTTCGACGACGCTACGCGAATGTCGTCGAGCTGAAGCGCCGTTTCGGCGACGATCCCGGAGAAGCCTCGAGAGCAATTCGCATCGCAGCCGCCGACGGCATCCCGGCGGCGCAGACGGTGTGGGGGCAGTTGTTGCTCGACGGCGAACTCGTCGTCCGCGATCCGGTCGCCGCATTCCGCGCTTTCTCGATCGCCGCGGACCGAGGCGATCTCGAGGCGCTGAACATGCTCGGCCGCTGCCACGAGCATGGCTGGGGCGT
Source organism: Methylosinus trichosporium OB3b (assembly GCF_002752655.1). Classification (NCBI taxonomy): domain Bacteria; kingdom Pseudomonadati; phylum Pseudomonadota; class Alphaproteobacteria; order Hyphomicrobiales; family Methylocystaceae; genus Methylosinus; species Methylosinus trichosporium. The sequence goes on along the minus strand of NZ_CP023737.1, from coordinate 3,077,463 downwards.
CCCTGCAGACCAGGACCGCGCGGCCGATTGCTTTCGACGAGCAGCGGCGCGCGGACATGTTTGGGCGAAGGTCAATCTCGCCCAGATCCTGATGCGTCGGGGCCTTATCGAGGACCGCATGCGCTGTTATGAATTGTTTCGCAGTGCGGTCGCCGCCGGCAATCTGAAGGCCAAGAATTCACTCGCCCGCTTCCTCGAAGAAGGCTGGATCGGCGAGCGCGACCCCGCCGGCGCGGCCCGTCTCTATCGCGAGGCGGCGGAGGAAGGCGATCACTGGGCGCAATTCAATCTCGCGACGATGCTATTGTCGCAGAATGCGCACGCCGAGGCGCTCGAATGGCTGACGCGCGCCGTCGCCGTCAGCGACAACGGCTTTCGTCGACGCGTGGCGCCCATGCTGCTGGCGCAAAGCCGGCCGGCCGTCCGCAACCTCGGCCTCGACGCGCTCGCGCGCTGTGCCGCAGCCGGCGATCCCCGCGACATCGAGGCTTACCGAGCAGCGCTGGCGGCCCGGTCGTCGGACGGTCTTCATCTCCACCTAGGCGCTCGGTCGAATCCTGCGCAGACCGCCGGCGCGTCGATGGCGTCGACGCTCGAGCGCGGCGCTTCGTTCGACCAGCGCTCGACGTTTTCGGGAACTTGGGAAAGGGACGACACATGAGGCAAGCACAGACTTTACGACAACTTGCTTCCGGCATGAAGGTCTCGGCGGGGGTCGCGCTCGCATTCACAGCGCTGCGCGCCGATGAGGCCGAGGCGCAGGAGGCGTTGCCGACGATCGACATCGGCGCCAGTCCGACGCAGACGATCGACGTCGACGCCAGCTCGGCCTCCGCCAACACGCTGCGATCCTCCACCGGAATCGATCGTCTTCCCGGACCGGTTCAGAGCATTCCACAATCCATCACGGTCATCCCGCAGACCGTCATTCATGAACAGCAGGCGACGACGGTCAGCCAGATCCTTCAATACGTGCCCGGCGTCACAGTCGCGACAGGCGAAGGCGGTGGCGGCATCACCGGCGATCAATTCCGTATCCGCGGCTTCGACGCGTCAGGCGATGTCTATGTCGACGGCCTGCGCGATTTCGGCTCCTACATTCGTGACAGCTTCGCCACCGAGAGCATCGCCGTGCTCAAAGGACCGTCCTCACAGACCTTCGGCAATGGCACGACAGGCGGCGCGATCGCGCTCGAAAGCAAGAAAGCGCATCTTGGAAACGAGTACTCGTTCGAAGCGATCGGCGGCTCGGGCCCCTATGGTCGCGCCGTGCTCGACGTCAATCGCCAGATCGACGAAACAACGGCGGCGCGGATCGTCGCCATGGGCAACAAGCAGGATATCGTCGATCGCGACCACGTGTATTCGAACCGCTGGGGCGTTCTCGGCTCGCTCGGCTTCGGGCTCGGCTCCGAGCACAGCGTCATCGTAAACTATTTTCACCAGCACAGCTCAGCCCGCCCTGATTTCGGTGTCCCCATAGTGAGCAATGGGACGGCGGTCGGCGAGCCCGTCACGGAATATGGCGTGCCGCGCTCCAATTTTTTCGGTCGCCAGAGCGATCACGACGTGATGGACGCCGACGTCGCGAGCGTCCTCTACAAGGGCGAATTCGGCAATTGGCTGACCATCACCAACAATGCGCGTTTTGGAAATTACACGCGCAATCTCAGGATGACGCCCGTCAAGTGCTCACAGGGCAATTTCCCGATTACCGCAGCCAGCACTTGCGCCGTCGACGTGCTCGCAGGCAACCTCGACACCGCCTACGAGATCTGGCCGTTCGCCGGCACGAAGCAGACCAGCTACGGAGGCGAAAATGTCACCACCGCGATCCTGCGGTTCGATACCGGAGGCTTCCGGCACCAGCTCATCGCAGGCGTCGACGTGTACGTCCAGCGCGCGAGCACTGACTTCTACGCGCCCAGCGGACCGGAGCCCGCCGGTACGCTGCTGACCCCGATCTATCAGAACTCGCCGGGATTTTCGGTTGTCGTGTCTGCTGGCCGGGGCGCCGCGACGCGGAGCTGGGATGTCGGCCCCTTCATCAGCGACAGAATATGGATCACTCCCCAAATATCCGTTCTGGGCGGAGTGCGCTGGGATCATTATCACGTCCAGGGCGTGACAGCCGGGACGCCGGTGCGAACCACCACGGAGTTCGCCAGCCCCAAGGCCTCCTTGATCTGGGAGCCGACGTCGCAGCAAACTTATTATTTCAGTTTCGCGCGGTCGTTCACGCCCCGCGGCAACAATATCACCTCGCTCAGTTCCCCTCTTGGTCTTTCCCAGTTCGGCACGCTGGCGAATCTGCAGCCCGAATCTGACGACACGCTCGAAATCGGCGGCAAATGGAGCTTGCTGGATGACCGCCTCGGGGCGACCGCGGCGCTCTTTCGCGTCGACAAGGACAACGCCACCTACACAGATCCGACGTCAGGCCTAAAGTCGACCACAGACGACAAGGTGCGGGTGCAGGGGATCGAGGCGGGGCTCACGGGAAATGTCACGGACGCCTGGAACGTGCAGGCGTCCTACACCTATCTGGACGGCAAGATTCGTTCGTCTTCGATCAACGCCTTCAATCCGGCGCCCACCGACGGCAACAGGATGCCCTATGTCTCGCGGCACGGCGCTTCTCTGTGGACGAGCTATGACGTCGCGCCCCTGATCCGCGGGCTTCCTGAAGCCCGAAATCTTCCCGGTCGGCTTCTCGTCGGCGGCGGCCTCAACTATCGTTCCGACTACTATGTCGATAACGCCAACCGGCTGCGCATTCCTGCGGTGACCACGGTCGATGCGATGATATCCTACGATTTCGACCGACTTCATTTCGCGGTGAATGTAACCAACCTCACAAACCAGCTCGCGTACAACTCGGCATTCGGCAGCGGCTACGCCACTCCCGTTTCGGGACGTGCGGTCACGGCCACCGCCGGCGTCAAGTTCTGATACGGCGCGCGGGTCGAGGCCTATGGGCTCGTCACAGCGGAGCGCCGCAGCCTCCGCCGTTTGGCGGGGGCTGCGAAACAAGCATGATAGGCAACATATGTTGATCCAGATTCCCGACGTGCTCACCGCCGACGAAATTGCGAAGGTGAGAGGCGTGATCGAGGCCGCCACTTGGATCGACGGCAAGGTTACGGCGGGCCAGCAGGCAGCGCAGGCAAAATGGAATCTGCAAATTCCAGAAGACTCCGCTGCCGCCCGAGAGGCCGGCGAGGTGATCCTGCGCGCGCTCGGACGCAACTCCGTCTTCAACAGCGCGGCTCTGCCGCTGCGAGTCCTGCCGCCGCTGTTCAATCGCTACGACATGGGCATGAAGTTCGACGTTCATGTCGATGGCGCCATTCGCGCCATCCCGGGCGCCGGGATGCGCATGCGCGCCGACATTTCCTCGACGCTGTTCCTGACGCCGCCGGAGGACTATGATGGCGGCGAGCTGGTGATCGAGGATGTCTACGGCAGTCAGGAGGTCAAACTGCCGGCGGGGCACATGGTCGTCTACCCGGCGACCAGTCTGCACAGGGTCAATGCGATCACGCGTGGCAGCCGTTGGTCGTCGTTCTTCTGGACCCAGTCCATGGTGAAGGACGATGGACGCCGGACGCTCCTCTACGATCTGGACAGGGGCATCATGGAAATGCGCCATCTCCTGCAGGGAGAAGCGCATGCGACCGTCGCTCTGACGAGCGTCTATCACAATCTCCTGCGGCATTGGGCGGAGCTGTAAGCCGCCGCGCATTCGTCCGCAGTGAGGATCGACGCGAGCGTCGCAACGCCGGCCTCGATCGCCGCGCCCCTTCCACTGCAGCTTCTGGTACCTCGCGCGGAGAGGAGAACCAGCCGCCCCGCCGGCGTCGCCTCGGCGCGCTGCGCGGCGAATTTCCATGCCGGGGTCCGTGGCCGATCAATGGCCGGTTTCAAATATAACCAGGCATGCTTGCGCAATGACGCCATGACGCAACTCCGCTATGAACTCGATCTGCATTTGCAAGGTCAATCCCGGGCAAGGAGTCGATATGACGGATTCGTTGAGCGCCACGCCAGATTCGGAAGCGCCCGGCCGGCTGACGGCGCTGCTGGTGAGACTGCTGTTCCGGCAGGCGACGGTCTCGAAGGTGGAGACGTTGTCAGAGCATTTCCGGCGGATCACTTTCGTCGGCGACGCGCTGAAATCTGTCGCCTGGGCGCCCGGCGCGAAAATCCAGATCAGCGTTGGCGGAGGCGCGAACCGCACCTACACGCCCATCAACTGGGACAGTGTCGCGGGCCAGACCCAGATTCTCGTCTTCACGCATGGCGACGGTCCCGGCTCGGCCTGGGCGTCGACGGTGCAGGAGGGCGAGGCGTGCGCGTTCTTCGGGCCGCGGCGCTCGCTCGATCTCGAGCGCGTCGGAGACGACCTGGGCCTCCTGTTCGGCGATGAAACCACTTTCGGCTCGGCGCTGGCGTTCGCCTCGAGTTATGGCCCGGAGGGCGCCCCCATCTTGCTGTTCGAGGTCTCTTCGGTGGCGGAGTCGGAGCGGGTCTGGCGGAGTTGCAGCCCGCTGCGCGCCACCTTCATTCCCCGCGCCGCCGGAGAAACGCATCTGAACGCCGTCGCAGCCGAATTGCGGACGATCATCTCCGACTGGGCGCCTGATGCCTACATCTTGTCGGGTAAGGCCTCCTCGATCCGCCGGGTCCGCGGCATCCTCGAGGAACATGCCATCGCGAGGGCGCAGACCAGCGTGAAAGCCTATTGGGCGGCGGGAAAGAAGGGGCTCGACTAAAGCGATCCTACCCCCGGCAGCTCTCCCGCCGCACTCGCTTTCGACGAAATTCAGGGCTCGAGATTGAGAGAGATGTCGCCGCTCTGCTGAGCGGCCGCCATGCCGCGAGAATTCGTGACGTTCTCGAGCAGCGCGGCGTCGTCGTACTCGACGGGCTCCATCTCGATGACGCGCAGCAACACGCCTTCACCAGGACTATTGGCGAGCTGCTGCTTTCGTATCAACAGCGCGCGGAATGAAGCAAAAGCTCCGTCCGCCCAGCGATCCTTGGTAGGGAGCCTGGCGGCTGTGACGGAATAGTCGAAATTGCACGGATGTGTTCGGCACCGCCAACGTCAAAGACGCCTCGTCGGCGGCGATGATATCGACTTCGAGCGCCTCTCCTGGGCGGTCTATGTCAGTGAGAGTTATTCTTCTTTCCACGATAGATGCTCCCAAAACGAATTTTTGAAATTGATCAACGTCAATCGTGCTGCTGATCAGGAAACGTTAGCTCCCGATGGCGCAAGCGCAATGCGTCGCCGCAGCCGGCGCACCGAGAACGCGATCGACTAACTGTCCGTTCGTCGCATTCTCATGTTTTCCAACGCCTCTCGTATCATTTCGTCGACCGCGAAGCGGACATTGCTCTCGAGCGCGTCGAGCCCGTCTCTGCCGATCAGATAGAGAGCGTCGTCGACGTGCGACTCAAGGAAGTAGCGGGAGATGATCGGCTGGTCGAAACCCGCGCCTCTCGATCTCGCTCTGATGCTCGCCATTGCTGCGTCACGCAGCGCGCGAGCGAACTGCTCGCGCGTGCTCAACAAAATCGTCGCCAAAGAGACGGCGTGACCCAGATGCTTCTCACGCATATTCGGACTCTCGGTCGTTTACGGACTCGCCCCCTCTGCCGCGCCGGCGCTTCCCCTCCTCGAACCGGACGCTACCATTTGTAGAGTATACTCCGTAGCTAAATACTCTTCAAGCTGGCTGGTTCTCGTCATGAAAATGCGAGAGACGCTGGCGCGCAATCTGAGGAAATATCGACGGGCACAACGCCTGTCGCAGGAGGAGCTCGGCCATCGGGCGGAGCTCGACCGCACCTATATCAGCTCGATCGAACGCTGCGTCTATTCGGCGACAGTCGACGTGGTCGGTCGCCTCGCCGACGCTCTCGGAATCCCGGCGCTCGAGCTTCTGAGGCCTGCGAGCGAAACTGCGGAAGCGAAATCGTCGTCCACGACATCGACTGAAAGCGCGAGCACGAAGGCGCAGCCCAAGAAAGGCGCGAAGCCGGCTCGCAAAAGTGCGGGGCCGGCGCAAAGACGGCACATTCGGAAGAAGCCGGGTCCATAGCCGAGCGACCATGGACCCGAGCGCGAGGATCACATCGGCGAGACCGCCGCCTCCGGCGACGCCAGCCGGGCGATATCTGCGAGCGCCGAGCGCAGTTCGGGCCAGGGAAATTCGGCATCTGTCGGGCTCGGCTCGCCGAGCTGAATGAGGATAGCGAGCTTGGCCGCGACACCCGGCAGGCTGGCGGCTTTCGTCTTCGGGACCGACGCTACAAAATCGCGCTCCTTGCCGAGAGCGGCTCGAAGTTCGGCGTCGACGGCGTCGAAGCCGAGCGTCGCCGCCGCCTCGTCCCATCGCTTTTGCCGCTCGTCGAATGCCGCGAGCAGCGCTTCTCTCTCGATCGCGGGCTCATTCGCGACCAGCTCCTCGATCTCGTCGACCGATTGAGCGATTTTCGGCTCCTCCTCGCCCGAAATGCGGATCGCGACCTCGGGGATGCCGACCGAGTGAATGAGCTTCTTCTCGATCCGCTGCCACTGGCGCGTCAGCGCGATGACCTCAGTGTGATTGGCTTGCCAATTCCGCCAAAGCTGCAGCGCAGGGTCGGACGGCGCCCCTCCAGTCGTCTTCCCGGACGGCAAGACGCCGGTTCCTCGCAAAATGGCTCGCCAGCTAACGGCGGGCGGAGTCGTGCTATCTTCAGAATCAGCCATGATCCAGGCTCCTCAGAAGCGTGGGTTGTGGTCAGGCCGGGCGGGATGTTGGTAGCATCCCGTTCGGCCGCTGCTCATGAAATTGCAGCCGGGAAAAGGTAAGCCGGCTAGAACATTTTAGCAACGCATATTGGAAAACGCGGGCCTCCATATCTTTGCGCCGCAGAGCGGTCGGGCTGTTCGGGACGGCGCATCGATTGAGGAGGAATCGGGTCCGTTCGCCGAAAAACCTATAGCTTGCAAAGCGATAGCCGCTCGATAGGCGGCCTTTAAAAGGCCATTTATTTTCAATGAAGTAGGAAGCATTAGAACGGCCGATGGCGGCCCTGTCGCCGGCATATCCGATTCTGGAAATCAGCTTGTGAAACCGGGCTTTTCAGGTGAATTCGGAGCTTCGAGATCTGAAATGGGCTCTTGTCGCCTCGCGGCATCGAAGCCTCCGGCAAGCGGCGGAGACGCTGAACACGCGTCAATCCACCCTCAGCCGTCGATTGCACGATCTCGAATGTGAGCTCGGCGTGGATTTGTTCGAGCGCACGACCGGCGGAACGAAGCTCACCCCGGTCGGTCGGGAATTTTTGGATTTGGCGCGGCCCCTCGTCGACGAAGCGGACCGCCTCTTCCTCACTTTCAAAACGCGACGCAATGGCGGACGCAGGCCATTGCGAATTGGGATCTGCTCGTCGCTCTCAGCGGGCAATCTGCGGGAGACGCTCGCGGAGTTGCGCCGCCAGATCGCGGATGCGGATATTCTCTTGGTCGATGGCGCCAAGGAGGGATTGCTCGGCGAGCTCGTCGCCGGCGCGATCGACGTCGCCATATTGACCTCCGGCGGCGGAAGGTGGAACGACCGCGTTCTGCCGCTCTGGGGCGAACGGGTCGTCGTCGCCGTTCCGGAACATCACCCGCTCAACAATCGGCCAGCGATCAAATGGCGGGAGCTTTGCGACAATCGGATATTGCTGACGCGGAGCGGCGTCGATTCCGAGCTCGAGCAATTGCTGAGCGTGAAGGCCGGCGGCTCGGATTCTTTGCGTATCAGCTATCAGGATGTGAGCCTCGACAGGCTGCTGAGCCTCGTCGGCGCCGGCTATGGCGTCGCGCCGCTGCTCGAAGGCGCCGTCGGCTTCGTCTGCCCCGGAGTGGCCCATCGCGAGCTGCATGGCGACTGTGGGCAAATGCGGCTTCAGTTCGCGGCCTATTGGAAAGAGACGAACGGCAGTCCGATGCTGCAACCATTTCTCGATCTGTTGCGCGCCCGCTATCCCGACCTTTCGGTTTCCGCGACATCGGATTGAGGTTTCGTACGCGTTCGAGTCTTCGCGAAGGCTCTGTCGGTCGCGATGAAGCGCTGAAGCATGGGTACGATCAGCTTGAGTGGATCGGCGATGTTTTGCCCATTGGCTCTGCCGAGCGCGTCCGCATAGGCGGTGAGATCGCGATGCAGAGACGCGGGAATCTCGACGGTGATTTTGACAGGCTTGTCGTCGGCGAGCGGACCGAGCTTCAATTTCGTCACGGCGCCGTTCCTTCCTTGTATGGAGCCAATAGAAGATCCCGCGTCACCAGCACACGGACGGGGAAACCCGGCCGGATGGTGAGAGTGGGCTGGACATTGAGCTGGCGTTGAATGAGCAATTGCCCGGTCTGGCTCGCGCTGTTGGAGCCGCCGCGGCGGATCGCCTGGATGAGGCTGTTCTCGCTGTTCGTCGTTCCGGCTTCGGCGCCGACGCTGAAAAAAGTCGAGAGCGCGGCTCCCTTGAGCAGCATGTCCCAATGATCGTCGACCTCGTCCTCGAGGCCGGCATAGCCCGCCGCATCGGCGCCGGGCTGCCGCTCCAGCACGATCGAGGTTCCATTGGGCATGATGAGCCGTGTCCAGGCGAGGAGCACGCGCCTTTGGCCATAGGCAACGGAACTGTCATATTGGCCGATGAGCTTCGCGCCCTGGGGGATGAGCAGAAATTTCCCCGTGGGACTGTCGTAGACCGCCTCGGTCACTTGGGCGGTGATCTGTCCGGGCAGATCGGAGCGGAGGCCGGTGATGAGCGCGGCCGGGATGACAGTGCCGGCCTGGACGATGTAGGGCGACGCAGGCTTGGTGAGCCGATCGGGACTGACAGTGCGGCGATCGGTGGAAGCAGTCAGAAAAGCGGTCTTGCGATCCTGCATGTTCTGGGCAGAGCCGGCGTCGACAGAAGACGGCGCCGCGACGCCGGCGTCGGCCGCGGAAATCGTGGTCGGAGCGATCGGCGTGATCGGCCTCTCGCGCTCACTCGTCTGAGCAAAGAGCCGGCTCACGCGCGCAGCCTCACCTTCCTGCGCGCGGCGCTGCGCTTCGGGATCGGAAGCCGATGCGCCGACGATCGTCGTATTGGCGGCCACGCCAGCATTCAGAATGGGCCGGCCGAGATCGCCCGGCAGAGGCGGTCCGAGCGGCGGCGCCGGGCGCGGCAATCCGGTATAGTCCTTGGGCAGATTCGCGAGGCCGTCGGCGGCGGGACGATTTTGCGTGTTGTAGAGTTCCTGGGTCGCGCCGGTCCTGTCGCGAGGCTGCAGAGCGTAGCCGAGCGCGCTGGCAATCGCGAGGGCGACGACGCCCGCCATGCCGATCAGCACCTTGCGCGATAGCCGCGTCACGCGCGGACGTTCGCCTCGCAGGCGAAGGTCCGGCGTGACCGGCGGCGACGCGGCGAACCGCTCGTCATTCGAGTTCGACGTCATGACCGAGGCCTTCCGTCGGTGCGGACGATGCGCACGCGCCGTTCGCTGTCCGCATCGCCGAGGCGCAGTTCTGCGGCGGCGAAGAGGCGATCGACGATGTAGTAATTGCGGCTGACACGATAATTGACCAGCTCCGAGCCGCCGGCCGGACCGATGACAAAGAGCGGCGGCGTCTCGCCCTGGCGAATGCCGGTCGGGAATTCGATATAGACCTTCGATCCGTCGTCGAAGGCGCGCAGCGGCCGCCAGGCGGGAGTGTCGCCCTGGATCGCGTAGCGGAAGTTCAGCGCGGAGACGTCGACCCCGGTTGCGATCGGCACAGCGGACTCCGCAATGGCGTTCTGACGGCGCAGAGCGATGAGCTGGTCTTCCGGGTATTGCCAGGAGACCGAGGCCATATAGGTCTTCTCGGTCGATCGCAGCTCGAGCAGATAGGTGCGCCGATCTGTGTTGACGACGAGATTGGTGACGAGGTCCCGCCGCGTCGGCTTGACGAGGATGTGAATTTTTTTGGTCGCGCCCGCGCCGCTCTCCGTGTCGCCGATGATCCAGCGGACCGTGTCGCCGGCGGCAACCGGTCCGGAGCCGACGAGCTGCTCGCCCTCCTGCAAGGCGACGTCAGTGATCTGTCCTGGCGCGGCATAGACCTGATAGAGCGCGCCGCCCGAGAAGGGATAGACCTGCACGGCATTGATGAATCCGTCGCGTATAGGCTGCACGCGGGCGGCGGCGTTGGCCTGATTGACGCGCACGGCCGGATCGGCAGGCTCGGGCGGCGCCTTGCCGCCATGCAGCGGTTTCAATTGCCCAGGCAAGGGAAGCGGCTTGGCGAGGGTGACGATTTTCACCGGCGCGGGCGGATCGGCGGAGAGCCGCGCCGGCGCGGCGTCATCATAATCGATATCCGGCGGAATGAATTTCGCGCATCCGGCGAGCGAAGGCGCGGAGATGAGGAGAATCGCAAAGCCGGCTTTACGGAAAGACGCGTTTCCTTCTTTCCGAAAGCGCATGTTCACGGCAATGCGCAGAGCCGGATCGCCGGCATTCAGGAAATTCGGCCGGGTCATTGTCCGAGCTCCTTGGACCAGTTGATGGCGTTGACGTAGACGCCAAGAGGATTCTTTCGGAGGCGATCGGCATCGGTCGGCGGCTGGATTATGATCGTGAGGATCGCCGTCCATCGCGTGGTGTCGGCGAGCGTGCCGTCCTGATAGCGGCGCTCGATCCAGGCGACGCGGAACGAGTCGGTCGAGGCGCGGATGACGCTGGAGACGTCGACTGCGATCTGCTGCTTGCCGAGCTTGGCGAATGGATCATTGGCGCGGGCGTAATCGTTGAGCGCGGCGGCGCCGGCCGTCGTCGTGAAGTCATAGGCCTGCAGCCAGCTCTGTCGGACGACGACCGGGTCGGCGGGCGCGGCGCGCACGTCCTTGATGAAGCGGGCGAGATACCAGGCGATTTGCGGATCGGACGGCGTGTAATCGGCGGTCGCCGGCGCGATGGCGCGCGCCTCGCCGAGCCGATCGATTTCCACGACCCAGGGGACGACGGTCCCATGGGTCGACTGCCAGACGAGACCGGCCGCGAGGCCGCTGGACAAGAGCAAAGAGCCGAAAGCCATCAGCCGCCAGTTCTTCGCCTGGACGCGTGCGGAGCCGATGCGCTCGTCCCAGACTTGCGCGGCTCGCTGATAGGGCGTTTCCGGTTCTGGCGTGCGCCCATAGCGCACCGAGGCGCGTCGGAACATGGTCTATTCCTCTTGTGAGAGATCGACGGAATGGCCGCCGCCGTGGCTGTCGCCGGACTGAATGACATGCGCGGCGGTCGTCGCGCCGTGGCTTGCGAGCTGATTGCGCTTCATGCGCCGCGCCCAGGCGGGCGGCGCATTCCCGGGCGGAGCGCTGATTGCTCCGTCACCACCTGCGCCTGTGGTCGCCGAGCCGCCGGTCGCCGTGAAGGCGGCGCGGGCGCCGGCGGAATAGTTCTCGGCCAAGGAATTCGTCGCGCGAGCGGCCGCGCGCCGGAAGGGAGCCGCTGCGACGGCGCCCGCCGCCTTGCCGACGCCGGCGAGCCCTGCGGCGACAGCCGAAGGCCCGGACTCCCCGGCCGAGCCGAGCGCATAGGCCGACGCCGCTCCGCCGGCGAGCCTCGCGCCGCCGCGCGCGGTGGCGGCGGCTCCCGAGGCGGCGGCCGTTGCTCCCCTTCCGGCGAGGCCGAGCGCCGCGCCTCCGAGCATTCCTGCGCCTGCGACGGCGACGCCGGTTCCGACCGCTGCGCCGGCGCCGAGCTGCGGCGCGCCGGAGACGAGGCCGGTGGCGATGCCGGGACCGAATATGCCGAGACCGAGCATGGCGAGCGCGGCGAGCACGACGGAGAGCGTCTGCTCGATCGTCGGCTGCTCGCCGCCGTAGCTCGTCGTGAATTGTGAGAAGAGACCCGAGCCGACGCCGACGATGACGGCGAGCGTCATCACCTTCACGCCCGACGCCACGATATTGCCGAGCACCTTCTCGGCGAGAAAGGCGGTCTTGTTGAAGAGCGCGAAGGGAATGAGCACGAAGCCGGCGAGCGTCGTCAGCTTGAACTCGATCAGCGTAACGAAGAGCTGCACGGAGAGAATGAAGAAGGCGATGATGATCAGCAGCCAGGAAATTATCAGCACGGCGATCTGAACGAAATTGGCGAAGAAGGACGCAAAGCCCATCATCTGACTCGCCGCGTCGATCAGTGGCTGGCCGGCGTCGAGACCGACCTGGGCGAGACGGCCGGGCCGCAGGAAATCGGCGGTCGACACCGAAGAGCCACCGGCCTCGAGGCCGACGCCAGCGAAACTATTGAAGACGATTCCCGAGAGCTTGTTGAAGTTGGTGATCAGGAAAGCGAAGAAGCCGATGTAGAGCGTCTTCCTCACGAGCCTCTGGATCACGTCCTCGTCGGCGCCCCAGGCCCAGAACAGGCCGGCGAGCGTGATGTCGATCGCGATCAGCGTGGAGGAGAGATAGGCGACCTCGCCCTTCAGCAGGCCGAAGCCGGAATCGATATAGGTGGTGAAAGTGTTGAGGAATGTATCGATGACGCCGACATTGTTCATGGCGCGGCGCCTTTCGATTTGGAGGGGGACGTAGAGGAAACGGCCGGCGCGGCCGTGGGAGGCGTCGGCCGCGCCGGCCTGCCGAAGAAGCGGCGGCGGTTCTCCGTCCAGACCGCCTCACAGCGCTCGTCTTCGGCATCCTGGAGACCGAGCGCGCTGCATCGGCGCAGCTCGGCGGAAAGATCGTCCGGATCGATGGCGAAGGCCGTGCTGGCGTCACGAATGATCGGCGGCGCATCGAGCGCAGAGAGCGTCGCGACCAATGTGGCGATCAGAATGAGGATCGCGCCGGCGCGCCATACGTCCCATCGTTCCATGGCCGCGCCTCAATTGCCATGGAACATGGTGACATTGCCCGGCTGATAGCCGGAGCGCGTCGAAAAGCGCCGGTATTGCTCCCGTCCTTGCGACTCCGTCGCCGTGATGCGCGATTGCTCGAGCGCATCGGCGCGGCTCTTCGCCGCGACCACGGCGACGAGATCGGAGAGTTGCTGCGATTGCAGAGCGAGCAACTGATTGCCGGCCTGGGCCGCTTGCAGCGTATCCCTACGCCGTGGGCCGCCTTTTCAAAATCGATGGAATAGAGCGAAGCTGCGCAGCTAAGTCGGCTTTATGAGCGAGGCAAGCTGCACAGCATGGGTCGGATGACATTGATCACGGGCGGCGAACGACGGCGCCGATGGAGAAACGAAGACCGGACGCGGATATTGGCGGCGATCGCCGAGCCGGGCGCGGTGGTCGCCGATGTGGCGCGGCGCGAGGATGTTTGCACGAGCCTCGTCTACAAATGGCGGCGCGCGGCGCAGCGGGAGGCGAGCGCCGCTGTGTGCGGATTTTCGCCGGTGATCATCGAGCCCGCTCCGCGAGTGGCGACGTCACAGGAACAGCCGCTGCAAGAATCCGCGGCCGGCGTCGTCGAAGTCGAGCTGAACGACGTGCGTGTGAAGATCAGCGCCACGGCGCCGTCTTCCGTGATCGCTGCGACCTTGAAGGCGCTGCGCTCATGATTCCCTTGCCTGCGGGTTGCCGGGTCTGGATCGCCACCGGCCATACGGATATGCGACGCGGCATGCAGGGCCTGGCGCTTCAGGTTCAAGAGCAGTTGCAACGCGATCCTCACGCCGGTGACCTCTACATTTTCCGCGGGCGCCGCGGCGATCTCGCAAAAATCCTCTGGCACGACGGGCTCGGCCTGTCGTTATACGCCAAGCGGCTCGACCGTGGAAAGTTCATCTGGCCCTCGGCGAGCGCGGGCGCGGTGTCGATTTCGGCCGCCCAGATGGCCTATATGCTCGAGGGAATTGATTGGCGAAATCCGCAATCGACATGGCGTCCAGCAAGCGCGGGATGAGCGAAAAAGCTGGGGTCGGACGCATTTTGGGGCGCCACAAATCGAAAGATTTGTGATTCACTCGCTATATGGACGCCATCGGCAAAGCCCTGTTGGACGAAAACGCCGCGCTGAGAGCCGAGCTCGCCGTCGCGCGCGCGAAGGCGTCGGAAGACATGGCGCTGATCGCCGCGCAGAAGCTTCAGATCGCCAAGCTGGAGCGCCAGATATACGGGCAGAAATCGGAGCGGTCGGCGCGTCTTCTCGAGCAATTGGCGCTCATGTTCGAAGAGCTGGAAGCGAGCGCGACGGAAGACGAGATCGCCGCGGAACAGGCGGTCGCGAAGACGACGGCGGTCGCCGGCTTCGCGCGCAAACGGCCGGAGCGCAACACCTTCCCGGAACACCTGCCGCGCGAGCGCGTCGTGATCGAGGCGCCGACGAGCTGCGCCTGCTGTGGCGGCCAGCGCCTGCGCAAGCTCGGCGAGGATGTGACGCAGACATTGGAGACGACGCCGCGTCAGTGGAAAGTGATCGAGACCGTGCGGGAAAAGTTCTCCTGCCGGGACTGCGAGAAGATCACGCAGCCGCCGGCGCCATTCCATGTCGTTCCGCGCGGCTGGGCGGGGCCGAGCCTTTTGGCGATGATCGCTTTCGAGAAGTTCGGCCAGCATCAGCCGCTGAACCGTCAGGCGGATCGTTATGCGCTCGAAGGCGCGCCGATCGCTTTGTCGACCATGGCCGATGCGATCGGCTCCATTTGCGCCGCGCTCGAGCCACTGCGCCTTCTCATAGAAGAGCATGTTCTCTCTGCCGAGCGCCTGCATGGCGACGATACGATCGTGCCCGTGCTGGCGAAGGGCAAAACCGACACCGGCCGCTGCTGGGTCTATGTGCGCGACGATGCGCCCTTCGACGGCGCCGGACCGCCCGCTGCGATTTTCTATTACTCGCGTGATCGCAAAGGCGAACATCCGCAGACCCATTTGGCGAACTACTCCGGCATTCTGCAAGCGGACGCCTATGACGGCTACAACAAGCTGTATGCAGCGGAGCGCAAGCCTGGTCCGATTCTCGAAGCGGCGTGTTGGGCGCACGCGCGGCGCCCGTTCTTCGTCATGGCCGACATCGATGCGAACGTCCGTCGCAAGGCGGCGGGGAAAAAGGAGATTCCTTTGTCGCCGATCGCGATAGAGATCGTGCGCCGCATCGATGCGCTGTTCGAGATCGAGAGGTCGATCAACGGCAAGAGCGCGCAAGAACGCCTCGCCGTTCGCCGAGCGTCGAGCCGACCTCTCGTCGACGCGCTCGAGAGCTATATGCGCGAACAGGTCGCCAAGCTCTCGCGTGGACATGATCTTGCCAAAGCGATGCAATATATGCTGAAGCGATGGCCGGCCTTCACGCTGTTCCTCGACGACGGGCGCGTTTGCGTCTCGAACAATGCAGCCGAGCGTGGACTGCGGGGAATTGCTCTGGGACGAAAATCATGGCAGTTCTGCGGGTCTGACCGTGGAGGCGAGCGCGCCGCCGCTATGTATGGGCTCATCGTCACAGCGAAGATGAACGGCGTCGATCCGCAGGCCTGGCTCGCCGACGTCCTCGCGCGCATCGCCGCGCATCCGGCGCATCGGCTCGATGAATTGCTGCCGTGGAACTGGCGCCAGAAGGATAAAGCTGCGCCGGCGCTGGCGGCCTGACCATGCACGTCAACAAGGTCTCTCACGTCACGACCATCGATCGTATCGCTGCGCAGCTCAGCGAAAGCGTCGACTTCCTCCATGACGTCGCCAATGAAATGGAGCCCGAGGATGGCGTGATCTGGGTCTATGGCCTCGGCGACCTCGAGATCCTGGCATTCACCGACTTCGGCATCGAAAACCTCGTCGAACTCATCAAAATCCACAAAGAGATGAAGTTGCCTCGAGAGCGCTGACGCGACGGTCCTGCGGCCCACGGCGAATGCTTACGGCTCTGCAGAAGCCCGCGACGTGAAATATCCTCGGCCAGCTCCTCGACTGAGACGCCGGCCTTCACCTTCCGCACATTGGCCTGCGAGAGGGTCAGCTTGTTGAAGGGGATATCCTGCGACTGGTTCAGGACGATTTTTGCTTGGGCAGTTGTCATAAGAGGTCTCCATGACGGGCCAGCCGAAAGACTCTCTCTCGACCTTCAACCCTGTCATCGTGGCCCCTTCCTCCTCTAACTCTTCAGTCGACGACGCCATACGTCGGCAAACGTCGGACGCTTGTCGCTTCACCCACGCTTCAACAAGCCGCGCGCCGACGACTTCGGCAGCTGCGGGCACAGTGCCCGGCGCGGCTCATGTGTTGACCGGAATCTCCACGACCGGTCGCAGAGCTTCCAGTTGCTTGGCGTATTTGCGGACGACTCTATCGTAAAGATCGCCGAGATGTTTGGCATGAACACTCACGACCAGCGCGTAAGGCAAGGCTTCCTTGGGCGCAAAGTCACGGCCTGCCTGACGGGCGTTATAATGTATGTCGAGTACCGGGTTCCGCAGGGTCTTGCCCATGAAGGTCACGCTGGTGTGAAGGCAGTTTTCCCATTTCCACGCGTCGCGCCGCAGCTCGTCCTCCATCAGCCCGCTTTGCGTCTTGCCGAAAAAGCCTTTGCTATCCGGATGCGCCTGCTTGGGGTCCTTGCGCTTCTGGTCATGGGGCCTGAAGGTCGGCTCAAGGCCGGCGCGCGTGTAGTTCCCCGGATGATGCGGATCGACCCCGGTCGGGTAGCAGAGCGTTGCGGTGATCGTGACCTTGCCTGGAATGGTGCCGGACGGCACCGGGATTGGCGCACGGATGTAGCGCGCGGGCGCAATGATGCCTTGATAGACGACGCGCACCGTGTCGTCGTCACAGAGAACAATCTCGTCCAGAGAACGGGCGACGCGGCCACGGCCAACGTCTTCGCAGGGAAAGTCCGACGGCTCTGTCGTGTGAACCAGCAGCGCGCGAATGGCAAGGATACCGAGGTTCGTGCCGAAATGCGCCCGCACGCCCGCGCCAAGTCGCATCACCGACGGCGCGGAAAAAGACGTGCCCTCGGTTGCTTCCAGCGCCAGCTCTCTGCCGTCATGCACGACGATGAAGGGACGTTGAAGATTTCCGCCGAACTCCACGAAGTCAGGCTTGACAACACCGGGACTGCGGCCCGGGCCAACGGAGCTGTAGACGCAACGCTGCCACGGCGTCTCGTAATTGTCGCAGGCACCGACCGCGAGCGCGTTGACGCAATCGGAAGGAACCTGGATGCGATTGAGTCCGTCCTTCGCTGGGCGGCTTCCGTTATTGCCGACGGCGATGGTCGCAAGCGTGTCGCCGTGCGACAGGCGATCATCCAGCACTGCCGTCCAAGCGTGAACGTCGTCGTCCTCGACGGGGGGATATGGGCCGATGCTGAGGTTGATGAAATCATACTTCTTATTCACCAGTACGCTGTCGATGCGGCCAAGGACTTCATAGAGCTCGTGCGGATCCTGGCCCGGCATCGTGTCGAGAACGCGGTAATGATCCACCGGCGCATAGGGACGGCCGAGCGGCTTAGATGGATCAATGTGTCCGAAGAGAAACGCCGAGGTCACGCCGACGCCGTGCTTTTGAAATTCGTCCCATGCAGCCCCAATACCAGGTGGATCAATCGGCTTCGCCCACTTCGTCACCGGATGGCCCTTGGGAAGACCACCGTCGAAAATGGCGACGCGGATGCTTGGATCAACGGGACCTTTCGTCGAAAGCTCAATCGTCTCCATCGGAACACGCGATGAACGAAAGCTCGGGCGCAGGATACGCAGCATCGGCATCTGCCGCACGGCGCGGACGGGCGTGAAGGTCGCGATACGCTCGACCGCCTCCACAGGCGCTTCAAGCTCAACGAAGGATAGGCCACCGGCATCGAAGCGGCGGCCGAGCGGCTGCTCGAGCCCAATCTTTTTCAGATATTCCTGAAATTGCGTGACGACACCCTTCACGCCGCCGCTGCTGTGCAGGACAACCTCGAAGACAACCTTCCCTGTTTTTGGCACGCGGCCCTTGACCTTATCGCGCGCCGTCGGCGCTGATATCTGCTCAATGGACGGCAAGTCTTTGGCGCCAACAGCGTCCTCGGCGAAGTTGACCAGCTGCGAGCGCCAGGCGCGAAACGCAGACCGTGGCCCCATGACGAACAATTCCGTCGTGATCGCCTCCTCGGGTTCGCGGCCTTTCGATCGCTTCTCCGGCGTGATGCGGCGAGGCCGGCTTCCGACCGGCTCCAGCCCGACCGCCTCAAGGAGTTTTTCAGGGAAGTAGGATTTGGCGATGTATTCCGGGTTGAGCGTTACCGCCGCGACGGCGGCATCATTCGGGCAGGCTTCCGGCGGCAGGTGATCAATCCCGCGCACGACGCGGGCTAGCATCGGCACAATTCGGTCTTTGGCTTCCGCGAAAGTGTAGGGGTGGCTTTTGGGCGCGCCGCCGCGCACGCCCGCGACGTCTTCAACGAGGCGTTCGCCCTTGCCGAGCAGGAAGTTCCGCTTCGCCATCGCCTAGCTTCCTTCTTTCGGTTTTGCCTTCGTCTTCGAGGCGGCAGTCCGGCTCCGGATCGTATCCCGCGCGACGCCGGTGAGTTCGCGGGCCCGGCGCTGCGAAAGCAGCCCCTGATCGACGAGCGCCGTGGCCAGATTGATCCGCTTGCTTCGCGCAATGGATTTGCCCGTCACGAGGCCCGCAAGACTCTCTTCCAACGGCATACCCCCGAGCGCCGCGCTGCGCCGTGCTGCCGAAAGACCGCGCTCAATGTCGCTGAACGAACAACCGTCGAACGCCACCGCGAGCAGACTACTCCACTCCCCGGCGGCCGCGAAATACGGATGCAAGGAGCTTTCGACGAAGCGTACGATCGCCTCCTGGTCGGGAAGCGGAAACTCCACATGCAGTTCGAAGCGACGCCAGATCGCGGGATCGAGCAAATCGGGGTGATTCGTCGCCGCCAGCAATACACTTGACGACGGCCAATCATCTATTTGCTGGATGAGCACCGTGACAAGCCGCTTGAGCTCGCCGATCTCGCCATGGTCGTCACGCCGCTTGGCAATCGTATCCAGCTCATCGAGAAGCAGCACGCAGTCGATTGTCTTGGCATATTCAAGGACGTGCCGCAGGTTGATGCCCGTCCGCCCCAAGAGGCTGCTCATCACCGCCGCGAGATCGAGGATGAGCAGCGGGCGCTTGAGTTCGCGTGCGACCCATCGCGCCGCCATAGTCTTGCCGACGCCGGGGGGACCGAGGAACAGCGCCGCCCGCGTCGGATCAAGGCCCGCTCGCGCGAGCGCCTGCGGATTTTTCCGCTCCTCGATCAACTGGCGGAGCGATACTTCTAGGCTCGGGGCGAAGACCGGCTCGTGGTCGAGCACGGGGTCGGCCTCGACGCGCATGAGGTGAAGCCGCGAATCGAGATCAACCGGGAGGGGGATCTCGGCCTGTCGGCGCAACGGCGAGGCCTGCGAGGGCGACTCGTGCAGAAGTGTCGTCAATGCTTCCGCAAGCGCGGGCATAAGGAGATGATACCGCTTGACGACCCGGCGCAAGATGACATGGACATCCTGCGGCCGCCCGGACAGCGCGATGCGGGCCAGCTGCAGAAAGTCGCTTTCAATATCCATCTTCTTATTCTCTTGGGTCATCGGCCTTCCGGGTCTCAAACTATGGGATACGGCATGTTAGAGACCGGTGGACGAGTTTTCAAACATTGATTCATAAGTCGCCCATAAAATAGATAACTCACTTAACTCCAGCTAGTTATAACCGGACGAAATTGGCGCCGGCTTTCATCCGGCGCGCCGGCGCAAGCGATTCCACATCCTTCGCCACCATGAGACCGGTGGCGCGGCGCTGGTTGGCGCAGGTTTCGGCCGTGGCCGCAACGCCTGCGTGCGGATATCGAACATGGGGTCGCCCGTCTCATCGGGTGGATGGTGCGAGCACACATGATTCTTCAAGTGATCCATGCGCTGGTTGCGATTAATGGTTCCGCGATTGCCGTCATAATCGAGAAAAACGAAGCTCGGCGGATTCGGGTACCAAGCGGTCAGTAACTGCGTGAGCAATCCGACCGCGGTTGACGCCAGCACGCCGTTCGACCACACGACCTGCGGTCGCGAGCCGGCCGCGCCATAGAGCTTGGCCTCCTGCGCCAGCCTCTCATCTGTGATGAAGCCACAACAGCGCATGCAGGGCGCGCCGGGCATCGACAGGATTACCTGCCCACTCACGAGAAATCCCTTTCCGCCAAGCTCGTGCACATCCATGCCGATATCGATGTACGGAATAAGGTGTCGGCGTGCAAATCGCTCCAGTTGTTCACGCTCCTTAAAGCTGTCCACCGCGCCAACGATGACGTCGCAAAGCTTCAGGTCATCAACAGCGGCGCGCCAGTCCGCCTGCACCGACACGATCCGCGCCGCGGGCTGCAAGCCGCGGATCAAGCGCTCGGCAATCGCGACCTTCGGCACGTCCGTCGCCACATCGGCCAAGGTGCCGCCGATCAGGCGGTTGGTATTGGTGTCTTCGATGAGGTCCGGATCGGCGATAACGAAACCGCCGATGCCCATATGCGCGGCTTGCTGGCCGACGTGTGAGCCACCGCCGCCCAAACCCACAATGCCGATGGTGGATGCTTCGAGGATGGCGTCGCTTTGCGGGCCAAGGAAGCTTTGCCGGTCAAGGCGGCTCATGCGGCTCTCCAGGTGCGAATAGGCGTGCCGACTTCGGAGAAGACGGTGATGAAGGGCTGGGGCGATTTCCGATCCAACCATACTTGACCAAAGGCGGCGGTATCACTCAGCACGATGGCGCCATGCGCGCTGTGCGGCGCGACGGAAACGAAATTCGGAATAAACTTCGCATTCTCCCGGATATCCGTACCACTAAAACCGGGAACGCCGAGCCCGCCGTGCGTATGGACATGAAATATCGCGGCGCGGTCATTCATTGCCCACTGCCGGGCGCGCCGGATGGCCTCGGCACTCATCATGGCGCCGACGCTCGAATCACGGAGGTATTCGTCATCGCGCACTGGCTGATAGGCGCGCGCCAAAATGAGTAGCTCATCATGCGCTGCCGCCATGCCCGCCGCGATGAAGCCGACACGCTCGTGGGCAAAGGGATGCGGGCGCTGAAGATCGATACGGATGGTTGCGAGCAGCGCACGCGTAATCTTGAAACGGATATTCATTCGACAGCCCTCAAATGCGCCAGCAACATCTGTGTCCATCGCAGCGAGGCCGGCACATAGTTCCACGACGGTGCCCACCAGTTCCGCTCGACCAGGCGATGCTGAGTCCAGTTGCTTCCCCGGTCAGCGATCTGCCGCTCGAAGAACAACCGCGTGACGTAGCCCGAGTGCATGAACGGCACGAGCAAGAGGTCCATGCGGAAGGCTTTCCCGCCGGCGGCGGTAAAGCCGAAAGTCGGCAACAGCGCAACCGGCTGGCCGCCCTCCTTAAGGAGGACGGCACTGCCATGCATCGCCTTTAGCTGCGCGAGTTCCTTGGCGCTGTCGCTCATGACGAGCCCCCGCACGGGACCTGCTCGAAGAACCGCATGCCGTTCTTGAGGCGGGTCTTCTCATCCGGCTTCAGCGGCGTAAGGTTGCCTTCCTCGTTAATGACTTCGAGGATATAGCCCTCCTGGACGCCGAACCGGATTTTCAGCTGCTCCGTGGTGTAGACGCCGCGGGGTAACTCGCGTAGCTCGTTTTCGAAGTACACTGTCACGAGAGTCTTTTCAGTCCGCAAGTGCTCTGTGCCGGCGCCGCCAAGATCGAGCACATCCGCTGCCGCGAGGTCCACGTCATGGCCTTCACGTTCCAGCACGATGATCTCATCGTCCGGCACATGCGCAACTGCGCGCAGTTCGGGCTCCGGGATATTGGCCACGCCCCACTCGAAGCCATGGCCATTGAGCGTGAAGCGGAAGATGCGGTCGCTTTTGAAGGCGCGGAACTCTTCAGCGCCTTCCACCGCTAGATCAACCGTCTCATCGAGACCTACCGACTGGCTGCTATGGCGCAAGAGCTGGATGAGGACGTAATCTCCCGCCGGCATGCACCCCGCTTTGTCGAGGACCCGCTCGCCCTTGGGGGTCGGCACCGAGAACTTCACGATTGTGCCGTTCACTTCGGTGAAGAACAGGCCGTCCGCGCCGGGGCGACGCGACACTTGGCAATTTGCCTTTTCATTGCGGCTCTGGCCGCTTGAAACCATATTTTCCATGGCGTTTTCATTCCTTTTCTTTCCCCGGCACCGCGCCGGACACAATGCTAAGATACGGCAGCACGCTAAGAGTGTCAAGCAAATATCAAGCGCGCTTGACATTTCAAGCAGAAAGGCGTAATTAGCCGTGGTGAAACAATTACCTAAATGGGAACCCTAACCATGGCCAAGAAGAGCGTGGGGGCCGAGATCAAGCTCACGCTGGGGCAGTATCTCGCCTCCATCCGCAATGACCGCGGGATCACGCTGCGTGAGGTGGAAAAGCGTACCGGCAAGATTGTCTCGAACGCCTACCTCAGCCAGATCGAGAATGATCAAATAAAGAAGCCAAACCCGAACATTCTTAATGCGCTCGCCGAACTTTACGCCGTTCCTTACGAAGAGCTAATGGAGCGCGCCGGCTTCGTCGTGCCGACACGATCGCGGGGCAGCGACCAACGCCATGGCCGCGTCGCGACCTTCGCTGGCCACAACCTCACGTCTGAAGAAGAGGCGCAGCTTCATCAGTTCCTCGGCTATCTGCGCAGCAGGAAAAAGCCGGATGGCCAAAGCTGACGACAGCAGCATTGATCCCGATGCGTTGCGCGCCGTGCACGTCGCTGCACGGCGCGCCCTCGACCGAGCCTCCGCCTGGGAGGTCTACCCAACGCCGACAGCCGTCATCCTGGAAGCCGCCAATCTCCGCATCGCCCCGGCAAGCGCATTCGATCCGCTTCGCCTCATGGAATACCTCGTCGGCAAGGCCGAGGCGGCAGCAAACGCACTCAAATCGGCGATCTCGAAAGTCTTCGGCATCTACGACGCTGGCGAAGACCTGATCCATATCGACGATACGGTCAGCGCCTCGAAACAAAATTTTCTCAAGCTGCATGAGGCTGGCCACCATGAGTTGCCGACCCACCGCAAGCTGTTTCGCTTATTCCAAGATTGCGAGAAGACGCTCGACCCCGAAACCTCCGATCTGTTCGAGCGCGAAGCCAACAACTTTGCGCGCTTCGTCCTGTTTCAAGGCGATGGCTACGCCGCACTCGCCGCGGATTGCAAGCTGGAGATCAGAACCCCGATAAAGCTTGCAAAAAAATTCGGCGCCTCCGTCTACGCGTCATGCCGCGAGTTCGCTCGTACCCATTCACGGGCGTGCGTCGTCTATGTCCTTGAGCCGATCACCTATTGCGATGGCGCAGGAACCCGTGCAGAGGTGCGACGCATCGAGGCCTCACCTTCCTTCCTTGAGCAGTTCGGCAGGCCGAGCGAACAGGTGATTACCCTTGATCATTCGCTTGGGCGCGTCCTTCCCATCGGGCGGAAAATGACGCGCCCGACCACCGTTTCGATCACCGATCGCAACGGCCAAGCACATGAATGCGTGGCCGAAGCGTTCGACACCACGTTCAACGTCCTCATTCTCGTTTATCCAATCAAAGCGCTCACCCGCAGCGTGATCATTTTCTAGCAAGGCCGGATGACGGGTTTTCGGCTCGCGGTGCCTCTGGAAGACACTCATGACGGATGACGCGCCAGAAGAGCCGGTTTTGAATTCGCCGACACCCTCAAGGACGGGCGAACTCTGCGCGACGATTGCACGGGCGAAAGTCGCGGACTTCTGGCACCCGCAATTCATTCCGCAGGCCGACGATCCAACGGCCACTGTCACGTTCTTTCTCGTCGGAGGTAAAATTTAAGCAGTCACGGCAGGACTTGTCCAAATCGGGGGCAGGAAGCTGCACAGTTCCGCAGTCGACGGGGCCTCGGACTTTCGACGATAGACATACGCCATGTCACCGATCATTTACATATTGACATGTCACCGTACGATGTCATATAAATATGTTATCGAATGGTGTCATTATGAATATCCGAACTGCCCTCGAACTAGGCGCTGCGATCCGCGAGCGCCGCCGCCAGTTGAACCTCGACCAGGATAGACTGGCGAAAATCGTTGGCGTGAGCCGAAAATGGATCATCGACGTCGAGAAAGGCAAGACGCGGGCGGAGATCGGGCTGATTTTGCGTACGCTCGACGCCCTGGGGATCAGTGTGTCGCTCGACACGACCGAAACCGGGGTGTCCGGAGCCAATACACCCGACGCAATCGAAACGCCCGACATCGACAGCGTCCTTGATCGGACGCGGGATCGCCGATGACAGCCGAACTCCTCGCTCTCGCCAATGGCCGCAAAGTCGGGCGCGTGATCCGCGACCCGCGCGGGCGTCTGGCCTTTATCTACGAGGAGACATGGCGCGCCGCACAGGGCGCCTATCCGCTTTCGCTCTCGATGCCGCTCACCGCAGAGAAGCACGGTCATCAGCCGATCGACGCTTTCCTGTGGGGGCTGCTGCCCGACAATGAAGCCGTGCTCGCCCGGTGGGCGCGGCGGTTTCAGGTGTCGGCGCGCAATCCCTTCGCGCTTCTCTCCCATGTCGGCGAGGATTGCGCCGGCGCCGTTCAGTTCGTCCGCCCCGACAGGGTCGATGCGATCCTCGGCGAGGAGCCGGGCGCGGTGGAATGGCTGAACGAGGCGGACATCGCCGAACGCCTGAGAACGCTTCGGGCCGACCATGCCGCATGGCGAACGCCGAGCGACACGGGGCAGTTCAGCCTGGCGGGAGCCCAGCCCAAGACCGCCCTTCTTTGCGAGAACGGGCGATGGGGCGTCCCGTCGGGACGCACGCCGACGACCCATATCCTCAAGCCGCCTACCGGCGAATATGACGGCCACGCCGAGAATGAGCATCTCTGCATGTCGCTCGCCAGCAGGCTCGGCCTGCTCACCGCGCGTTCACGCGTCCAATGGTTTGGCGACGAGGTCGCCATCGTGATCGAGCGCTATGACCGGGATTGGACAGATTCGGCGATCATCCGGGTTCATCAGGAAGATTTTTGCCAGGCGCTGGCGATCCCGCCGACACGCAAATACGAGAATGAGGGCGGACCGGGCGCACGCATGGCCGTCGATCTCCTGAGAACCGTGTCGGGCCGCCCCCAGGAGGACGTGCAACGCTTCGTCGACGCCATCATTTTCAACTGGCTGATCGCGGGAACCGACGCTCACGCGAAGAACTATTCGCTGCTGATCGGCGCCCAGGGGCGGGCGCGGCTTGCCCCGCTCTACGACATCGCCAGCATCCTGCCCTACGGCTTCGATCCCCACCGGGTGCGTCTGGCGATGAAAATCGGTGATACCTACAAGCTCCGCGACATCGGCGCGCCGCAATGGCGAAAGTTCGCCGGGCAGCTTCGGCTGAACGCCGACGAAGTTCTGCACCGCATACGGGAAATGGCGGCGATGCTCCCCGACCACCTGGCGGATGTGCGCCGAGCCGCCGAGTCCGACGGAATCGCTCATTCAATCGTGGCTAGGCTTTCCGACGCGCTGACGGAACGCGCCGACCGGTGCCGTCAGGTCATAGGTGAGTTATAGAAAGGCGTTCTATCGCTCATGGGGCGCATCCGGAAGGCGGTTTGATTCCGTTTGCGCGCGTAGCCGCACCCATCAAGGAAGCGGTTCGTGGCTCGAAAGCGGCCTAATAAGCGGACAAATCAAGGACTTAAAGAAGGGATGAATTTTCATAACTTATTGATATAAATATCATTATGACAGAAGCGAAAGCGGCCAAATAAGCGGACATTCAGCGGTCGTGGATCGTGGCGAACCCACCAGCCTGACGATGCCCATGCGTCTGCCGAAGGACTCGCGCCATCGCGGCGCATTGCTCGACCGGGCGGTGGAGCTGGCGAGCAAATCGGCAGGCTTTCGCCGAAGTCTTCCCAGCGGCGTCTTCGGGGCTCCATTCGGCCATTATGCCCTTTCGAGGCATGGCATTTCATAACTTTCCTGTACTTGAAGTACGCGAAAGTTAG
Source organism: Methylosinus trichosporium OB3b (assembly GCF_002752655.1). Taxonomy (NCBI): domain Bacteria; kingdom Pseudomonadati; phylum Pseudomonadota; class Alphaproteobacteria; order Hyphomicrobiales; family Methylocystaceae; genus Methylosinus; species Methylosinus trichosporium. The sequence goes on along the minus strand of NZ_CP023737.1, from coordinate 3,051,424 downwards.
AAACCCATGAGGCACTTCCAACCCCGTCCAACAGGAATGTCCCACGCGGCGTGCAACATGGGAGGAAGGGCGCCCGCGCAGGGCTCCGAATTCGGGTTAACGGCGGTTAACGGATGGGCTCAGGCGTGATTCCCTATCGGCGGAGTGATTCTGGAGCCGCCGTGATGAGCCTCGCCTTCGCAGTTTTCAAAGAGAAGTCGCGTCTGAAAGCGCTTCTCGACCATTTCTCGATCATTGACGACCCGCGCGAGCCCTGGCGCGTCGCGCATCCGCTTCGCGAGGTGCTGCTGCTCGTCGTCTGCGCCTCCATGGCCGATTGCGATCACTTCGACGCTATTGCATCTTGGGGCAAGGCCAACATCGGCTTCCTGCGCCGCTATTTGCCTTATGAGCACGGCGTGCCGGGCGGACGCTGGCTCACCCTGCTCATGAACCGCGTCGATCCGGCGCTGTTCTCGGCGGCCTTCACTGGCTGGGTGCGCGAGACCTGGCCGGAGCGACCCGAGCTCATCGCCATCGACGGGAAGACCTCGCGTCGCAGCCATGATCGCGCCGAGGACAAAGCCCCGCTGCATCTCGTTTCCGCCTTCGCCACCACGAGCCGCCTCGTGCTCGGCCAGGAGGCGGTCGAGGGCAAGAGCAATGAACTATCGGCCATTCCCGTCCTGCTCGATCGCCTTTCCGAAGGCGGCTCGCTGAAAGGCGCGCTCGTCTCCATCGACGCCATCGCCACCAACGCCAGGATCGCCCAGGCGATCGTGGACAAGGGCGCCGATTATCTGCTGGCGGTCAAAGCCAATCAGCCGACCCTGCGCGCCGAGATCGAGAGCGCTTTTTCCGCCGCGACGCGGATCGACACATGCGTCGATTTCGACAAGGGCCATGGCCGCATCGAGCAGCGCAGCGTGAGCGTCATCACCGAGATCGACTGGCTGAACGGCGAGCGCCGCTTTCCGGGCGAGCTGCGCCTGCCGAACGCCGCGACGATCATTCGCGTCAAATCGCAGGCCGAACTTGCCGACCGCGGCCGCTTCGAGACGCGCTATTACATCTCCTCGGCCCTTCTCCCAGCGAAGCGGGCGGGCGAGGCCGTGCGCGGCCATTGGGGCATAGAGAACCAGCTGCATTGGGTGCTCGACGTCGTCTTCGCCGAAGACCAATCCCGCTTGCGCAAGGGCCATGGCGCGAGAAACATGGCCGTCGTCAGGCATTTCGCCATCAATATGATCCGCACCGCCCCCGAGCCCGAGAACAAGCCCATGAAACCGCAGCGCAAGGCCACAAAGCCCACACGCACCAGCATCAAGCTCCGCAGAAAAATCGCCAGCTGGCGCGAGGATTATCTCGCCATCGCCTTGGAAGCCTCAGCCCGTTAACCCGGATTCAGAGCCCTGGGCGCCCGCGCAAGGCTGTTGATCTCGAACAACAACCGGTGTAAATAATGAGCGAAATCAAGCTCTTCGCCCGCTCCAAAAATCTCAATGAAAATCAAATGATTAAAGAGCGCCCTTCGGGGCGTTTTTTGCTTACATCGTCAGCGTGACGGCCTCATTTAAGCAATTTTGTAAGCAGGAGAGAGCATTTGCGGATATCGCGGTGCGGTTTTCCGGCGCGTGGAGCAGCGAGCCCCCGGTTGTAGTGGGTCGATGCGTTTGTCAGCCTGAGCAGGTCAATCCGTCGACGATCGACCGTATGAGCGTCGCTCTGGAGCATGCCGGCGTGGAATTCATTCGCGGGAATGGCGACGGCAGCATGCGGTTGAAGAAATATTTCCATCTACCAAGAAGCGTCACTTGATCTTGTCGAAAATGTAATCAGCCCTCGCCCTGTTGTCTCTCTGATTCGTATGCATCAGGTGGTTCCGAACTTCTACCAAGTAGCGACGCCCCCTTCCGGTTTCGGCCATCTCGTCGATTAGCGACATCGAGAGAGCGTCGTCGTCTGTTAGCCGGCCGAAAATCTCGGGATCGAGGTGGTCGGTGACGAACCTTCGTACCACGGTTGCTTTCAGCCGAGAGCAGTAGTCGGATTGAAACCAGCCGCCCCAGTCCAGACGCCACGTGACGAGGCGCTCGACATCGTCGTGGAGACGGTTCTGGTCCAGCGCGCGATACAGTTGGGTGTAAGCAAAGCAGATGAGTTCCGCGCGTGAGCGGGATCTTGGGCCGAGAGCCCGCGCCATCAAAAAAGCGGCAAGATAGTCTTCATCGCTTTGGCTGATTGGCTCCGAGGCGCTCCTCACGGCTATCAGCCAAGGATCCTCCCCATAATCGTTCGGCACTCCGTCCGGACCGCTCGCCCGTGCCAGAGCGACGAGCGTTGAACGGCGCGAGACCCGTCCGGAAGCCAGGACCGCCGCGGCCTTGTTGGCGTTGCGAAGCAGAGCCTCAAGCCATGCAGCCAAGACAAGCTCATCGGCTTCGCCCGACTCCAACGCCAGAACGAGATCGCCGGGATCGACCCGTTCAATGATCAGGGAAGCGGGCCCGAATCTTCCTGCCGCGAGCAGCGCGGCTGCGACTCTTCCTGCGGCGGCATCCTTCACGAGGCGAACTAGGCCCTCTTCGATGTCGGGGATCCGCCAGAAGTCGATGCGCTCAAGCAAGCAGGGCCTAGCCTCGACGATTTGCCGAGCGATACGTGGGTTCTCCTTCAGGCCGACGACCAGTTGGTCCGGATCAATGTCTGAGAGCGCATCCGCAGAAGCTCGACCCAAGACCCCGCCTGAAGTGATAGCCTCGACGATACGAAGGGGCGATCGTCGCCACAGTGCGGTGCCCAAGCCCTTGGCAAAAGCCGTATGCTCGTTTGGATTGCTTCCATGTTCGAGCGTATCGACCAGGAATTCGAAGACATCCTCGCTGACAGCGTCGACCTCGTCGATCGCCCTGCGAGCGACCATCGTCCGCACGGATCGCGCTTGGCGGGATCCTAGGCCGTCCAGGCTGCCGAGCGCCTTGACCGCCCTAGAAAGGTCTGGGGGGCTCGTCTCAAACATTGCCGAATATAGGCCGCACAGCGGCACCATCGCCCGGCGGCCTCCGTCCACGTCGCCGCCGGTTCGCCGAAGGAATTCGGCGCTTCCGAGTTCAGCGTCTCTTCTGGTTTCAAGGTCGACTTGTCTCGCGGCGACCGTGTGGGCCGGGTGTCGTCCGAATGGTTCTCCCGGCCGGACGACGAGCGATACCTGTCGTTGTCGGATCTGTTGGCCGCCGTTCGCGGCCGCTCCGAACGGAGCCACGTCCGAACGGTGGAGAGCGCGGCGATCCGGGTGGAGGCGCGTCGCGCCGACGCCGAGCGCCTTACGCTGATGCTGCCCGGCTCGGCCTCTCCGGTCGCGCCGACGCATTGGAGCTTCGGCCAGCTCTGCTCGATGGTCGGGGCGCCCGCCGGTTATCTGCGCGAGCTGCCGGCGCCGCTCGCCGGCGTCAATCTTCAGCACGGTCTGCTTTTCGCACCGCGCCGAGCTGGTCAAGACGCTCGAGGCGGAGGACGGCAGGATCGCGCTCCGTGCGGTCACCGGTCCGGACTACGGCCGTATTTGGGATCATGAACTCGTCGCCGCGGTGATGAAAATCGCTGGAAACGGCACAGGCAACACGCGCTGGAAAGTGCCCGGCGTTCTCGACTGGGCGACGATGACCTATAATCCGTTCGTCGACGTAACCAAGGAGACGACGACGCTCTATGCGAGCGATCGTGACGTTTTTCTCTTCCTCGTCGACGACACGCATCCGATCGAGGCCGGCCGTTTGCCGAACGGCGATCCGGATTTGTATTTTCGTGGTTTTTATTGCTGGAACAGCGAGGTCGGATCGAAGACGCTCGGCATCGCCTCGTTCTATCTACGCGCGGTTTGTATGAATCGAAATTTGTGGGGCGTCGAAGGATTCGAGGAGATCAGCATTCGGCACAGCAAATTCGCGGCGCAGCGCTTCGCCCATGAAGCGGCGCCGGCGCTCGAGAATTTCGCGCGGTCGTCACCGGCTCCATTCATCGCGGGCGTGAAGGCGGCGCGTGAACGCATCGTCGCCCGCAAGGACGACGAACGGGAGACGTTCCTACGCAAGCGCGGCTTCAGCAAGGCGGAAACGGCGAAAGTGATCGCCGCCGTTCTCGAGGAGGAAGGACGGCCGCCGGAGAGCATTTTCGATTTCGTGCCGGGCATTACCGCTGTCGCGCGCTCCAAGCCGCATCAGGACGCGCGGCTGGAGCTCGAAGGCCGCGCCAAGGCGCTTCTCGCGCGCGCCGCCTGACGGCCAGATATCGCTGCGCCGGATGCTTTCGGCGCAGCGCCTCGACGACATTGGTGGCGCAGCCCGAACCCGAGAGGTAGAGGGCTGCGCCGCTCTTCGTGACGAGCGCAGGATCGAGAGAAAGTCTCTCGGCCGCTCGTCGCGGAGTTGATCTCATGGCAACCGCGGTTCAGAAAACCCACCTCAGCGCCTCACGCGACATTCCCTTCAATAAGCTCCTCCTGTCCCAGTCGAACGTCCGGCGGATCAAGGCCGGCGTCTCCATCGAAGAGCTCGCCGAAGACATCGCCCGACGCACGCTGTTGCAGAGCATCACCGTCCGTCCGGTGCTCGACGCCGACGGCTCGGAGACCGGCGTGTTCGAGATCCCGGCCGGAGGCCGGCGCTATCGGGCGCTCGAGCTTCTGGTGAAACAGAAGCGCCTAGCGCGCACCGCTCCGATCCCCTGCGTCGTGCGCACCGACGGAACGGCCGAGGAGGATAGTCTCGCCGAGAATGTCCAGCGTGCGCCGCTCCATCCACTCGATCAGTTCCGGGCGTTCCTGACTCTGCGCGAGAAAGGTCAGAGCGAGGAGGAGATCGCCGCCGCCTTCTTCGTCGCCGTCGCCGTCGTCAAGCAGCGCCTGCGTCTCGCTTCCGTGTCGCCGAAGCTGCTCGATGTCTATGCCGAGGACGGCATGACGCTCGACCAGCTCATGGGCTTCACCGTGAGCCCTGACCACGAGCGACAGGAGCAGGTCTGGGACGCCATTCAGCGCTCCTACAATAAAGAAGCCTACCAGATTCGCCGCTTGCTGACCGAAGGCGCGGTTCGCGCCTCGGACAAGCGCGCGCAATTTGCCGGCGACGATTATGCCGCGGCTGGCGGCGCCGTCATGCGCGACCTGTTCCAGAGTGACGATGGCGGCTGGCTGCAAGACGTCGGCCTTCGCGATCGTCTCGTCGCCGAGAAGCTGGAGCGCGCGGCGGAGGGCATCCGCGCCGAGGGATGGAAATGGGTCGAGGTCGCGACCGACTTTCCTTACGGCCATACCTATGGGCTTCGTTGCATCCAGGGCGAACGTCCGCCTCTGACGCCGGAGGGGGAGGCCGCGCTCGAATCGTTGCGGATCGAAGCCCAGCAGATCGAGGCCGCCTTCGCCGACGAGGATCAAATTCCCGAAGATGTGGATCGTCGTCTCGGCGAGATCGAAACCGCCATGGCGGAGATCGAAGACCGTCCGGTGGCCTACGATCCTGACGATATCTCCCGAGCCGGCGCTTTCGTCAGCATCGACGGCTCCGGCCGGCTGCGCATCGAGCGAGGCTATGTTCGTCCCGAGGACGACGCGCAGATCGCTGAGCCGACAGTCGCCGATTCGGATGGCGATGCCAACGCCGACGCCTCTTCGGCGGTGGCGTCGGCGGCGTCCAGGGCGGTCGAGCCCGACGGCGACAATACGGTTCGATCGGAGCCGGCGGAGGAAGAGGACGAAGGCATTCGGCCTCTTCCCGACAAGCTTCTGACCGAGCTCACGGCCTATCGCACGCTGGCGCTGCGACGGGCCATCGGCGACGATCCGGGCGTCGCCATTCTCGCTGCACTGCATGTTCTCTGTCTCAAGCTGTTCTACCGCTACGGCTCGGACTCCTGCCTGGAGATCGAGCCGAAGAACGTCGCTTTCGGCAGTCTGGCGCCCGGCCTCGGCGACACGCCGCTCGCCGCCGCTGTCGATTCCCGCCATCGCGATTGGTCGTCGCAACTGCCCACGGAACCCGGAGATTTGTGGACTGCGCTGACGACGCTCGATGTCGCGGCGCGGCAAACGCTCTTCGCGCATTGCGTCTCGCTCAGCGTCAACGCCGTTCACGAGGCCTGGAACCGGCGGCACCGAGCCGTCGTCCATGCCGACCGCCTCGCGCAGACCTTGTCTCTCGACATCGCCGCTGCGGGCTGGACGCCGACCGTCGATAATTTTCTCCGCCGCGTGACCAAGGCGCGAAGCCTCGGCGCCGTTCGCGAGGCGAAGGGCGAGTCCTCGGCGCGAAAGATCGAGCATCTGAAGAAAGGCGACATGGCGGCTCAAGCCGAGCAGATGCTCGTCGGAACAGGCTGGCTCCCCGAGCCGTTGCGCACGCCTGGTCATGCGTTCCAGCAGTCCGAGACTGCCGACGCGACTCGTCACGATGATGAGCCGGTCGAAGAATCGGCGACGATCGAGAGCGAAATGGCTATCGACGAAGACACGGCGCAGAGCGATGCTGAGGCCGGGTCAACGGACGATCCCGAGACCTTCGCCGAATAGACCTCCCCGAGGCCGAACCGAGGGACTCGCCAGCAATGGCGGGTCCCTTTTTCTTTGGAGGAGGCCATGTTCGATTCACCGGCCGAGCTGGCGCAGCGTCTCGCGCGTGACGCGGAGGCGGTATGCCGCCATTATCTCTACGGGCGCCGCGAAGGTCGTTACTGGCTTGTCGGCGACGCCCGCAACACGCCAGGCCGCAGCCTCTTCGTTCGATTGATTGGTGCTGACAGCGGCAAAGGCGCAGCAGGGAAATGGGTGGATGCCGCCTCGGCGGAACATGGCGACTTGCTCGACATTATCCGTGCGAGCTGTCGTCTCTCCAATTTCCGCGACGTCGCCGACGAGGCGCGGCGCTTCCTCGCTATGCCGCGCTTTGAGCCACGTCCAGACCCGGCGCACCGCCGACCGCAGACCGCATCGAGAGGCTCACCCGAATCCGCACGCCGACTGTTCGCCATGGCTGAACCGATCCGCGGCACGATCGCGGAAACGTATCTCCGCAAACGCGGCATTACAATTTTGCACGAAGCCGCCCGTCTTCGCTTCCATCGACGCTGCTACTATCGCCGACAGAGCGACGGCGAGGTCGAGCCATTGCCGGCGCTCATCGCCGCCGTCACCGATCTTTCCGGAATCGTCACCGGCGTGCAACGCACATGGCTCGATCCGACTGGCGACGACAAGGCGTCGGTGGACACGCCGAGGAGAGCGATGGGCCGTCTCCTCGGCAATGGCGTCCGCTTCGGCGTCGTGGACGACATCATGGCGGCAGGAGAAGGCGTCGAAACCATGTTGTCGCTTCGCTGCGTTCTTCCCACTCTGCCGATGGTCGCAGCTCTGTCGGCCAATCACCTCGCCGCCCTGATACTTCCTCACACGTTGCGCCGTCTCTATGTCGCGCGCGACGACGATCCGGCAGGAGACATGGCGGCCGAGACGTTGAGGAAACGAGCGGCGGCGAACGGGATCGATGCGATGATTCTCTCGCCGACGCTCGACGATTTCAACGACGATCTGCGCTACCTCGGCATGGATGAATTACGGGCAGCTCTCCGCATCCAATTCGTGCCGGAAGACGTCGCGCGCTTCATGAGCCCGGCAGAGAGCGCCACGGCCGACCGAGCGCGAGTCGGCGCGACTCGACTTCGCGCATGATCGAATACCTGTCCCCCTTCGGAAGAGCCGCGTCCACGGCCTTCGAGAGGGGCTATGTCCCGCGGCAATCGATCCGGCCGTGCAACGGCGGGCGACGACAATTTTCCGCCGCCGGATAAATCCGGCTTTGCATCGCGACACAAAATTGCCGCCGCCCGCCGTCCTCCGCTCCGCTTCGGCCGCTCGGCGGTGCAAGCCGGCTCTGTCTTGCCGCTTCGGACGCCCACGAAGGCCGCGATGGGCGCGGCCGATCCGACAGAGGGCGACGCCATGACGATCAACCGCGACGATGCCGAATACGAGCCCCCGCAGGCCTCATCCCCGATCGACCGCGTTCTCACCGAGCTTCAACTCTATGGCCACCGTCCCTTCCAGGACGAGCCCGACAGTCGGCCCCTGCCCGAAGCCGCCGCCATTGCCGGCGCGACCGCGGACATGTTCGACGCGCTCGTCGCGACCCTCGCCGACACCCGACTCGAGCCCGATCTCGAAGACCTGCTCTGGTCGAGCGTCAATCTCTTCCACCGGCCCGTCAGGGCACCGAATCCAGGTTAACGAACTTCCGCTCCTAGGGCGATGGCGAGATAATCCTCGCGCCAGCTCGCGATTTTTCTGCGGAGCTTGATGCTGGTGCGTGTGGGCTTTGTGGCCTTTCGTTGCGGCTTCATGGGCTTGCTCTCGGGCTCTGGCGCCGTGCGGATCATATTGATGGCGAAATGCCTGACGACGGCCATGGTCCGCGCGCCATGGCCCTTGCGCAGACGCGATTGGTCCTCGGCGAAGACGACGTCGAGCACCCAGTGCAGCTGGTTCTCTATGCCCCAATGGCCGCGCACGGCCTCGCCCGCCCGCTTCGCCGCTACGGTATGCACACATCTCGGAGGTTCCAACCTTTGGCGATGGCGTGAAAATATTCCAGGCCGTGGCGCAGCGTGATCGGCCCTGGCGGTTTCGACGACGGATAGCCGTTCCAGCCGCCCAGGCGGGCGATGATCCAGGCGGCCCAGGCCAGGCTATGGCGCTGGTGCGGGTTCTTCTGCAGCGTTGTCCTGCCTCGGTACTGGCCGGCGAGGCCGTCGAGCACGGCGATCTCCGGCGCGCTGAAGGCGATCGTCGCCGATTCGCCGCTCTTGCCGTCGCGCGCCTGCACGAGCTGCAAGGTCGTCGCCGCCGCCTTGGCGGCGATGGCGGCGAGCTTGATCAGGCCCTCGGCGCTGGCGAGCTGGCTGTCCTCGAGCTGCAGGCCATGCGTCTTCATCAGCCGGAACAATTGCTCGATCGTCCAGCGCAGCCGGTACCAGTCGACGATTTGCCAAGCCGCCGCCACATCGGCGACCGCGTGGGTGGTGAGCAGGCGCCAGCGCACCGGCTCGACGCCTTCGGGCGGGTCGAGCTCGACCACCTCGACGACCCGCAACGACACCGTCTCGGGCAAGCCGCGCGCATCCGGGCCGTCGGGGCGCACCACCTCGGCCGAGGTGAAGCGCAGGCTCAGCACCGCTCGGCGCGCCTCGCGCTTGGGCGTGGCGAGCAGCTCGACGGCGCGCGTCGAAACGAAGTCGAGTTTCGCCATGACGCTCGACAGCGTGCCCCCGCAGGCGACGGCGCGGTCGTGCATGGCGCGCGCCAGCACATGAAAATCATCGCCCGGCAGGCGCGCCCAGCAGGCGTAGATGTCGCCCTCGCGGTCGTGCGTCACGGTGACCATGGCGGCCTGCGCCAGCACAGTCTCGGCCTGGGCGCCGGTTTCGATCCAGCGGCGCGATTCCTTGTCCTTCAGCGCGCGCTTGGCGTGAGGCGTCTCGACCCGGCCCTTGCTGCGCGTGCGAACCGAGCCGCCGACCAGGCCCAGGCAGCTGCCATTGTCGGCATCCACCGCCACCATCGCATGCACCAGCACGCCGCGGCCCGAGCCTTTGCCGATCTCGCCCAGGCCGCGCCGCCGGCCCGGCTTGGTCTTGAAGTTGATCTCGCTCGTATCCTGGATGGCCAGCACATGCCTTCCGGCCACCGCCGATCCTGTCTGCTCGCTCCAGCCCTCGATCAAACGCTCGGGCGTCACTTTCTCGTTGGCCAGGAAGCGGCCGAAGGCGACCTCCTGGGCGCGATCGCCCGCGCTGAGCCGACGCAGGCAGATGGTTTGGCGCACGAGGATGCGATCGAGCAGCACCGCCCCCTTTATCGAGACGGCAATCCCCGAACCGGCCCAACGACAGATTTTCAAGCGTCATGGCGACACCCCGAAATGATACGACGTGTCGAGGACAGAATCACACGCCAAGCGCGCGCCGCCAGCGGAATTTCACAGGTGAATCAATTTGCCGAGCTCAGCCGCCTTGTCGTCACCATAACGAGATGTGTGCATGCCGTAGCGCAAGCGGGGAGAGGAGGCGGGAGGCGTCGTCGCCTTCACCCGAACGCATCGCTCGCGACAACCGCATCGCGCGCGGCGCGGGAGAATGAACGCGCGGCGAGAGTCGGCGAATTGAGCAACATGAAAGTCACGTCTCGCCGTCGTCGGCGATCGGCAGATAAACCGTGAGCCGCGTCCCTCCTTCCGGCCGCTTCTCGATGGTCATGCGGCCGCCGAGCGCCTGCACGCGCTCGCGCATGCCGATGATGCCGAGCCCCAATTGCGGCCGCTCGGGAATGCCCTTGCCGTCGTCCTCGACGACGATGCGCAGCGCTGCGCCGCACTCCTCCTCCGCGTCGCCCTCGACCGACGATTCGAACGGCGCGAATTCGATGGCGACGCTGGCGCGGCTGGCGCCGGCGTGGCGAAACACATTGGTCATCGCCTCCTGCGCCACGCGATAGGCGGTCGAAGCGGTCTGCTCGTCCAGGGTCGTGAGATCATGCGGCGCGATCAGCTCCACCGCCACGTCGGGACGCGCGACCTTCCAGGAGGCGATGAGCCCGCCGAGCACGTCGCTGAGGCCGAAATCCGCGAGGCCGCGCGGCCGCAAGCGTCCGAGCAGCCCGCTGATGAGGCTCTGCAGCGCCTCGCAGGCCTTGCCGACATTGGCGGTGATCTGGCGCAGCCGGCCGAGGTCGGGCGCGTCGCTCTCGGCGAGCTCGCCGATCGCATGGGCGCCGGCGCGGATCGAGAACAGGCACGGACCCGCCTCGTCATGGAGATCGCGCGCGATCGCCTTGCGCTCGTCGTCCTGCACGCGCATCAGCTCGCCGAGCAGCGATCGGTTCTCGGCCTTCACCTGATCGAGCGTCGTCGCGAGCGAGTTGACGGCGCCGGCGATGCCGCGGAACTCGCTCGCACCGGCAAGCGCGACGCGCACATTGCTCCTTCCCGCCTCCAGCTCCGACAAGGCCTTTTGCATGTGGCCGAAGGGCGTCAGCGAGCAGCGGACGATGACGAGCACGATTGCGAGTATCGCCGATGTCGCGAGCAGGCTGACCAGAGCGAGCCAGGAGACGTCCGACCAGATCTCGGCGAGCTCGTCGAGCGGATTGGACATGATGGCGATGCGGCCGTAATCGACGCCGCGCACCCGCACCGGAATGATCGAGACGCGCGGCGGAACGTCGACCAGCGCGACGAACCAGCCCGGCAGCTCCGCCGCGCTCGCCGGCCGCCGCGCGAGCGGCTCGAGCGGCGAACCGCCCACTGGCAGAACGCGCACATCGACATGGCGCAATGTTCCGAGGCTCTCGTAGAAGCGCTTCAGCGCCGGGGCGGGATCGCTGGTCTCCTGGATGCTCGCGACCGTCATCAGCACGAGCTCGCGCGTCAACCGCAGGCTGGTCTCGTCCTCGGCGCGAATGCGCGGCCCCGCATGCAGGATCAGAATGCCGACATTCACCAGCAAGGTGGCGACGAGCACGACGCCGATGAGCCAGCTCAACCGCGCCTTGAGCGACAGGGATGACATGTGAGACCGCCGGGTTCGCCGAGGAGAAGAGTTGGACGCGGAGCGCTTCGGCCGGGCGCGCCATGAAGCTCGGCCATTCGTCCAAACATCGGAAGTTTATTGACAAGTCAGCCGAGATTTCAACATAGTCTTCCCGCAATCGCAAAGAAGGGCCACGATGCGCGTCCTCATCGTCGACGACCATCCCATGGTGATCGAGGGATGTCGCGGCATGCTCTCGGGGCAGGCCGATATAGAGGTCATCGAAGCGCATGACGCCGAGGCGGCGCTGAAGTCGCACGCTTCCTCCGCTCCGGACGTGACCGTTCTCGACATCAACCTCCCCGACGCTTCGGGTTTCGATCTTCTGCGCTCTCTGCTGGAGCGCGACGCTCAGTCCAAGATCATCGTCTTCACGATGAATGACGATCCGATGTTCGCGGCGCGCTCGATCGAGCAGGGCGCGCGCGGCTATGTGGCCAAGAACGAGGACCCCGCGAGCTTCGTCAAGGCCATTCGCGCGGTCGCCGGCGGCGAGCGCTATCTCTCCGGCGATCTCGCGCTCAAGGTCGCCTTCTCGGACAAGCGCACCGGCAATCCGCTCGACGTGCTCAACGAGCGCGAGCTCGACATTCTGCGCCATCTCGCCGACGGCAAGGACATGACCGAAATGGCCTTCGCGATGAAGGTGTCCTACAAGACCATCGCCAACAGCTGCGCGCTGCTGAAGCGCAAGCTCGGCGCGCGCTCGCGCTCCGATCTCATTCGCATCGCGGTGGAGAACCGCTTGTCGAAGAAGCTCGGCTGACGCGAACGAGCGAGCCTGAAGGCTCGCGGTCCAAGCGCCGAGTCTGGACCGCGAGCCTTCAGGCTCGCTCTTCGATAGACGCGCTAACGTTCCACCGCGCCGAAACGCTCCTTCAATATCCGCAGCGTCTCCGCTCTGTCGGCGCCGCCGCGGCGCAGCGAGAAGTAATAGCCGCACAGCTCGCCATAGGTCGCCTTGCCGCGCTTCGCGTCGACGACCGCCGAGAGCTGCTCGATGAGGCTCGCATAGTCCTCCTTCATGCCGGCCTCGGCGAGCATGTCGGCGAGCTGCGCGGTGCGATTGGCGACCATGCGCGCGGATTCGAGAAAGGACGCATCGGCGCGCGCCAGGGCTCGGTTGAGCGTCTCGACGCGCGGGTCCGTCGGCGACGCCGCCCGACCCTGCTCCTTGCTCGCCAGCCAAATTGCCGGATCGGCTTCGTCGCGCCGCAGCCATGCGCCCGGCGTCTTGTCCTCGACGCGAACCGCATCGCTCGACGGCGCGTCGTTCTTGCGCTCGTCGTCACACGCGCAGAGCGCGAGACCGACGAACGCGACGACGACGCGCGAACGCGATGTCACACGCGTCATTGCGAGGAGCGACGCGACGAAGCAATCCAGAGCCGCGGGGCGGCGTCTGGATTGCTTCGCTGCGCTCGCAATGACGGGACGTTGGAACGGTCGCGCTCCCATCGCGAGATACGCCTTATTTTCCTTCGACCTTGCGCTTCAATCCTTGCAGGCCCGACGACAGAAATTCCGACATCGCCGTGCGCGCCGCGTCGTCGCTCAGATTTTCCGGCGGCTCATTGCCGGTGTCGCCGCGATAGAGACGGCCATACCATTGCACATCGCTGCCGCCGCCGGCCGCCGGCTTGATCGTGAAGGTCACCGAATAGGAGCTGATCGGCAGCACGTCGAGATTGGGATCGGCCATGCGATAGGAATATTTGAACGCAGCCGGATCATATTCGTCGAGGCTCTCCTTGAGCACGCCGCCCTTGCGGAAGGTGAGCTCGCGCTCCGCGCCGACGGCGTCCCCGCCGGTCGCCTTCACGCTCGCAATGTCCGGATGCCAGGCGGCGAGCCCATCGAATTTGCCGGCGACGGCCCAGACGGCCTTCGGATCGGCGGCGATGGTGATCGACTCGTTCACCTTGATCGGCGTCGGACCATGCGCGAGCGCCGGCGAAACCAGCAGCGCGGCGAGCAGCGTCGTGACGATTGCTTTCATGTTTCTCTCCTTTCGGGGCGTGCGTTTCTGCTTCGACGCGCCGCCGACCATTCGAGCACGGGCGTCGCGAGAAAGGCGACGAGCAGCAGCGCGCTGGCCGACGCGCCGAAGACGGGACGCAGATCCAGCATCGCTTCGCGCCGCCGCGGCGTCGCGGCGGATTCATAGGCGCGCGCCAGCGCTGCGGCGCCTTCGAGATGCGCATAGGCGAGCCCGGTGGTCTGCGCGAGCGTGCGCAGATAGGGCTCGCGCACCGACGAGAGATGCTCGACGCCTGCCGCCATGGTCGCGCCGAAGGGCGCGTTGCGGGCGTTGTAGCCTTCGCGCTGCTCGGCGCCCGGCGGCGGCAGGCCGTGGCGATTCTCATGCGGCACGTCGTCCAGGCCGTAGAAGCCGATCTCGCGGCCTTCGTCGTTGAATTTCGGAATCGGCGACAATTCATAGCCGCCGACGCCGACGATCAGCCCTCGCGTCTCCCCCGGCGCGCCGTCGAAGCTCGGGCCGCCGGACGCCGGCAACGGCGGCGCCTCTTGTCCGTCGGTGAAGAACAGCAGATCCGCGTGCAGCTCCTTCGCCAAATCGATTGCGCGATAGAGACCGGCGGCGATATGGCTGTCGCCTTCCCAGCCCATGCGCCAATCGAGCGCGTCGATCGAGGCGCCGATGAGCGCGAAATTTCCGCAGGTCTCGATCGGCTCATAGAGGAGAAAGGGCCGGCGCTCCGCGAACACGCCGAGCGCGACGCGCGAGGCGCAGGGAAGGCCAGCGATCGTCTCGCGCAGCGCCGTCTTCACCGCGTCGAGCCGGCTCTGCGGACGACCGCCCGCGGCGTAATCGCGCGTGTTCATGCTGCCGGTGATGTCGACGACGAGCAGCGCGTCATAGCCCGGGCGCGCGACGGCGAGGCGCGGCGCGAGGAAGCTCGACGCCAGCAGCGCCGCCGCGGCGAGCAGCGACCAGAGCCGCGGATCGCGCCAATCGGGCCGCATCATGGCAGGCCTTTCGGCGCGCCGGGCGTGTCGGTCCAGAGCTTCTTGGGATCGGCTTGCAGCTCGTCGCCCTGCTCCTGCTGAAAGGCCGGATAATCGCGCACGAGGCGCGAGGCGACGTCGTAATTATATTTGGCGTCCCAGAAATCGGGAACCAGCTGCAGCGCGCGCCGATAATCGCGCTTCGCCAGATTGACGAAAGGCGGCGCGGCGTCGAGCTCGCCGCGCTCGATGAGCTCGAAGGCCTTGCGTAGCAGCGCATTGGCGACGAGATAGCGCGCGCGCGCGAGGAGGGTCGCGGCGGCGCCGCGACGCTCGAGCGCGTCGACCAGCAGGCGGGCGCGATCTGGCTCGTCGCGCTTGGTCAGAAAGGCGATACGCGCGAGGAGAGTTTCGGGCGCGGCGTCCTCGCCGACATCGATGTCATGGCCGGCGCGGAGGCGGTCGATCACGACATTGGCCGCGTGCGCGTCCCGCCAGCGCGTCGCTGCGAGCGCGGTCGCCGCCGCGAGCGCGCAGAGCGCGAGGACGAGCAGCGTCGAGCGCTGCTCCCGCCACAGGCTCGCGGCCGCGCCGCGCGCCTGCGCGAGCTGGACTCGCAGCGTGGCCGCGATCATGCGCGCTCCTCCCGCATGGGCAGGCGCGCTTCGCTCAGCTTGGCGAGTAGCAGCGCGAGCGTCGCAGCGAGCGCGACGGCGAGGAGGATGCCGCTCAGCTCGTCGCGCGGGCGCTTTTCGACATAGAGCACAGGGCGTCGCTCCAAACGGTCGATCTGCGCGATCGCCTGCTCCGTCGCCTCGGGGCCTTCCGCCTCGAAGGCGCGATAGGGAACGCGCAGCGATTTGAAGAAGAGATCGAGATGACGTTCGGGCGCGGCTTGCGGCGTGTCGAATTCTGGGTCCGGCTTGTCATAGATGCCGGCGCTGCCGGCGGTGCGCAGAAACAGCCAATAGAGATTGACATTGGCCTTCTTCATCTCCGCGCGCAGATCGTCCTGGATGCGCGGATCGATCACGCCGGCGCCGTCCGAGACGAGCACGATGGCGCGCGAGCGATCCGGCGCGCCGGAGCCGATCAGCGCCAGCGCCATTGCGAGGCCGCGGCCGATATTGGTGTAGTCGAGGCCCGGGCGGTCGACGGCGTCGATCGCCGCGGCGATGGCCTCGCGATGGTCCGACATCGGCATCAGCAGCATGGGCGCCGTGGAGAAGCCGACGACGCCGACGCGATCATGGCCGCGGCGGTCGACGAATCCCTGCAGCAGGCGCCTGGCCGCGGAGGCTTTGGATTCCTCGCTCCCCGAGGGCGTGCGGCCGGCGAAGGTCTCGTTCATGCTGCCGCTGCGATCGATCAAGAAGACGACGTCGGCGCCTTCGCCGACGCGCTCATATTCCGCGCCGGAACGATAGGGGCCGGCGGCGGCGAAGATCGCGGCGCCGAGCGCGCCCACGCCGAGCGCCTTGATCGCGATAGCAACGAAGCGCGACAGCGCGTCGCGCGGCGCGGCCTCGCTAGAAGAGATGCGCGAGGCGCGCAAGGGAGAGCGCAGCAGCGGCGCGAGAGCGAGAGGCAGCAGCGCCAGAACCCATATGTATTCGACGCCGAAGCCGGTCATCGCGCGCGCTCCCGCCGCGCGAGGGCGCGGGCGACCGCGGCGATCTCGGCCATGTCGTCGTCGCGCGCCGCAGCGTCGCCATAGAAGAGCCGCTCCGACAGATCGAAGAAGCGGCGCAGCGCCGCCTCCGCGGGCGCAAATTGTGGATGGGCGTCGAGAAAGGCCGGAAGGTCGGACGAGAGCACGCTTCGTCCCGCGGTCGCATCGATCGCTCGATGCAGGCTCTGCATCGCCTCGATGGTTTGCGCGGCGTCGGCCGGACGCCATTCCAACGGGCCGAGGCGCCGGGCGAGCCGCGCGAAACGGCGCACACTTCGTGAATGAAAGGGCGGAATGGCGCGGTCGCGCGCGACGAGGAGAAGAGCCAGCAACGTCGCTGCGGCGAGAGCCATGGTGACGCGCTCGCGCTCGCGCTCGCCGATGCGGGGCGGATCGCCATCGGGACGCAGATAATCGACCGCCTCTTGCGCTTTCGTCGGCGTGACCTCGCGCAGCGGCGCGACGCCGACCGACCAGGAGGGAACGGACAAGGGCTCGTCGCCGCCCGGACGCGCGACGATCAGCGTGAAGCCGGGGATTTTGATGTCGCGCACGTCGAGCGACACATAGAAGGTCTGATAGGTGAGATGGAGGCGCCAGCGCCGGCCCTCGGCGGCGGCGATGGGCTCGAGACGACTGTCGCGCAGATCGAGCGAGATGGTCAGCGGGCCGGGGCTCGGCAGCGAGGCGGGGCGCAGGTCGGCGTCCGCCTCGGCGCGAATGTCGACGAAGGCATGAATGAGATCGCCGACGAAATAGCCGAAGGGCCGCTCCGAATGAATCTCCGCGGTGGCCGCCTGCGCCGCTGCGCAGGAGACGGGGAGAGCGAGGAGCAGAGCAAGGAACAGCGTCGCCATTCGCATCGCGCGCCTCACGCCGCCGTCAGGCCGCGGCCGAGCTCGAGCGCATCGAAGCGATCGCGCAGAATGATCGGCGGACGCGCGCGACCATTGGCGAGGCGCGCGATCTCGGCGAAACGGCGGCGTTCGTCATCGATCCAGCGGGCCTGCAGCGCCGGGCGCATCACTTCGAGGCGGCGCGCGCCGGTCTCCGCGTCGACGAGCTCGAGCAGCCCCCAGCGCGGCGGCGTCTCCTCCGAGGAATCGACGATGGCGATGGGGATCGCATCATGCGGCGAGAAGGCCGCGAAGGCGCGGTCGATCAGCGCCGCCGGCCAGCGGAAATCCGAGATCAGAAACACGAGCCGCCGCGCGGCGCCGAGCGCGGCGGCGGCGTCGAGAACGCCCTGCGCCCCGTCGCCGCTGGCGCGCGCGGCGCGCAGGCTGTCGGCGGCGCGCAGCGCGAGCGGTCGCGATGCGCTCGCTGGAAAGAGAAGCTCTTGCCGCAATGCGCGATCACAGCCGATCAGTCCGAAGCGGTCGCCGATGCGATTGGCGGAAAAGGCCAGAGAGGCGACGAGATCGGCCGCGATGTCGTGCTTGGCGCCAAAGCCCATGGACGCGGACAGATCGACGATCGCATAGACGTCGATGGCCTGCCGCTGCTCGAAGCGCCGCACATAGGTTTCGCCGAAGGGATCGCGCAAGGTCGCGCGGAGGTCGATGCGGCGCGCGTCCGGGTGGCGCAGAAACGGCGTTTGATCGCGAAACACGCCGAAGCCGCCGACCTCGCTCGACGCATGCGCGCCGATCCGATTGGACAGGAACCGCCCGCGCGGCCGATAGGCGATGTCCTGCGGCGCGGTCATGGCGTCGGCGTCGCGTCGAAGACGGCGCGGCACAGCCGCTTCACCGGCTCGTCGCCGCGCATCGCATAGATCGGATCGACGAAGATGCGATGCGCCATGACCTCGATGAAGATCTCGCGAATATCCTCGGGGACGAGATAGTCGCGGCCTTCGAGAAAGGCGCGCACGCGCGCCGCGGCGACGAGAAAGGCGAGGCCGCGCGGGCTCGCGCCGCCCTTGACGAGATGAGCGACGTCGAGATCGGGCAGGGAGACGGAAGCGCCGGCGGGATCGAGCAGAGCGGTCCAGAGGCGCAGGACATAGCGTTGCAGCGCCTCGCTCGCCGTCACTTGTTCTTGAATCGCGCGCGCGACATCGACGACGGCGCGATAGTCGAACGAGCCGGGCTCGACGCGCCGCACCAGCGCGTCGGGATCGTGAAAGCGCGGGTCGAACAATAATTGCCGCCGCGTTTCCTCGTCGCGCGGCGCGGCGACGGCGATCTCCATGAGAAAGCGGTCGCGCGCCGCGGCCGGCAGCTCGAAGGTCTCCTCCCGCTCGATCATATTGCGGTCGGCGAAGACCTGGAGATGTGGAAAAGCATATTCGCGATCGAAGGCGGAGACGCTTCGCTCGGCCATCAGCCGCAGCAGCAGCGAATGCACTTGCGGACGGGCGCGGTTGATCTCGTTGAAGAAGAACACCGAGAGGCGATCGGCCTGGCGCAGCAAGGCTCCCGGCTCGACGCGCGGGCGGCCGTCGTCGGCGAGATAAGTGTGATAGAGCAGATCGGTCGGCATCATGTCGACCGTGCCTTCGACACGGACGAATTCGCCGCCGAGCGCGCGCGACACGGCGCGCAGCAATGTGGTCTTGCCGACGCCGACATCGCCCTCGAGCAGCACATGGCCGCGGGTGAAGATCGATATTGTGATGAGCCGGATCGCGCGTCGCTGGCCGATGACGGCCTTCTCGATCTCCTGCTCGAATCGATGGGCGCGTTCCCGCCATTGAGCGAGCGATCCGTCGATTGTCATGCTCACGCGCGCGCCCTTCGATCTGCATCGGCAGCGCGGCCACGATCTCGGGAAGGACACGATGCGTTGTTGTCGAATGACATCGTTGGTCCAGATCGTGGCCGCGTGTTCTCTCGTCCAGAGCGTTGACGCTCTAGCATTCTCTCGTTCGAGCGAATTCCGATCGATCGAACGAATCGATCGGAACGCGCTCTAATCATTCGCGGCGACGTCCGATCGCTCGGACGACGCCGTTCGGGCGAATGGCGCTCGCCGCGAAGGGTGATGATTTCCTTATTCGGCCGGGATCTTGTCGACCTCGTAGATCCATTTGCCGCTCTTCTTGAAATAAGCGATGCGCTTCTGATTGCGCGCTTCCATGCCCTGGATGGAGGTCTGCTGCTTGGCGAGTTCCTTGGGGTCATGCTTGGGATCGTATTTCGAGCCCGCGATCTTATCGGGGAAGCCGGGCTTGGGCTCCCAGCAATTGCCGGCGGCCTTGCATTTGGTGCCGTCATAGGCGAGCGCCGCTCCGAACGGAGCCGAGCACAGCGCCGCCGCGAGAGCGAGCGCGACTGTCCGATGCTCAAACTTCATTTGCTTGTCCTCCCTTTATGATACAAGCGAAAGCGCGCTCGACCCGCCGAGCGCGCTCTCCCTTATTTCCCTTTCGCCGGGGCGCAGAGGCCGGGGGCGTCGTCCGGGAATGTTTCGCCCTGCTGATAGGGCTTGTAGGCCTTCTTCTGCGCTTCGGTGAACCAGGGCGCATCGGCGACGCCGTCCTTGTAGAGGTGCCGGACCCAAGCCATCACCTTCAACATTTCGTCGAGCGTCAGATTGCCGTATTGCGGGCCCATCGACGCTTGCGCGCCGCCGAAGATGGTGGAGAACAGGCCCACATCGGTCGCATTGTCCGGATAGGTCCAATAGCTGTCGTTGAGGCCGGGACCGATCTTGCCCTCGCCGAGGTGGCCATGACAGCCGGAACAGGCGGAGAGGAAAATCTGCTCGCCCTGCTTGAGACAGCTCTTGTCCTCGATATAAGGATCGACGCCCGTCTCCAAGAATTTCTTCACGCCGGGCGTGTCGCGCCCTTCCGGTAGAGCCTCGTTGAAGTCGAGGGGCTCGCCGGTGACCGTGTTGTGAAAGCCGAGTGACGACGATTGGCCGAGGGCCGTTGTCGCAATCGAGCTCATCAACGCGCAGCACAGCAGAATGGACGCGCTTTTCTTGTTCCTGGTCACGATATTTTTCTCTCCCTGCTCTCGATCCGCAAGATGGCTCGATCCGATATTGCTGGATCAATCAATGAGCGAGCGAGAGAAGCGGAACGCCTTCCGCTTCGAGAATCGCGTCGATCTTCGGCTTTGCGGTCGTCAACGCAGCGTCGATCTGCGCGAGCAGCGCCGTGTCGTCGCGGCGCACGCCGACCGACTGATCGAATTGCTGCGGAACTTTCTCTCCATTGCTCTTGGCCGCATCGTCCGCGATCGATTCGACGCGCAGAGCGGTCGTCGACGATTTGACGTAGCGCGCGACGTCGGGCGCGAAGGCCACGGCGATATCGGCCGAGCCGGTCGCCACCTCCTGCACCATGCGGCTCGGATCGATCTGCGTGTACTGATTGCGCGCCGAACGGAAGTTCACGAGCGAATAGAGGTAATTCATATTGTTCTCGTAGAGGCCCATGTCCTTCATCAGGACCTCGCCGGGCGAGCCGAAGGCGACAGCCAGATGGCCGAGGCTCTTCAGCCGCGCGTCGTTCCAGGACTTGATGTCGAGTCCCCGATCCGCGCGCGTCACGAACACATAGCCGGCGCGATAATAGGGCTTGGAGCTGGCGACGCGCGGATCGCCGGTGTCGAGGCCGATGACGACGTCGCAGAGCTTCTTGTCGAGAAGGTCGCGCACGACATAGATGGCCGGCCGGTCGGTCCAGACGAATTGCGGCTTGCGCTTCATCGTTTCGGCGACCACGACCGCGATCTTGTTCTCGAGGCCGGTTTCGTCGGCCATGGACAGCGGCGGCTGATTCTTCGATGCGCAAATCCGCAGCGCGTTCGGATCGGATGGCGGCGCGAGGGAGGTCGACGCAGACGGGGCGGGCTCCGCATTCTGAACGCCGAGAGACGCGGCCCCGGCGGTCGCGCTCCACAGCAGCGTCGGCAGGCAGAGCGTCGCGATCGAGCAGATGTTACGAGTCATAGGTCACCCCGGAAGCCATTCGCGGCACAGGCGTCCGGACGCGAAAGCGCCCGGACGCGAATCTTCTTGCCGATGCGATCGGCGGCGATGCGGCGAAGGGTCAGTTCGCCTTGTACTCGCCGAGGTTCACGTCGTCATAGGGGCCATTGCCGTTCAGCGAGAACACCATCACGCCGCCGCCCATCTGCGTGTAATTGGCGAGCTGCTTGAAGGCGCCCACCGCGCCGAGGCCAGCGGTCGGGTCCTGAAGGTCGAACACGAGGCCCACTCCCGGCCAGCCGCCGACGCCGTACAGGATCGCGACATATTCGACGCCCTTGTGCTGATAGACGATCGGATGGCCGATGACGCCGGACGGCAGCTTGAACTTCCACAGCAGATCGCCGGTGTCGCTGTTGCGCGCCTTGATGAAGCCGTCGAGCGTGCCGTAGAACACGACATTGCCCGCGGTCGCCGCAGTGCCGCCCCAAACGGCGAAGCGCTCCATCTTCTCCCATTTGAACTTGCCGGTGATGGCGTTGTAGGCCTTGATCTGGCCGAGACCCTCGCCCTTCTGCCGATCGCCCTTCGGACCCGGAAACATGTTGAGCGTCGCGCCGACGAAGAACTGACCCGCGCGATAGGGAAGCATGAAGGGCTCCCAATCCATGCAGATGTGGTTCACGCCGAGGAAGAACAGCTCCTTGGTCGGATCATAGGAGTCGAGGCCCTGGTTGTGATAGCCCATGGCCGAGGGGCACACGTCCTTGGCCAAATGATCCATGCGCGTGCCATATTCCGGATCGCGAACCGGCAGGCCCGATTTCAGATCGACCTTCTTGAACACATTGACCGTGTCGTCGATCTTGTCGGCGGAGACCAGCGTGCCGTCGGTGCGGTCGAGCGTGTAGACGATGCCGTTGCGGTCCGGATGGGTCAGCAGCTTGCGCAGCTTGCCTTCCTTGTCCTTCTGCTCGCTGAGCATCATGAAGTTGATGCCGGCGTAGTCCCACTCGTCGTGCGGCGTCTTCTGATAGCCGAACTTGGCTTCGCCGGTCTCGAGATCGCGGCCCCAAATGGTCATCGTCCATTTGTTGTCGCCCGGGCGCATCGTCTCGTTCCACGGCGCCGGATTGCCGCTGCCGTAATAGACGAGATTGGTGTCCGGATCATAAGCGAACCAGCCCCAATTGGTGCCGCCGCCGATCTTCCAGGCGTCGCCTTCCCAGGTCGCGGTGCCGAGGCCCTTCTGGCCATAATGCGGATTGGCCTTGTTGAAGTCGTCGCCGATCAGCACGTCGGAGTCCGGGCCGGTCGCATAGGCGCGCCACTTCTGCTCGCCGGTGCGCACGTCATAGGCGGTCATGTAGCCGCGCACGCCGAGCTCGGCGCCCGAGGAGCCGATGAGCACGATGTTCTTATAGACATGCGGGGCGACGGTGAGCGTCGAGCCGACCTTATAATCGGAGTTCTCGATCTTCCACACCAGCGCGCCGGTCTCGGCGTTGAGCGCGACGACATTGCCGTCGAGCAGCGTCTTGATGATGAGGGAGGGCGTGAAGCCGTCGGTCGGCCAATAGGCGAGGCCGCGATTGACGATGTCGCAGCAGGCGACGGCGCGGGCCGCGGCGTTCTGCTTCGGCTTGTCCTGCCAGAGGATGCGCGTCGGATCGTCGAGATTGAGCGCGAAAGTGTTATTGGGGAAGGAGGTGTGGATATACATCTTGCCGTCGACGACGATCGGCGAGCCTTCGTGGCCGCTGAGCAGGCCGGTCGAGAACGACCACGACACCTTCAGATTCTTGACATTGTCGGTGTTGATCTGGGTCAGCGCGCTATAATGATTGGCGCTGTAGTTCTTTCCCTGCATCACCCAATTGTCTTCGCTCTTCGTCAGAGCCTCGAGCTTGTCCTCCGCGCGCGCCGGGGCGGAGAGCGCGAACGGCGCCGCGAGCAGGACGCTCACGAGGGATACGGAATTCAGCAGCTTCCTCATCGACGAGTCCTCCTGCGACGGGCGCACGCGCCTCGTGGCGCTTTCGTCGAGCGCTTTCGTCGCCTCGTAAAAATAGATTTGACGGTCGTGTGGTCCGAAACCGTCTTGGTTTTTGCGTCCATCCCTTCTCCACTGGGGAGCTCGATGACGGAATGGGTGGACCGCGAGCATATAAGTTTAGCCGCGTTGCTCTGTCTGCATGATTTATCGGTCATGTCGGACGGGAAAAACATGCAATAAAGACGGAAAATCTCTCGCATCGCCGCGCCGCGCAAAAACGGCTAAATTTGCTCATGAAATCGCGACGCGCACATGCGATTCGAGAAGCAGACGAGGAAGTTCGAAGCATGAGCTCGAGGCGTTCGCCGGCTTTGGCGCCGTTGTTTCTCACCACGCCGGCGCGGCGGCTCGGCGTTGTCGTTTCATCGATCGCGACACTGCTCGCCGCCGCGATCCTCGCTTCGCCGGCTCGCGGCGCCGGATCGGCCGCGATCGAGGAGGCCGCGCTCTATCCGCGCGATGATCGGCGCATCTTCGGGCGCGCCGATGAGGAGCGCTTTCGCGGCGCCGGCGTGCTGATGTGCTACACCGACGCCGGGACGCTGGAGCGCGCCGCGGCCGGATGGCTGATCGGCTCGCGCGATCTCGTCGTCGTCAACGCGCACAACTTCATCGATCGCAGCGGCGCGCCGACGCGCCCCGTGGGCGACTGCTTCTTCCGCATCGCCGGGCTGGACCTCTATTTCGATCCCGAGACGCTGCGGCTCGGGCCGCCGCAGGGCGCGGCGCTCCACATCACCGATGATTGGGCGCTGCTGCGGCTGCTGTGGCCGGCGCCCGAGGCGGTCGAGCCGCAGCCGGAGCCGGATGCGAGCGGCGTCGCCGCCGGCGCGCCCCTGCGGGTGGTCATGGTTTCGCCGGCCGGACATGGCAACACGCGGCTCGCCGCGACGCTCGAGGATTGCGCCATCCATCGCATCGACGAGGCGACCGAAACCCACATTCGCCGAGCCCGTCACGATTGCAACGACGGCTATGGCGGCTCGGGCTCGGGTCTGTTCGACGAGAAGGATCGCCTGATCGCCATGCACAGCGCCTCGCTCGATATGAATGCGCGGCGCGCCTTCGACATCGAGACGCATTATGGCTCGGCGCTGCTGTTCGAGGGCGATCTGCTCGCGGCGATAAGGGAGCAGCTGCGCGCGCCGAGGTGATGCGCGATTGAGACGATAGGCGAAATGGTGGGCGGCACAGGGATTGAACCTGTGACCCCTCCCGTGTGAAGGGAGTGCTCTCCCGCTGAGCTAGCCGCCCGGGATGGCCCACCTGTACGAGACGATCCCGCCTCCCGTCAAGTGCGCGCTATCGACGAAACCTCGCCTTTCTCCCCGGCCGCGCGTGCTATAGGCGGGCGATGAGCTTTCCGCCCCCTTCCCGACGCAGCGCCGTCGCGCCCTTCATCGCCATGGACGTCCTCGCCGAGGCGCGCGCGCTGGAGCGGCAGGGGCGGCGCATCGTCCATATGGAGCTCGGCGAGCCCGGCGCGCCGGCGCCGCAGGCCGTTCGGGCGGCGGCGGAGCGCGCGCTGCGCGAAGGAGCCATCGGCTATGCCGAGGCGCTGGGGCGGCCGGAGCTGCGTCGGCGCATCGCCCGCCATTACGCCGACGCCTATGGCGCCGAGGTTTCGCCGGAGCGCGTCGTCGTCACCACCGGCTCCTCCGGCGCCTTCGTGCTCGCCTTTCTGGCGGCGCTGGACCCGGGCGCGCGCGTCGCCCTCACGGCGCCCGGCTATCCGGCCTACGCCAATATTCTCGCCGCGCTCGGGCTCGAGCCGGCCTTCATCGAGATCGCCCGCGAGACTCGCTTCGCGCCGACCGCGGCGGCGCTCGAGGCGGCGCATCGCCAGCGGCGGCTGCAGGCGGTTCTGCTCGCGAGTCCGGCCAATCCCACCGGCGCGATGATCGAGAGCGGGGAGCTCGCCAAAATCTGCGCATTCTGCGCGGAGGCGGGGGTCGTTCTCGTCTCCGACGAGATCTATCACGGCCTCTCCTATGCGCAGCCATGCGAGACCGCGCTGACGCATTCGCGCGAGGCGATCGTCGTCAATTCCTTCTCCAAATATTACGCCATGACCGGCTGGCGGCTCGGCTGGCTCGTCGCGCCGGAGGGGCTGGTGCGGCCGATCGAGCGGCTGCAGCAATCGCTCGCCATTTCGGCGCCGACGCTGGCGCAGATCGCCGCGCTCGACGCCTTCGAGGCGACGGCGGAGCTGGAGGCGGTGAAAGCCGGCTATGCGCGCAGCCGGGCGCTGATGCTGGAGCGTCTGCCGCAGCTCGGCTTCGATGATTTCGCGCCGCCGGACGGGGCGTTCTATTTTTATGTCGACGTCTCGCGCTTCACCGCCGATTCGGCCGCCTTCTGCCGGCGCATGCTGGAGGAGGCGGGCGTCGCGGCGACGCCGGGCGTCGATTTCGACCGCGCGCGGGGAGGGCGGGCGGTGCGCTTCTCCTATGCCGGGCCGGAGGCCGAGATCCGCCTCGGCCTCGATCGCCTCGCGAATTGGCTGGGCAAGAGCGGGGACGCGGCGTTATGACGCGTCGTCGACCGGCCATTCGCCGGAGAACACGCCGCCCTCATTGTCATGCGCCTCGACGCGGATCGTCCTCGCGCCATTGGGCTTGTAGGAGAAGCGGAAGGCCGGGTCCTCGGAGAGCGAGATGCCGCCCTCCATCGAGAAGATCAGCGCGTCGCCCTGGCGCACCTCCACCCGATCGATGAAATGGGCGGGGATATAGGCGCGCGAGATCGGGTCCATCTGCAGGCCGGAATTATTGGGATGGCGGATCATAATCTGCGCCTCGCGGCGGGCCGGGTCGGCGCTCGAGAAACGGCGGAACTTCATCTTGCCGAGATTGGCGGCGGCCTCGTCCTGATCCTTGATCGCCGGCGCCGAGCAGCCGCCCGAGGCCTTCACGAATTTGACCACCGAATGCAGCGCTCCGTCGGCGGTCTCGGCGACCACATGCACATTGGTGTAGGAATTGACCCGCACGCGAGTCTCGATGGAGGCGACGGCGGCGCCCTCGCCGATCGTGAAGGCCGCGGCCATGGGCATCGGATTTTCGTCGATGACGAGCGTCGCCTTGCGCACCGCGGGGTCGACGAGCGTGATGGTCATCGGCACGATGGCCGCATCCTCCGCCCGCACCGGCGCCTGCAGCGCCACGACGCCCTCATGCGCCGCGATCGGCCGGTCGTGGAAGATGTCGGTGACGAGGCCGGGCCAAGGATCGATTTTGGGCGCCTGCGCGAACGCCGCGCCGGCGAGCAGGCTGGCCATGACGGCCGCCGTGAGGCGGAGCGCGGTCCGCGAGCCTTCCGGCTCGCCGCCGCTGCGAGGCTTCCGAGCCGGAAGGCTCGCGGTCCGGCGGATCATCTCTTTCCTCCTCGTTTTCGCCAATCTACCTCTCGATAGGGAGCGAGCTCAAGGGCTGTCCCATTCGAGCTCGGCGAAGCCCGCCGTGGCGTTGCGGACATTATAGTCGTGGAAGAGGCTCCAGGCCGATTTCTCACTCTGCGCCGCGCTGGTCGCGGCGGCGCCGAGGCTCTCGCCCGCGGCGATGGCGGCGCGCAGATCGCGGGTGAGCCGTTGGAGATAGGCGGCCTGCGCGTCGAGCGCCTGCGGCCAGGGAGCGACGGCCGGCCCATGGCCCGGCACCACCCGCCTCGCGTCGATGCGCCGCAGTTCGTCGACGACGGCGAGGAAGCCGAGGAGGCTCCCGTCGACCACCGGCACATGGCGCAGGAACAGCAGATCGCCCGCGAACAGCGTGCCGCTCGCCGCGTCGAGCACGGTGAGATCGGCGTCGCTATGCGCCGTGCGCCAGGCGCGCAGCTCGATGCTGCGGCCGCCGAGATCGAGCGTCGTCACGCCGTCGACGGTGAGGGTCGGCGCGATGAGCGCCACCTCGTCGATCAGCGGGCCGAGCGCCGCGCGGAAAGAAGAGAGATAATGCGGGCCGCGCGCGGCCAGCGCCCGCGGCAGGTTCTTATGGCCGACGAACAGGGCGCCCGTGTCGCGGAAGGCAATATTCCCGAAAATATGATCGGGATGGACATGGGTGTTGATGACGTAGCGAAGGGGCTTCGTTGTGCGCTGCTGCAGTGCAGCGAGGAACGCGCGACCCTCCGCGGCGCTGCCGCCGGTGTCGATCACCGCGACCGCCTTCTCGCCGACGATCGCGCCGAGATTGGCGATGTCGCCGGAGTTCTCCTGCGTCATCAGGGCGAGCTGTCCCTGATGGACGAAGACGCCCGGGGCGACCTCGTTCAAATCGAACGCGCCGGCGCTGCGCGCAACGAGACAGAAGAGGGCGATGGCGAGCGCTGTTCGAGTGCATTGCAGCATGGTCGAGTCTGCGTCCTTTCTAGATGTTTCCCGCAAGAAACGAGGAAGTTTCGGCATGGCTTTTGGGGATTGCGCTTCAATCCTGTGCGACATATTATCCCGCCGTTTCCAACCCAAAAGACGGTCTTCGGCCGGGAACCGAAGGTCGTCTCGACGGAGATACGGCGGGGCTGCGGGCGCGGCGTTTCCGCCTCGTCGCAGTGGTGCGAGCCACGAGGAAACGGCTTCCCAAAGCCAATGGGCGTCTTCGAAAAAGGCGCGATGACGGCGATGTGACCGGGCCATGCGCGCGGTGATGTCGTCAGGAGGAAAAGCTCATGCAAAAGCTGTTGTTGTCGACTTCGGTAGGGATCCTCGCGCTGTTCGGAGCCGGCGTGGCGTACGCCGCCGACGAGCTGCTCGAGCTCCAGAAGAACCCGAAGGATTGGGTCGCGCCGACGGGCGACTACGCCAATCTCCGCTATTCCAAGCTGAAGCAGATCACCACCGAGAACGTCGGCAAGCTCGCCCCGGTGTGGAGCTTCTCCACCGGCGTGCTGCGCGGCCACGAGGGCGCTCCGCTGGTGCTCGGCGACGTGATGTATCTGCATACGCCGTTCCCCAATATCGTCTATGCGCTCGATCTCAACAACGACGGCAAGATCATCTGGAAGTATGAGCCGAAGCAGGATCCGAGCGTCGTTCCGGTGATGTGCTGCGACACCGTGAACCGCGGCCTCGCCTATGGCGACGGCAAGATCTTCCTCGCTCAGGCCGACACCACGCTCGTCGCCCTCGACGCCAAGACCGGCAAGCTGGTCTGGTCGGTGAAGAACGGCGATCCCTCCAAGGGCGCCACCTCGACCGCCGCTCCGCATGTCTTCAAGGACAAGGTGTTCGTCGGCATCGCCGGCGGCGAGTTCGGCGTGCGCGGCAGCATCACCGCCTATAACATCAAGGACGGCTCGCTCGCTTGGCGCGGCTACTCCATGGGCCCGGACAGCGACACGCTGATCGACGGCGAGAAGACCACCCATCTCGGCAAGCCGGTCGGCAAGGACTCGGGGCTGAACACCTGGGAAGGCGACCAGTGGCAGATCGGCGGCGGCACCACCTGGGGCTGGTATTCCTATGACCCCGAGCTGAACCTCGTCTATTACGGCTCCGGCAACCCGTCGACCTGGAACCCGTCTCAGCGTCCGGGCGACAATCGCTGGTCCATGACCCTCTGGGCGCGCGATCTCGACAAGGGCACGGTGAAGTGGGTCTATCAGATGACCCCCCACGACGAGTGGGACTATGACGGCATCAACGAGACGATCCTCGCCGACCAGACCATCGGCGGCCAGGCTCGCAAGACGCTCGTCCACTTCGACCGCAACGGCTTCGGCTACACGCTCGATCGCGTGACCGGCGAGCTGCTCGTCGCCGAGAAGTATGATCCGGCCGTCAACTGGGCGACCAAGGTCGACATGGACAAGAGCTCGCCGACCTATGGCCGTCCGCAGGTGGTCGCGAAATATTCGACGCAGCAGAACGGCGAGGACGTCAACACCAAGGGCGTCTGCCCGGCGGCTCTCGGCTCCAAGGACATGCAGCCGGCGTCCTTCTCGCCGGACACGGGCCTGTTCTATGTGCCGACCAACCACGTCTGCATGGACTATGAGCCGTTCCGCGTCAGCTACACCGCGGGTCAGCCCTATGTCGGCGCGACGCTGGAGATGTTCCCGCCGGCCGGCGAGACCAACATGGGCAATTTCATCGCCTGGGACGCCCGCGTCGGCAAGATCGTCTGGTCGAACAAGGAGCAGTTCTCGGTGTGGTCCGGCGCGGTCACCACGGCCGGCGGCATCGCCTTCTACGGCACGCTCGAGGGCTATCTGAAGGCCGTCGACCTGAAGACCGGCAAGGAGCTGTATAAGTACAAGACTCCGTCGGGCATCATCGGCAATGTGATGACCTATCAGCACAAGGGCAAGCAGCATGTCGCGGTGCTGTCCGGCGTCGGCGGCTGGGCCGGCATCGGCCTCGCGGCGGGCCTGTCCAAGAGCAATGAAGGCTTGGGCGCGGTCGGCGGCTATAAGGCGCTGTCCGACTACACCGCCCTCGGCGGCGTGCTGACGGTCTTCGCTCTGCCCGACTCCGCTCTGCCGATCATCGCTCCGGCGAACTGAGGCGGCGGCAAAACGTTCTGGCGCTCGGCGAAACGCCTCTCGGCGCGTCGCCGGGCGCCCGTGTCTGTGTAGAAGAATCATCGGGAGGATGAGGTAATGAGACTGCCGCTCGTCGGGGCCCTCGCCCTGAGCGTCTGCATCAGCGTTGGAACTGCCGCGCGGGCCGAGCCGCCGGGAGACCCGACCGCGGTCAAGGAAGTGGACGGCAAATTTTTCGACAAGAACGGCGACCCGACCTACAAGGTCCAGGACGACGGCACGGTCGATTGGTACACCTTCTCCGGCTATCGCCGTTATCATGCCGAATGCCACGTCTGCCACGGCCCCAACGCCGAAGGCTCGACCTATGCGCCGGCGCTGAAGAATTCGGTCAAGAACTTCAATTACGCCGAGTTCTACGGCATCGTCGTCAGCGGCCGCGAGAACAAGGTGGCCGGCAATGACAGCGTGATGCCCGCCTTCGCCGACAACAAGAACGCCATGTGCTACATCGACGACCTCTATATCTATCTGCGCGCCCGCTCGACCGAGGCGGTCGGCCGTGGCCGTCCGGAGAAGAAAGCGGCCAAGCCCGCGACCTTCACCGAGGCCGAAGCGAAGTGCATGAGCGGCAATTGAGCCGAGGGCGGACGGCCGGCGGCGGCATGGGCCGGAGATTCGCTTATGACGATGCGTGAGATCGCTTTCTCCCTGGTCGCCGTCGCGGGCCTGCTCGCGACGGCGACCGCGAAGGCGCAGGCGCCCGAGCCGTTCGGGCGTCCCGGCGCGAGCGACGCGAAGGGCGCGATCGAGCTGATCGACCCCAAGGTGCTGCGCGTCTGCGCCGACCCCAATAATCTGCCCTTCTCCAATCGCGCCGGCGAAGGCTTCGAGAACAAATTGGCGCAATTCCTCGCCGGCAAGCTCGGCAAGGATCTCGCTTATGTCTATTATCCCGGCGCGACCGGCTTCATCCGCAACACGTTGAACGCGCATCTTTGCGACGTGGTGATGGGGATGCCGCAGGGCGACGATGTCGTCCAGCCCACCAATCCCTATTATCGGACCTCCTATGCGATCGTCACGCGCGCCGGCGCCGATCTCGACGGTCTGAAGACGCTGGCCGATCCCCGCCTCGCGCAGAAGGGCCGCCACATCGGCCTCGTCGCCAACACGCCGCCGGGCAATGTGCTGGCGCGCCTCGGCCTGCTCGCCGCGGTCAAGCCCTATCCGCTGGTGGTCGACACACGCGTCGACGCGCCCGGCGCCGATATGATCCACGATCTCGAGGCCGGCGCCATCGACGTCGCTATTCTCTGGGGGCCGATCGCGGGCTATCATGTCAAGCGATCCAATGGTCGGCTCGTCGAGACGCTGCTGACGCAGGAGCCGGGGGCGCGCATGAGCTTTCGCATCGGCATGGGCGTGCGTCATTCCGATCAGGAATGGAAGCGCGAGCTCAATCGGCTCATCGCGCAGAATCAGCGCGAGATCGACAGGATGCTCGCCGACTATGGCGTGCCGCTCATCGACGAGGCCGGCGCGCCGATCGCCGTCGAGCCATGAAGCTCGGGGCCGTCGCCGCCGCTCTCGTGCTCGTCTTCGCGGCGACCGCGGCCGCGCAGACGCCGGCCGAGCCGCCCGGCTATCGTCTCGACGATTATCGCGCTCCCGTTCCCGCGACGCTTCGAGGAGCGCGCGTGCTCTCCACCGACGAGGCGCTGGCGCTGTGGCGCGACAAGACCGCCGCCTTCGTCGATGTGCTGCCGCGCGCGCCGAGGCCCGCGGGGCTGCCGAAGGACGCGGTGTGGCGCGATAAGCCGCGCTTCGACATTCCGGGCAGCGTCTGGCTGCCGGACACCGGCTTCGGCGCCCTGTCCGATGCGACGTTGCGCTATTTTCTCGCCGGGCTCGCGCGTGTGACCGCTGGCGACAAGAGCCGGCTGATCGTCTTTTATTGCCTCGCCGATTGCTGGATGTCCTGGAACGCCGCCAAGCGCGCCCTCACGCTCGGCTACGCCAATGTCGGCTGGTATCCGGAGGGCGCGGACGGCTGGGAAAAGGCGGGACATCCGCTGGAGCCGCGCGCGCCCGAGTCGCGAGGGGATTGACGCCTTCGCCGATGCGATGCAGTCCAAATTGATTGGAGAGCGCGCCCGAAGGGTCGCTCTTCTGGACGGGTCCCTGGATGCATATTAAGGGGCCGCCTCGCCGCTCCGGCTTGCTTCGCTCGGCTCGATATTTTCTGACGGCCGCCGCCTTGCCGGCTTCGCTTTTGCGCGCCCGTATCAAAGGCTTGACCATGCGCGCTATTAGCATTACATACAGTTACATGAATATCCCGAGACGACGCCCCTATCGCCAGACGGCCCGCGCCGCCGCGTCGCAAGACATGGCGCAGGCGATCCTGCGCGCGTTTCGCAATTTGCTGCATGAGCGATGGTATGACGAGATCTCGCTCGACGATGTCGCCGCCAAGGCCAAGACCACGCGACAGACCGTCATCCGCCGTTTCGGCGGCAAGACCGGCCTCCTCTCCGCCTTCACCACCAGCATAAGCGGAGAGATCGAAGCCAAGCGCTCGATCGCGCCCACCGGCGATATCCGCGACGCCGTCGCCGTCCTCGTCGCCGATTATGAGCGCAATGGCGCGATGGTGCTCCGCTTTCTCGCGCTCGAGGGCCGGCTCGAGGAGGTCGAGCCGATGCTCGAGACCGGCCGCAGAGGTCATAGGCGCTGGGTCGAGAGCACCTTCGGCGCGCGCCTCGATGCGTTCGGAGAGGCGGAGCGCCGCGACCGGCTCGCGCAGCTGCTGATCGCCACCGACGTCTGGAGCTGGCTGCTGCTGCGCCGCACTCAAGGGCATGACGTCCCCGAGACCGAACGACTGCTCACCGCGATGATTTCGAAGCTTCTCGTTTGACAGGACTTCCCATGCGCAATGACGATTTCCCCAAGGCCCGCATTCTCGTGCTCGGATGGGAGGGAGGCGGCAATGTGCCGCCGATCCTCGCCGTCATTCGCGCGCTCGCCGCGCGTGGCCATGATCTGCGCTTCATCGGCGACGACTGCCTCTTGGCCGAGGCCCGCGGCGCCGGCGCGCGCGCCCAAGCCTGGCGGCGCGCGCCGAACCGGCCGGACCGCTCGGCCTCGAGCTGCTTCGTGCGCGAATGGGAGCAGCCTGACGCTCTGGCGGGCGTCCGCGCCTGGGCGCGGACGATCTTCCTCGGGCCGGCCGAGCTCTACGCCATGGATGTGGTCGACGCCGCGCGAGAGGAGCCGACGGACCTCGTCATCGGCGCCGATCTGCTGTTCGGCGGCATGATTGCGGCGGAGGCGCTCGGCCTGCCGCTGGCGCTGCTCTCGCCCAATGTCAGCATCGTCCCGCAGCCGGGACATCCGCCTTTCGGCCCCGGCTTCACGCCGGCGACCAATGAGGCGGAGCGCCAGCGCGACCGGGAAGCAGGCGCGATGGTCGAGCAGATGTTCGACGGCTTCCTGCCGCAGATCAATGCGGCGCGCGCCCGCTTCGGCCTTTCGCCGCTGCCGCGAACGCTCGACCAGTTCCGAGCCGACCGCCTGCTCCTCGCCACCTCGGGCGCCTTCGATTTTCCGGTCTCGCGCCTGCCGGATCATGTCCGCTATGTCGGGCCGATCCTCGAGCAGCCGAGCTGGGTTTCGCGCTCGACCCCGGTCGCGCCGGGCGACCGTCCGCTCGCGCTCGTCTCCTTCAGCACCACTTATCAAAAGCAGGAGGCGGCGCTCGAAGCGACGCTCGACGCGCTGGCGACTCTGTCCATGCGCGGGATCGTGACGCTCGGCAAGGCGCTAGCCGGTCACGAAATGACGGCGCCTCCCAATGTCGAGATTCGGGACGGCGCCTCGCATGACGACATACTTCCTCACGCGGCCTGCGTCGTCACCCATGGCGGGCATGGCACGACGCTGCGCGCGCTCGCCGCCGGCGTCCCGGTTCTCGTCCTGCCTATGGGCCGCGACCAGAACGACAACGCCGCGCGCGTCGACTATCACCGCCTGGGGCTGCGCCTGCCGCCGACCGCCTCCGCCGAGGAGATCGCGCGCGCGCTTCGACGGCTCGTCGAAGAACCGCATTTCGTCCGCAACGCGAAGAGGTTCGCACAGACGATCGCGGCGGAGGGCGGCGGCGCCGAGCGCTGCGCCGACGAGATCGAGGGGCTGATCCGCGCCCCCTTTCTTCGCCACGCCGTCGGCATGTAGAAGCCCACGCGGCAGTGGACTGGAACGATCGCTCACGCCCCGCGCGGCGGCGTGAGCGGCCGGCCCTCGACGTGTCGGGAGCGCAGCCGGAACGCCAGCATCAGCTCGACGATGCCGATCGCGATGGCGTAGGCGCCGATCCACCAGGCCAGCACCACCGCGCCGATCACCGGCGACAGCGCCACGAACAGGCCGAACACGATGGAGAGAATGCCGGTGAGCGCGAGCAGCCAGCGGCCGTGATCCTCTTTGAGGTCGAAGGCCGAGCCGAGGAACAAGCCGCCGGCGATGATCTCCTCCACGCCGAACAGCAGCACGAAGACGAAGGCCGTGATGCCGGGCCAGAAGGCCGCAAACAGGCCGGCGGCGATCTTCACGAGGCCGGCGAGGAAGATGAAGAGCCAGGCCTCGCCACGCCTCGCCGCGCGCGCCGCCGAGACGATGGTGGCGACGCCGTCGACGAAGGCGAAGGCCGCGAACACCAGCACCAGCGAGAGAATGGTGACGCCGGGCATGAAGAGAGCGATGAGGCCGAAGATGATCGCCGCCAGCCCGCGCAGGGCGACCGCCCACCAGTTGCGGGCGAGAGTGGCGTTCTTGGCGGTCAGCCGGTCCATGCCGAACGGTCCGCCGGGGAACGGCTGGTCGAAAGCGCTGCTCGTGCTCATGCGTCGTCTCCGCGGAAAAACTCGGGGAGGGTCGATGAAAAGCCGAGACGCCGGGACGCGCCATGACATCCGTCAGTTTTCAGTGGGCCGACGTGAAAAAACACGGTGTGCGGGCCGCCCTCGATGCGAAGGACGCGGTCTGCGTCACTGCGCCGCGCCGCCGGCCCGCGCCGGCCATTTTCGTCCGAATCGGAGGGCGAATGTCGGTGTTTTGTCGCAGCACATTGCAAAGGCCCAGTTTTCCCCGGCTGTTTGCCTCGAGACATTTTCGCAGCCCTGTTGCCGAAGTGACACAGCTGCAAAGAAAGAACAGTGAAAGGACGAGTTTTTGACCTAGATCAAATCTTCTTTCGTCGATTCGAGGCAATTTGACGTCCGACTCGGGCATACGGCATCCGACTCGGATCGCGACGCGTCGCATCCCAGAACAATCGACGGGGGACCCTGATGAGAGCACTGTTGCGCGGCGCGCTCGCCGCACTGATGTCGGGCGCCATGGGCGCGGCGGCCTACGCCGCCGATCTCGGGGCTCTCAAGGAGCCGCCGCCGCCGCCTCCGCCGGCCTTCGACACCTATCAGCCCTTCCAGATCCGCGTGCGCGCCTCGGCCATCGTGCCGGACAGCGGCGGCGCGACCGTTTATGACAGGCTGGGTCTCGTTCTGCCGTCGGTCGGCCTCAGCGCCGGGGCGGGCAGCGTCGTTCCGGGCGCCACGACCAGCATCTCCTGGTCGGTGGTCCCCGAGCTCGACGTCAGCTATTATCTCACCAAGAACATCGCCATCGAGGCGATCTGCTGCATCTCGCGCCAGCATGTCCAGGGCACGGGCACGCTGTACGGCGCGAGCTTGGCACGGACCTGGGTGTTCCCGCCGTCGCTGATCCTGCAGTATCACTTCACCAATTTCGGGGCCTTTCAGCCCTATGTCGGCGTCGGCGTGAACTACACCGCCTACTTCTCCGAAGCCGGCAATAATCTCTGGTGGCTGAACACGCCGAGCGCCGGCGTCCTCCCCGCCACCTTCACCTCGCTCAGCATTACTCCTTCCTGGGGCGTGGTCGGCCAGGTCGGCTTCGACTACATGTTCACGGAGAATTTCGGCTTCAACGTCGATCTCAAGCGCATTCTCATGGAGCCGAATGCGCATGGCGTGATCAATGTGCCGGGCACCGCCATCTATGTTCCGATCGACGCCAAGGTGAATATCGATCCCTGGATCGCCAGCGTCGGTCTGACCTTCCGCTTCGGGGCCGGCCTCGTGCCGCCGGTTCTCGCCAAATACTGAGGCGGGAAGACGAGCCGCTCGATTTCGAAAACCGGCCCTTCACGGCCGGTTTTCTTTTGGTTTCTTCCGCGAAGACATCGCGACTTGTTCCGCGCCGCAGGGCGGCGTTAATCTTTCGATAGTACGTGTTCGATTCGGTTCGTTCCCATCGTCGCGGGCGTGCGACCCTCGGACCTTCGAAGGATCAGAACATGGAACATTCGAGCGACGGCGCTTTCACGGTCGACGCCGCCGAGGAGCCGGTCCCCGTCGCGGACGAGGCGCCGAGCCCACGCGGCTTCGTCTCCGCCCCCGCCTTGCAGGTCACGCAGGGCAAGCGACGCTTCTATTCGCTCGTGCTGCCGAGCCGCGTGCTCGCCGCGACCTGCGCCGTCGAGGCGCGGCTCGAGAATCCTCTCGATGGCTTCCAGCGCCTTCTCGACAAGAAGCGGGCGCGCGAGATCGCCGATTATGTCGACAGCGGCTTCGGCAGCGTGCCGAGCGCGGTCATCCTCTCCGCCCAGCCGCGCGCCGAGCTGCGCTTCGACAAGCGCCAGGGCGAGCTGAGCTTCCGCAGGCACAAGCGCTCCTTCCTCATCATCGACGGACAGCATCGCGTCTTCGGCTTCAATCTGGCGCAAAAAAGCGTCGAGGTGCCGGTCGTCGTCTATAATCGGCTGACGCGCGCGCAGGAATGCCAGCTGTTCATGGACATCAACACCAAGCAGCGGCCGGTGCCGCCGGAGCTGCTGCTCGACATCCGCCGCCTCTCGGAGACCGAGTCCGAGTCCGAGGCGCTGCTGCACAATGTGTTCGATCGTTTCGCCAATGAGGCGGACAGCGTCCTCGCCGGCCTGCTGAGCCCGTCGGAGCGCCGCAAGGGCAAGATCTCGCGCGTGACCTTCAATTCTGCGCTGAAATCGATCGACGGAGCCTTTGTCGACGCCGACGCCGCCGACGTCTATCGCGTGCTCAACACCTATCTGCAGGCCTGCGTCAACGGGCTGGCGCTCCACGGCGTCGCCGACAATATCGTCAATCCGGCGCTGTTCAAGGCGCTGATCCTGCTGTTCGCCAATGTCGCCGAGCGCGTCGCCGACCGCCATGGCGGCAAATATACGCTGCAGAATTTCGAGGAAGTGCTGGGGCCGTTCTTCCGCCGGCTGAAGAAGAACGAGCTGCCGCGGCCCTCGACCGGACATCTCGCGCTCTATGAATCTTATCGCAAGACGTTGAGCTCGGGCTTCTCGCTCAAGCAATGGCTGTTCGCCTGAGCGGCTCGCGTCAGTCTCGCTCCTCCGGCGCCTCGCCACCACCGGCGAGACGATGCGCGTCGTGCCGCTTCTGCTCGAGCTCCGCAGTGGCGGCGGCGAGGTCGCGCTCGCTCTTGGCGCGGCCGAAGGCGAGCCGATTGGCGGACGCCTCGGCCTCGCGCAGCCGGCGCGCCTGGTCCTTGCGGGCGCGTCGTAGATTGACGATCTCGCCCATGCGCCCTCAAGTTTTCTTGCGGAAGGCGTCGATGGAGACGATCTTCGCCTCCTCCTCGCCCTCGGGCGCAGCGCGCTCGGCGGCCTTGGCCGGTTTGGGCGCCGACGGAACCGCCGCAACGCCGGGCGGGCGCGTCGGGAAGGGCGCGGGCGTCTCGTCGCGCGGGGCGGAGGAGGACGCTTCCTCGACCTCCCATTTCAACCCGAACTCCACCGACGGATCGGAGAAGACGGTCACCGCCTCGAAGGGGACATAGAGCTGCTCGGGAATGCTGCGGAAGGAGAGGCACACCGAGAAGCCACGCTCGTCGACGACGAGATTGGAATATTGGTGCTGCAGGATGATCGTCATCTCATGCGGCCATTGCTCGGCCAGACGGCTCGAGATTTTGACGCCCGGCGCCCGCGTGCGGAAGCTGATGGTGAAATGATGGTCGCCCGGCAGACGTCCGGCGAGAGCGGCGTCGGCCAGGACCTTGCGCATCACGCCGCGCAACGCATCCTGCAGGAGAAGATCATATCTTATGAGGTCGGTGGACATGTGGACCCGAGCCGAAATCCTCTATTGGGCGCAGCCCAGCCAGTGAGGAAGTGGAGGCTTCTGTTGCCAGGCGCCTCCGAGCCCCGCCTAGAGGTGCAACCCCCTAGGGCTTTGAACCCAGTACCTTCACCGCATTACGCGGCGACGGCCACCGGAGCATAGTTGTCGTTGGCAACTATAGGATTGACCCGATAACGGCGGTATCATGCCGAGCGAAAAAACACCCTTTACACCCTCGTCGATCCTATTTCGCCCCCGCCCCAGGCCGCATCGCGCACACTGCATTCTGCAGGTCACGGCCTCGGGTGGAGGCGCCGGGTACCGCCCCCGGGTCCGATAGGCTTATTCCGATGCTCGTTTATCGCCATAGCCGCCGCGAACGACGGCAATGGACAATATACGCATCCATGGGCCGCTCGGAAAGGGGCTGACGAACAAAGCCTTCCGGTCCTCCCCTATTTTCGTCGGCGACAGCGCGCGGCGAAGCGCCCGCCGAAGCCCGGCGGGCGCCCCCTTGTCCGGCCGAAGCCGAGCCGCCGTCAGTTCCGCTCGACGACGAGCGCGTCCTTCACCAGAGCGAATTGCGCGTCGGACAGGATCTTGTGCTTCACCAGCTCCGTCGGCGCCTTATAGGGGCGGCCTTTGACGATCGCCTCGGCGAGCTTGCGGTCCAGCCCGTGGGTCGCGGCGAGCTGCTCCACCGACGCCTTGTTGATGTCCAGCGTGACGGCCGCGTCATGCTTGGCCGGCGCCGGCGCGACCAGCGGATTGGCGCTCTTGGCTGCGGGCGGGGTCGCGGTCTCGGCCAGAGCCGGGGCGGCGGCGACGAACATGGCGATGGCGAGAATAGCGTTCGGCTTCATGATGACTTGGCTCCTCTGATCGGGACGATCTCCCGATCGACGAGACGCATCATGCTGCGCGCCGCTTGAACCGGCTTTGAATGCGACGTTCAGCCGCAATTCATCGGCGCGGGCCGCGCGTCATTTGGTCTGAAGGCAGGAGACTGCTGCGGGCAGACAGGCGGCGCCCACCATGGAGCAGGCGGCGGCGCCGTCGTCCTGCCGCGCGCAAACGAGGCAGCCGTCGGTCCATTCGAGGCAGGACGGGTGGTCTTCGCCATAGGCCTGCGTCGGCTTCTCTTGCACCGGCTGCTCTTGCGACGGCGCATCCTCGCCGCGCGCGGGCGCGATCAGCAGCGCCGAGATCAGCGCGAGAAGCGCCGCGGGCCTCATGCCTCGCCGACGCGCTTTTGCGCGCTGAAGCCGGCCGCGTCCATGGCGAGATGAATCTTGTTCTGCAGCCCGGCGTCGTCGCGCTTGGCGATCAGAGCCGCATTGTCCGCGAGCGCGTCGCAGAGCGCGCGGACCCAGGGCTCCTCGCTCTTGGCGAAATCATTGAGCACATAGGAATGGACGAGCGCCTTGTCGCCCGGATGGCCGATGCCGAGGCGCAGGCGCTTGAACTCGGCGCCGATATGGGCGCCGATCGAGCGTAGCCCATTGTGGCCGGCGGCGCCGCCGCCCGTCTTCACGCGGCATTTGGCCGGCGGCAGATCGAGCTCGTCATGGAGCACGACCACATCGCCTATCGTCATTTTGTGAAAGCGCAGCGCCTCGCCGACAGCGCGGCCCGACTCGTTCATATAGGTCTGCGGCAGCAGCGCCAGCACGCGTTCGCCGGCAATGGTCCCCTCGCGGACGAGGCCCTGGAAGCGCGTGCGCGGCGGCGAGAAGCCATGCGCGTCGGCGATGGCCTCGACGGCCATGAAGCCGATATTGTGCCGGTTCTTCGCATAGGCGCGGCCCGGATTGCCGAGGCCGACGAGCAGCAGCATGGCCTTGGGCTCCTCGTGGTCCGCTGCATCGAATTCGCTGGGTTCAGAGAGCGAGCCTGAAGGCTCGCGGTCCAGTGACCGCGCTTGGACCGCGAGCCTTCAGGCTCGCTCTTTTTGCCCCGTCGGCAGCGGCGATAGGCAGTCGGCGGCGGGTCGAGCCCGACTGCCCGATGCCGATCGCCGACTGCCGATTTCATTATTTCTTCTTCGGGGCCGGGGCCTTGGCGGCCGGAGCCGCCTTCGCAGCCGGAGCCGCCTTGCCGCCCTTGCCGCCCTTGCCGGCGGCGGGCGCCGCGGCGGCAGCCTCTTCCACGACCAGCGGCGGCGTGATCGAGACCACGGTGAAGTTCTTGTCCGGATTGGTCGGCTTGCAATTCGGCGGCAGGGTGAAGGCCGAGATATGCAGAGCGTCGTTGAACTCGAGCCCGGTCAGATCGCCGGTGATGCCGTCCGGAATATTATCCGCCGGCACCCACATCTCCACCGAATGATAGACGACGTTGAGCGAGCCGCCGCGCTTCAGGCCGGGCGACGCCTCGTGATTGATGAAATGCACCGGCACGTCGATGCGCAGGCGCGAGCCGGCGCGCAGGCGCAGGAAGTCGACATGCAGCGGCGTGTCCTTGACGACATCGAGCTGATAGTCGCGCGGAATGGCGCGCTCGGTCTTGCCGTCGATGTCGAGCTCGAAGATCGTCGTGAGGAAGTGACCGGCGTAGATGAGCTTGGTCAGCTCCTTCTGATCGAGCGACAGCGGCGTCGGCGCGTCGCCGCCGCCATAGATCACTCCTGGAATACGGCCCTCACGGCGAACGCTGCGGGCGGCCCCCTTGCCTGTCCCGCTGCGCACCGCGGCCGCGAGTTTCTTGACCTCGGCCATTTCGGTGTCCTTTCAAAGAAAAACGCGCCCATCGCCTCCAGGGGTGTCGGAAAGCAGGCGCGCGGCGCAGCTTATAGGCAAGGCGCGGGACGGTGGCAAGGCGGGGGAGTGGTCTCGCGACGCCTGGGCCGCCCTCATTGCGAGTGAAACGAAGCAATCGAGAGCCGTCGGGCGAGTCTTGGAAGGTTTTCGCCCCGCGGCTGCAGGATTGCTTCGCCTTCGGCTCGCAATGACGGGCGCCGCTGGTGGAACCAAAGCGGTTTCACACGAGCTCCGCCACCGCCCGCTCCGCCTCCTCGATCGCCGCCATCGTTCCGACATGCAGCCATCTGCCGTCGAGCGGCGCGCCATAGAGGCGGCCCTGTGCGGCGGCGCGGAAGAAAAACGGCGCGAGCGGAAACACCTCGTCCGACACATCGGCGAAGAGCTGCGGCTTCACGACGCCCACTCCCGCATAGACGTAATCGGCCGTCTCTCCGGCGCCGCGCTTCGTCAACCGCCCATCGGCGTCGCGATGAAAATCGCCGGCCCAGTCGACGCCGACGCTGCCCACGCGCGGCGCGAGCAGGAGCGCGACGTCCATTCTGTCGCCGTCCCAGAGCTCGGCGAGGCGAAGGAGATTATCGGCGCGCGCGCCGATCCAGAAGGCGTCTGTGTTGCAGATGAAGAAGGGCTTTTCTCCGATGAGGGGCAGGACCTTCTTGATCCCGCCGCCCTGATCGAGCAGCAGCTCGCGCTCGTTCGAGATCACGATGCGCGGCTCCGTTCGGCCCTGCAGACGATCCTCGATCTGGTCGGCGAGGTGATGCACATTGACGATCGCCGTGGCGACGCCGGCTGCGGCGAAAGCGTCGAGCGAACGATCGAGAAGGCTGCGGCCGGCGACCTCGACGAGCGGCTTGGGAACGCTGTCGGTCAGCGGCCGCATGCGCGTCCCGCGCCCGGCGGCGAACACCATCGCCGTATCAGGAACGAAACAGCGCGGGGAGATGAGCGACATACCAGGCCTCGAGATCGGCGAGCGCGGGATGGCGCAGGCCCTTGCGCAGATAGGTTTCGACGCGGGGAAGATGGGCGAGATATTGCGGCTTGTGGTCGCGCTGGTCGAGCCGCGCGAAAATGCCCAGAATCTTCGTCGCCCGCTGCGCGCCGAGAATGGCGTAGGCGCGCGCGAAAGCCGCCATGTCGAAGCCGGGATCGGCCTCGCGCCGCAGCCGCGCATAATGGCCGAGCAGCCGCATCTCCAGCTCCTCGGGAACGTCGACGCGCGCGTCCTGCGCCAGCGAGGCGACGTCATAGGCCGGATGGCCCAGCACCGCATCCTGAAAGTCGATGACGCCGACGCGCGCCAGCCCCGCGCGATCCGCGAGCCAGATGAGATTGGGCGAGTGATAGTCGCGCAAGGTCCAGGTCGGCGCCGCCATCACGATCTCGATCAGCGACTGCCGCCAGAGATTGACGAAGGTCGCCTTGGAGCCGGAGGAGAGGGTCGGCCCGCCGAGGCGGCTCGCATACCATTCGACCAGCAGCTCGATCTCGATCAGCAGCGCGTCGAGATCGTAGGAGGGCAGGCGATAGGAGCCGCCGCCGGGAAGCGGCAGCACGTCGGGAAGATCGCGCGAATGCAGCGCGGCGAGCACGGCGACGGCCTCGACATAGCGCTCGCCGATGGGCGCGCCGGCGGCGAGGACGCCGTCTCTTCCGAGATCCTCGAGCAGAACGAATCCGGCCTTCAGATCGAAAGCATAGATCTCCGGCGCGGAGATTTTTTGCGCGCGCAAGGCCTCGGCCATGGCGACGAAGGGCTTCACCGTCTCGGCGAGCTTGGCGATCGCGCTATAGGATTTGCCATAGCGGATCGGCGGCCCGTCGGGCTTGGCCGGCGAGATCATCAAGATGGCGCGCTCGCCGCCGGGCCTGCGCAAGGTCTCATAGACGCGCGAGGAGGCGTCGCCCTGCAGAAAGGCGCGTTCGGCGTCGCTCCAGCCGGCGCCGGCGAGAAAGGTCTCCAGCGATTTGAACGCGGCGAAGCGGCCGGCGAAAGCGCCATGCGCGACGATGGCGATGCGGCGCGCGTCGGGCGCGTCCGGCGAGACGAAAGACAGATCGACGGCGAGCCGGTCTCCCGAGAAGAATGTGGGCGCGCGCTCGGGCCATTCGACGAGCACGATGGCGTCCTCGCTCGCCTCCTCGAAGCCGAGCGCCTCGAGCTCC
The DNA here is from genome assembly GCF_002752655.1 of Methylosinus trichosporium OB3b. Classification (NCBI taxonomy): domain Bacteria; kingdom Pseudomonadati; phylum Pseudomonadota; class Alphaproteobacteria; order Hyphomicrobiales; family Methylocystaceae; genus Methylosinus; species Methylosinus trichosporium. The sequence goes on along the minus strand of NZ_CP023737.1, from coordinate 3,008,623 downwards.
GCCTCGCCGGAAATGCGATAGAGGTCGGCATGCAGCAGCCGATAGTCCTCGCCTTCATAGGTCTGCATCAAGGTGAAGGTCGGGCTCGGCGTCTCCAGCGTCGGATCATCGGCGAGAATGCGGATGAGCGCGCGGGCGAAGCTCGTCTTGCCGGCGCCGAGATCGCCCGAGAGCGTCACGAGGCGCACGCCGTCGCGAATGATCGGCGCGAGACGACGCGCCAGAGCCGCCGTCTGCGCCTCGTCGGCGACGTCGATGATCCATTCGGCGGCGTCGCTCATGAGGCGCGTCCTCGCTCGCGCGTCTCGTCCGGCGTCGCGGCGCTCTGGTCGGAGCCCTCGTCGGTCGGAAAGATGCAGGTGACCGTGGTTCCCTCGCCGAGAGCCGAATCGATCAGCACGCGGCCGCCGTGCAGCTCGGTGAAGGCGCGCACGATCGAGAGGCCGAGGCCGACCCCGCGATGGCGCGAGCCCGCCGTATGGGACTCAAATCGATCGAACACTTTTTCCAGAGCCTCCGGCGCGATGCCGCGCCCGCGATCGGCGACCTTGAGCACGATCTCGCCCTCGCGGCGCAGCGCGGCGAGGGTAATGGTTTGTCCCGGCCGTGAAAAGCCGATGGCGTTGGAGAGCAGATTGAAGAGAATCTGCCTGATGCGCTTGGCGTCGCCGCGGAAGCAGCCGACGTCGCCGGTGGCGACGATCTTGAGCTCGATCGTATTCTCGGCGAGCCGGTCCTGCACGCCCTCGGCCGCCGCGCGCATCGCATCCTCGACATCGACGTCGCCGAGCTCGAGCGCCATGGCGTCGCTGTCGATCGTCGCGAGATCGAGAATGTCGTTGATGATGGCGAGCAGCGCCGCCGATGATTTGCCGACATAGCTCAGATATTCGAGCTGCTTGGCGTTGAGCTCGCCGGTCGATTTCTCGCCGAGCAGATGGCTGAAGCCGATGATGTTGTTGAGCGGCGAGCGCAGCTCATAGGAGACGTGATGGACGAAGTCGTTGCGGATCTTCTCCGCCGCAATCAAGGCCTCGTTGCGCTCGGTGAGCGCGCGCTCGACATTCACGCCCGCCGTCACATCGACGAAAGTGAGCAGCGCCGCGCCCTCGGGAAGCGTCTGCGCCGTGCAGTCGAGCACGCTGCCGTCCGAGCGCGCGATGCGGCGGGTGAAGCCCTTGCGCATTTCCTGCAGGCCGGTGACGAAGCCGCGCAATTCGCTCCAGGTGTCCTCATTCGCATGCAGCTTGGCGCAGAGGCCGGCGACGGCGTCGAAGCGCGGCTTCTCGTCGAGCGCGTGCTTGTCGAGCCGCCACAGAGCGACGAAGGCGGGATTGCAGAAACGCAGGCGCCCGTCGGCGCCGAACACGGCGACGCCCTCGCGCAGATTCTCCAGCGTCTCGTTCTGCATGCGGTCGAGCGCATGGAAACGCGTCTCGAGGAAATAGCGCTCGCTCACATCGTCATAGAGATAAGTGACGCCGCCCTGCGGATTGACATTGACGACGACGCGCAGCGTGCGCCCGTCGGGCATGTGCCAAATGTGCTCGTGATGCTCCTCGGAGGAGCGATAGGCTTCGAGCAGGCGCGATTTCCAGGCCTTGTAGTCGGTCTCCACCGGCAGCCGCTGCTCGGCGCGCAGACGGTCGAGAATCTGGCTGTCGCTCGGGCCCTGATCGAGAAAGGCGCGGTCGAGCGGCGGCCACAGCCGCTCATAGGCGGCGTTGCGATAGACGAGCCGCTTGCGCCGGTCGAAAATGGCCACGGCGATCGGCAGCTGATCCATCGTGCGCGCATGCGCCTGCATCTGCTGCTCGAGATCGGAGCGCATGGCGTCGATCTCGTGGCGGTCGAGCGCGAGCGCGGCGGAGGCGCCGTGAAAAGGCGCCTCGACGACATCGAGCCCGTGCCGCTCGCCCGCGACGACAGCGGTGACGCGCGCGCGAAACACCTCGTCGCGCGTGCGCGCGACCGTGGCCTCGGCCCGCGCCTGATGGTCGATGAGCTCGATCTGACGGCGCAGCGCGTCGGCCGGGCTCTCCGCCTCCACGGCGGCGGCGTAAGCGGCGTTGACGAAGGAGAGGCGACCGTCGGCGGAGCGCATCCACACCGGCGTCGGCAGCGCCTCCAGCATGGCGTGCAGCCCTTCCGCCTCGGCGACGCAGCGCGCATGGCGCTCGCGCAGCGACAGCAGCTCCAGCCGATCGCCCGAGACCTCGCGAATGCGCAGCACGGCGCGGCCGGCGACGGCGCGGCCTTCGGCCTCGAAGCGCCTCCCTTGCGGACTGGCGACGGCGAGGCGGAAGCCTTCGCCGCTCTGGCGCAGCCAGCCGATCCTCTCCTCGAGCTCGCGCGCGTCCTTCATCGTCAGCCAGGTGCCGAAGGCGAGCGGGCGGCGCGCGAAGGCGGCGTCGCCGAGGCTGTTCTCCACATCCGGCTCGCTGGCGGCGCCGTCCCAGGAGACGAGCAGCTGCGGCTCGCTCGCCAAGAAGGTCTCGGCGCGGTCGAGCTTGCTGCGCGCGGCCTCCAGCTCCGCGGCCAGCCGCGCCTGCCCGCGGCTCCATCGCTTTCGCTCCGTCAGATGCGCGAGGGCGACGACGCTAGAGAACAAAACAAGTCCGAGGCTGAGCGCGAGATTGGCGAACTCGCCGCTGTCGCCGGCCGCCAGCAATCCCGCCAGCGCCTGCGCGCGCGCGGGGCGCGCCAGCAGCATTCCGCCGGCCAGCGCCAAGGCCGCCGATCGCCGAAGCGCGCCCGCTCGGCGGCTCCGCCGGCGCTCGGCGGGCGGCTGCGCTTTCGGCCCGAAGGCCGTCCTGTCGTGCATGCGAACCGGTCTCCACGTTCGATTGCAAAGGCTCATCGCAAACAAACGCCGCAAGCCGTTCGCGCGCCCGAGCGACGCGCCCTCCCGAATCGTCACCAATCTATGACGCGTTGATGGAAAGGGAAACGCGCGACGCGACCGGGAGCATTCTCACGTAAGGGTTTCGCCGAACTGGCGTCGGCGTCGCCAGGCGAAAAAATTTCGCCGCGGCGCAAGGGCCGCGCCCGCTTCATATACCGGTCTCGCCGATCATGGTATCCCTCTGGCATGAGCACGAAGATCGAACAGACGCGCGAGCGTCGCCTCGAGATGCTGCATATGCAGGTGATCGAGGGCAATCCTCTGACGCACGAGGAAATCGTCGGCCTCTCCCATCTTCGCGCGATCGCCGTCTGTTTCGAGATGTCTACTGCTGGGCCGGCTAGACGGCACGGACCGCGAGCCTCCAGGCTCGCAAAGATCTCGAACAAATCAGCCTGATTGCGGATAAAGGCTCATATTCCCGGTTCATCGGAGCGCGCGGCCATGACGACGCGGAGATCGCCGAGGGGATGGCATTGTCGCGGCTATCTTCCCCATTTCGAGACGCCGGAGCGCGCGCAGCATGTTGTTTTTCGGGTGGCTGGCCCTCTGCCCAAATTCGTCTCGACTTGCTCGAACGATGCGGAACGGATGCGCCGATTCGAAGAGTGGCTCGACAGCAGCGCTGACGATGGCGCGCCTCTTCTGCAGCCCGACAATGCGCATCTCGTGTCGGCGTCGCTACGCGCCTTCGACGGCGAGCGGTATGACCTGCACGCGTGGTGTGTCATGCCCAACCACGTGCATGCGCTGGCGACGTTTCGAGAGGGCACGCGTCTCGGCGACGTCGTCAAAAGCTGGAAGATCTTCACCGCGCGCCGCATCGTTCGGGCCGATGGCGATGCGGGAGCTTTCTGGGCGCGAGATTATTTCGACCGCTATATGCGCAGCGCGCGCGATTTCGAAAGCACGGTCGGCTATATCGAGAACAATCCGGTCGTCGCCGGACTCGTGTCGCGGCCGGAAGACTGGCCGTGGTCCTCCGCCGCGCAGAGTCGAGGATAGGGCGGCGCGAGCGTGAACGAGTTGCGCGGCGATGCGAGCCTGGAGGCTCGCGGTCCACTTGCCTGCGAAAAGCCCCGCTTCCGAAAGAAGCGGGGCCGCATCGTCAATACCGATAATGCTCCGGCTTGAACGGGCCGTTCTGCGGCACGTTGAGATAGGCGGACTGCTGCTCCGTCATCTTGGTCAGCTTCACGCCGATCTTGGCGAGATGCAGCGAGGCGACCTTCTCGTCGAGATGCTTGGGCAGCGTGTAGACGCCCACCGGATATTCGCCCTGCTTGGTCCACAGCTCGATCTGCGCCAGCGTCTGATTGGTGAAGGACGCGGACATCACGAAGGACGGATGGCCGGTTGCGCAGCCGAGATTCACGAGGCGGCCTTCGGCGAGCAGGATGATGCGCTTGCCGTCGGCGAACTCGACCTCGTCGACCTGCGGCTTCACATTGTGCCATTTGAGATTGCGCAGGCCGGCGACCTGAATCTCGCTGTCGAAATGGCCGATGTTGCAGACGATGGCGCGGTCCTTCATGGCGCGCATGTGCTCGGTGGTGATGACGTCGACATTGCCGGTCGCGGTGCAGAAGATGTCCGCGCGCGTCGCGGCGTCTTCCATCGTCGTGACCTCATAGCCTTCCATCGCCGCCTGCAGCGCGCAGATCGGATCGATCTCGGTGACGAGCACGCGGCAGCCGGCGTTGCGCAGCGAGGCGGCGGAGCCCTTGCCCACATCGCCATAGCCGGCGATGCAGGCGACCTTGCCGGCCATCATCACATCGGTGGCGCGGCGGATGCCGTCGACCAGCGATTCGCGGCAGCCGTAGAGATTGTCGAACTTCGACTTGGTGACCGAATCATTGACGTTGATCGCCGGCCACAGCAGCTTGCCTTCCTTGTGCATCACATAGAGACGATGCACGCCGGTTGTGGTCTCCTCGGTCACGCCCTTGATGGCCTCGGCGTTGCGCTTGTAGAAGCCCGGATTGGCCTTCAGGCGCTTCTTGATCGCGGCGAAGAGGACTTCCTCCTCCTCATTGGTCGCCTTGTCGAGGAAGGCGGTGTCGCCATTCTCGGCGCGCAGGCCGAGGTGGATGAGGAGGGTCGCGTCGCCGCCGTCGTCGAGAATCATGTTGGGCGTGCCGCCGTCGCCCCATTCGAAGATGCGATGGGTGTAGTCCCAATAATCCTCGAGGCTCTCGCCCTTGATGGCGAAGACCGGCGTGCCGGCGGCAGCGATGGCGGCGGCGGCGTGATCCTGCGTCGAATAAATATTGCAGGACGCCCAGCGCACATCCGCGCCGAGCGCCTTCAGCGTCTCGATCAGCACGGCGGTCTGGATGGTCATATGCAGAGAGCCGGCGACGCGCGCGCCCTTCAGCGGCTGCGACGGGCCATATTCGGCGCGCGTCGCCATCAGGCCGGGCATCTCGGTCTCGGCGATATCGAGCTCCTTGCGGCCCCATGCGGCGAGGCCGATGTCGGCGACGACATAATCGTTGAAATGCGTGGTCATGACGCTCCCTTCTGGCGTTGCCTCGCGCGGGCGGCGAGCGCTGGTGCTGCCGCCGCCTATAGCAAGACGGGCGAAGGGATGCAATAAAGATATAAACAAGTCTTTATGTGGGCGGATGAGGAGGGGCGGGTGGCCCCGCCGCGGCTTCACGACCGGCGTCGTCCTCCGCTATCCGTTATTGTGGTCGCACGAGGCCGACTCGGTCTGGAAAACCAGCAAAAGCTTTACTTTTGCAAAACTACCATTCTGGAGCAACTATGTTGAAAACGTCTTTAGCGTACGCACGTAAAACGGTAGCGCTTGAGTTGGTTATTTCAAGCCGATGCGTGCCCGGATTTTGCGGGCAACGTTCCGTAATCAACCTAAAATAGTTTGCGTCAGTTACGACCAGACAGTCCCCATATCTTTCATCAGGCCATGCTGCTAGTCGGGTCAAATTTGTCGGGACATTATCAGCGAAATCGAACCTCGAATTTGGAAGCTGGTGTTTTTGTAAAAAGGCATCACTAATCCAGCTCTGCAAAGTAGCAATGGTGAGAGCATCAGATTGGTCAGCAGCAGCCTTCAAGTCATCATTGGTCTCGTCATCAGGAAATAAGAGAGTAACATCCACTCCCATATCGACAAGAGCGCTAACTAACGGCTTGAAATCGAGGTCTCCAGTTATGAGCGTACACGATGTAAATAGCCCGCGGCTTGCCATCGAAAGAGCGTCAACCGCGAGCTGAACATCCACCATCTTTTGCTCATTACCTCGCTTGCGGCGATGTCGAGCTTCACCAGTACGAACGTGATATCTTGGTTGCCTGTCAATTTCAGATAATTCCGAATTCTTTGGTACCGCTCGCGCGTTAAATATTGCCTCGTCCTCTCCGGCTTTTGGAACGGGAATGGCATCGTAATAAAAAATCTTACGACAAGAGTCGCCCAAACGCCGCCAATCAAGAGGCGGCCTTGCGCCAGAAAAGTACGTATCGCCTATTTTACTAACGATACGATTTAGGCATTCTCCGTCAATAAACATATATCTGATGTTTATTGTGCTTGGCATTACCATCACAACGCCTCATAGACTTGTGGACTACAGTTTCACGCGGATAGCCTCGAAATCCTTCTCCTGCTCGCATTCAACCATCACGCGAGGTCGGCTTGCGTCGCCTACCGGAAAGGCGAGGGCAAACGGGCCTCCCCATGTGGACGTCACGCTCCCTGGCGCGGGAGCGTCCCTCGGCCGGTGCGGGAGCGGAGCAGCTTGCGCTCGAATTCAGCAAGTCCGCGGACTTCCGTCAACATCAATCAGCTGCGGCGTCGTCGTGTCCGCCCCTTGCAACCCTCGCAGAGCCGGAAGTCACGCAGCACCTGCCTCACCCGCTTTCAGAAACGAAAACTGACAGCATCCCGACAAACCTCACGGCGTCTGCAACAGCTTCGGCGGCATGTTCGTTGGAGATATGCGAGCCCGCGCCGGTCTCGTAATCGGCAATAGCTTTCAGATTGTAGGCGCGCCCGAGAAAGGCGCGGAGGTCGAGGTCGAAGCGCGGATCGTCTTTCACCAAACGCGCGAATTCGCCCTGAACGCTCGAATGCTTCTTGAAAACACGGTCGTGCCTCTCGAAGATCAGTGCTTGCGCGGCATGGAAGCCGGCGAGATAGGCGGTGCGCCCAGCGGCTTCGTTCAAGCTGACGCCCAGCATCGTCTCGGCCTGTCGCAGAAGCTCATTCGCTTTTTCGAGAAAGGCGCCGGTCTGGGGCTTCATAAATCGAGCCCTTCCGCGCGGATTTCATGCATCAAAGGCATGCGCACGTCGTCGTAGGTCGTGGCCGGATAAGGCAAGGCGTGAATGACTCCGCCGGTTTCGTAGAGAATCGCCGTGCCGAGATCGGCGAGCCGGTTCATCTCCACGAAGCGGTCGGGCATGTCGCGCAAGAACACGGCAATGTCGTAATCGGAATCCGGTTGCGCTTCGCCCCGCGCACGGGAGCCGTACAAGACAGCGCGCGCCAGCCGGTCGCCATAGGTCTCGGCAAGCGCGGTGCGAAAGCGCGCGAGGATCGGGTCGGTCGGGCGCGGGGTGGGCATGGGGAAAGAATGCCACAAGCGGGTGATGGTTCACACCAGAAAGCCGCACCAACACTGATTTTCAACTCACCCGCCCCGCTTGACGCCCGCCCCCCATTGCGCGACCCTCTCCTCGCCCGGGGGAGCCTCGCCCGGCCGCTCCGGCGGCCGCAGGAGGCTGAGAGGCCGATGAGCGACAGCGGCTCGGCGACCCTTCGAACCTGATCCAGTTCGCGCTGGCGTAGGGAGGTCGCATGCACCCGATTTTCGAGCCGAAGGGCTCGCGCGCGCCATGCTGATCCGTGTGATCGGCGCCGGCGTCGCCGGCCTTTGCGCCGCCTTCGAGATCGCCCGCGCCGGCCTCGCCCGCAGCGCCGCGGTCGAGATCGTCGAGGCCGCGGCCGCGCCGGGGCTCGGCTGCTCTTTTCACGCCGGCGGCATGATCGCCCCCTGGTGCGAGGCGATCGAGACCGAGCCGCTGGTGGCGAAGCTCGGCGAAGAGGCCCTCGCTTTCTGGACGCAAGACATTCCGGTCGCGACGGTCGCCGGGACCCTGCTCGTCGCCCATGAGCGCGACCGCGGCGAGCTCGCCGATCTCGCCCCGCGCGCCGCGCATTGCGAGCGGCTGGGCCGCGAACGGTTGGCGGCGCTGGAGCCGGCGCTCGCCGACCGCTTCTCGCAGGCGCTCTATTTTGCGCAGGAGGCGCATCTTTCGCCGCGCGCCGCCATGCGCGCGCTGCATGAGCGCCTGTCAGCCATGGAGAATGTGACGCTGCGCTTTTGCGCGCCGGCGACGGCCGAGGCGCCACGCGCCGATTGGACCGTGGATTGTCGCGGCTTTGCCGCGCGCGACGCGCTCGAGGATCTGCGCGGCGTCAAGGGCGAGATGCTGATGCTGCGCAGCGAGGAGATCGAATTGTCGCGGCCGGTGCGGCTGCTGCATCCGCGTCATCCGGTCTATATCGTGCCGCGCGGCTCCGGCCTCTATATGGTCGGCGCGACCATGATCGAGAATGAGGAGCGCTCGCGCGTCACCGCGCGCTCGCTCGTGGAGCTGATCAATTCCGCTTTCGCCATTCACCCCGCCTTCGCCGAGGCCGAAATCGTCGAGACCGGCTCGGATGTGCGGCCGGCTTTTCCCGATAATCTGCCGCGCATTTCGCAACGCGGCAAAATCCTCTATATAAATGGTCTCTATCGTCACGGCTTTCTGCTCGCGCCGGCGCTGGCCCGCCGCGCCGCCCAATTTATTTTCAACGGCCATATTTATCCGGAGGTGATGCATGCGGATCAGGGTGAACGGAGAGTCGATCGAGATCGAAGCGCCGACGCTCGAGAAGCTGCTCGATGAGCTGGGCTATGGCGACAAGACCGTCGCGACGGCCGTCAATCAGAACTTCGTGCGCAACAAGGACCGCGGCGAGACGCTGCTGGTGGAGGAGGACATGGTGGAGATCGTCACGCCGCGGCAGGGTGGGTGAGGCGAGACCGAACCGAATAACGTCACCCATTCTATTCATGAGAGCGAGCCTGAAGGCTCGCGGTCCAGTGACGCGCGCGGACCGCGAGCCTTCAGGCTCGCTCTTCGCTTCCTCATCACCCAGCGGAAAGCTGCTGCTCCTTGACCAATGAAACGGCGTCTCTCCTCCTCTACGACATCCCCGTGGCCTCGCGCTTCCTGCTCGGCACGGCGCGCTATCCCTCGCCCGCCATTCTCGCCGAGGCGATCCGCGCCGCGGGCGCCGAGATCGTCACCGTGTCGTTGCGGCGCGAGGCCGGCGCCTCGCGCGCCGGCGAGAGCTTCTGGTCGCTCATTCGCGAGCTCGGCGTGCGCGTTCTGCCCAACACCGCCGGCTGCCGCACGGCGAAAGAGGCCATCGCCACCGCGCAAATGGCGCGCGAATTATTCGCCACCGATTGGATCAAGCTCGAGGTCATCGGCGAGGAGGACACGCTGCAGCCCGATGTGTTCGGGCTCGTCGACGCGGCGCGCGCGCTCGCCGACGATGGCTTTTCCGTCTTTCCCTACACGACCGAGGATCTCGTCGTCGCCGAGCGGCTGCTCGACGCCGGCTGCCGCGTGCTGATGCCCTGGGCGGCGCCGATCGGCTCGGGCCGCGGCATCAATAACCTCTTCGGCTTACGCGCCTTGCGCGCCCATTTCCCCGATGTGCCGCTGATCGTCGACGCCGGCCTCGGCGCGCCGTCGCAGGCTGCCGCGGTGATGGAGCTCGGCTTCGACGCGGCGCTGCTCAACACCGCTGTTTCGCGCGCGCGCGATCCGGTGGAAATGGCGCGCGCTTTCGCGCTGGCCATCGACGCCGGCCGCGCGGCGCATGTCGCCGGGCTGATGACGCCGCGCGACATGGCCGAGCCGTCGACGCCGGTGCTCGGCCGCGCTTTCGACGAGGGGCGCAAGTGACGCTCGATCCGTTCTATCTCATCGTCGACGACGCCTCCTGGCTGGAGCGCCTGCTGCCGCAAGGCGTCCGCCTCGTGCAATTGCGCGTGAAGGACCGCGAGGAGAGCGAGCTGCGCGCGCAAATCGCGCGGGCGCGCGATCTCTGCGCGGCGCATGGCGCACAGCTCGTCGTCAATGATCATTGGCGCCTCGCCATCGATCTTTCCTGCGACTACGTCCATCTCGGCCAGAGCGATCTCGACGCCGCAGACATCGACGCGCTGCGCGCCCATGGCGTCAGGCTCGGCGTCAGCACGCATGACGACGCCGAGCTCGAGCGCGCATTGTCGCTCGCGCCCGATTATGTCGCGCTCGGGCCGATCTATCCGACGCTGCTGAAGCAAATGGCCTTCGCGCCGCAGGGGCTGGAGCGCATCGGCGAATGGAAGCGCCGCATCGGCGCCGTTCCGCTCGTCGCCATCGGCGGACTGACGCCGGAGCGCGCCCGTGCGGCGCTCGCCGCGGGCGCAGACAGCGCCTGCGTCGTCACCGATATTTTGCGCGCGCAGGACCCGGAGGGGCGGACGCGCGAATGGATCGCGGCGACGCGGGCGTAGGGCGAGCCTCGATCTCGAGGCCAGCGCAGCGATGCTGGGGCCGTCTTTGCGAGCGAAGCGAAGCAATCGAGAGCCGCGGGGCGGCCCCTCTATTGCTTCGTCGCTTCACTCCTCGCAATGACGCCGTCCCAATCGTCGCTGCGCGCTCCTTTGCGCCTACCGCTCGACGATGCGCGAGGGCGTGCGCATCGTCACCAGCTCCTCGGCGAGCGAAGGATGCAGCGCCATGGTCTGATCGAAGTCGCTCTTGCGCGCGCCAAGGCGCAATGCGATCGCCAGCAATTGCGCCATCTCGCCGGCCTCGGGCCCGAGAATATGCACGCCCAGAACCCGGTCGCTCTCGCCGTCGACCAAGATCTTCATGAACACTTTTTCCGCGCTCTTCGACAGGGTCGCGCGCATTGGGCGGAAGCTCGTCTCATAGACGAGGAGGCGCTTCGTCTGCGCGCCCGCCTCCGCCTCGGTGAGGCCGACCGTGCCGATCTCCGGCGTCGTGAACACGGCGGTCGGCACCAGCGCATGATCGACCGCGACATCGAGCCCGCCGAATGCCGTATCGGCGAAGGCGTGCCCCTCGCGAATCGCCACCGGCGTCAGATTGAGCCGATCGGTGACGTCGCCGACCGCATAAATGGAGGGAACGCTGCTGCGCGAATAAGCGTCGACCACGATCGCGCCATTCTCCTTCAGCGCGACGCCCGCCGCTTCGAGGCCGAGCCCCTGCGTCAATGGCGCGCGGCCGGTCGCGACCAGCACGGCGTCGACCTCGAGAGTCTTGCCGTCATCCATGGCGACGGCGAGGCAGTCCGCCCGCTTCTCGATGCGCGTCGGCAGCGCGCCGGCGTGCAATTCGACCCCGGCCGCGACGAGCCCGTCGCGCAGCAGCCGGCGCAAATCCTCGTCGAAGCCGCGCAGCGGCAGATCGGAGCGCATCGCAAGATGCGTCTGCGCGCCGAGTCGCACGAACACGCTCGCGAATTCGACGCCGATATAGCCGCCGCCGATCACCAGCAGGCGCCGCGGAAACTCGGCGAGATCGAAGATCTCATTGGAGGAGATCGCATGCTCGATCCCCGGTATTTGCGGATGCACGGTGGGCGCGCCGCCGGTGGCGACGAGAATATAGCGCGTCGTGACCCGGCGGCCGTCGGCGAAGGCGACCGCATTCGGCCCGGCGACGACGCCGCGCTGGCGAATGATCTCGACGCCGGATTTGTCGAGATTTTGCGCATAGAGGCCGGAGAGGCGGGTGATCTCCGCCTCCTTGGCGGAAACGAGCGTCCTCCAGTCGAAGCGCGTCTCGCCGACCGTCCAGCCGAAGCCCGCGGCATCGGCGAAGTCGTCGTGGAAGCGGCTCGCCATCACATAGAGCTTCTTCGGCACGCAGCCGCGGATCACGCAAGTGCCGCCGATGCGGAACTCCTCGGCGACGGCGACCTTGGCGCCATGGCCGGCGGCGATGCGCGCCGCGCGCACGCCGCCCGAGCCTGCGCCCAGAACGACGAGATCAAAATCATATTCCGTCATGTCGAACCCCGATCTCGGGCCCGCCGGCGCTCACTGGACCGCGAGCCTCCAGGCTCGCTCGACCCGGCCCGGACGCCTAGAGCTCGTGGCCCTTCTTGCGCATCTCTTCGCGCACGCGCGCCATCATGTCGACGGAAATCTTCTGCGACCACGCCTGCATGGCGACGAACATGTCGTTCATCAAAAAGGGCTGCGAGCCCACATATTTGCGCCCCGACGGGCTCTTGAAGAAGGCGGAGACGTCCTCGAGCTCCTTTTGCGTCAGCCGCTGCGCGTAGAGATGCGCGGCGCTGTCGATCATCTCGTCGACCTTCTTGTCGAAATCCGGCCGGATCTCGGCGAGCACCAGATTGAGGTCGGCGACGAGCTCCGGCCGCGTGCGTGTGACCGAGAGCGCGATCTGCTCGAGATATTGCGGAATGATCAGCTGGAAAGAGGAGGAGATGCCGGAATCGAGGATGACGGCGCGGGCGAGCGCGATCTGCGCCGGGGTCGCTGCGAGCGGCGCGGCGGAGGAGGAGACGGGCGGCGCGACCGCGGCGGCGGGCGATGCGGGCGGGCGCTTCTCGGCGCCGTGAGCCAGAGGAGTCGCGAGAAGGAAAAGAAAAGCCGCGCGCAAGAACACCTATGACGTCTCCATGCCGAAGAAGAAAAAACGCCTGCCGGCGTCAATCGAGCCGGCCGAGACTCTCCACGCCGCCCGGGCCGGCGACGACCACCGCCGTCGCGAGCCCGAGAAACAGCCCATGCTCGACGACGCCGGGAATGGCTGCGAGCCGGTCGGCCAGGGCCTCGGGGGCGGGGATCGCGCCGAAAGCGCAGTCGAGCACGAGATGCCCGCCGTCGGTGACGAAAACATGGCCGTCGGGCCGCGATCGCAGCCGGACCTCGCCAGAAAGGCCGAGCGCGGCGGCGGCGCGCTCGACATGGCCGCGCGTGGCGCGGGCGCCGAAAGCGTCGATCTCCACCGGCAGCGGAAAGGCGCCGAGCGTTTCGACCCGCTTCGTCGCATCGGCGACGACGATGAAGCGGCGCGACGCCGCGGCGACGATTTTTTCCCGCAGTAGCGCGCCGCCGCCGCCCTTGACGAGGCGCAAGGAGGAATCGAACTCGTCGGCGCCGTCGACCGTCAAATCCAGCTCCGGCGCCTCGTCGAGCGTCGCCAGCGGAATGGCCAGCGCCTCCGCCTGCGCCCGCGTGCGCTCGGAGGTGGGCACGCAAAGGATGTCGAGCCCCTCGCGCACGCGCTCGCCGAGCAAAGCGACGAAATGGGCGGCGGTGGAGCCGGTGCCGAGCCCGAGCCGCATGCCGGGCGCGACCGCGGCCAGCGCCGCGGCGGCCGCGCGCTTCTTCATGTCATCGGCGGCGTCGACCGGCATGGCGGCTCTCCTGATGCGTGGCGGCGCAAGGGCGATAGTCGGTTCGGCGGCGTAAATCAATGGCGGCGCAGGCCGGCTTCGTCGCTGCGCTCGCGAAGACGGCCCAATGAAGAAACATGACACTCGCATTCGCGCGCGTCCGCCTCATTTTAGCTTTCGACGAACCCCTCGCTGCGAAGCCGGAGCCGATGATGAGCAGCACAGCCGATTGTTTCAGCCGATCCTATGACGAAGCGCGCCACAAATTTCGAGCCGCCGCCGAGGCGGCCGGCGCCGCGCTCGATGTGTTCGAGCATCCGGGTCGAGGGCCCGAGGGCGAGGTCTTGACCACGGATGTCGCTTGGCTCGGCCCTCCGGACGCCGATCGCGCGCTGGTGCTGATGTCCGGCACACATGGGGTGGAGGGCTATTGCGGCTCCGGCGCGCAGATCGACTTTCTGCGGCGCGGCGAAACGCCGGGCGTCGGCGTCCTGCTCATCCACGCCATCAACCCCTGGGGCTTCGCCTGGACGCGGCGCGTCAACGAGGACAATATCGATCTCAATCGCAATTGGGTCGATTTCGCTACGCCGCCTGCGTCCAATCCGGGCTATTCGGAACTCGCCGAGGATCTCTGCCCGTCGCTGTGGACGCCGGAGACGCAGCAAGCCACGACCGAGCGACTGCTGGCGTGGCGAGCGGCCAAGGGAGAGCGCGCCTTTCAAAAGGCTGTCAGCATCGGTCAATACACGCATCCGCTCGGCCTGTTCTATGGCGGAACGGGGCCGAGCTGGTCGCGGCGCACGCAGGCGGCCATCCTCGCAAAATATCTCGCCGCGGCCCGCCGCGTCGCCGTCATCGATTATCACACCGGCCTCGGGCCGGAGGGCTATGCCGAACTCATTCTCTGCGCGCCTCCCGGCAGCGCGGAATTCGCCCGCGCCGCCAGCTGGTATGGCGCCGCCGTCACCTCGACCAAGGGCGCCGAGGCGACGGATGCGGCGCAATCGGCGTCGGAGGATGTGATGGGCGACAATCTGGTCGGCTCCGCGCAGCTTCTTCCCGGCGCCGAATTCACCGGCGTCGCCTTCGAGGTCGGCACGGCGCCGCTTTTCGAGGTTCTGCAGGCCCTGCGCGCCGACGCCTGGCTGCATGCCCATGGCGATCCGCGGTCCGACGAGGGGAGACGGATCGAGGATCGGATGCGGGCGGCCTTCTACAAGGAGACGGATTTCTGGAAAGGAATGGTCGCCGGCCAGTCGCTGGCCGCCATCCGCCGGGCGATTGCCGGCTTGACGCGTTAGGAATTGTGTCGGCCGAAACGAAGATGTTTCGAAGAGCGAGCCTGAAGGCTCGTGATCCAGAGGGCCGGGCTTGGACCGCGAGCCTTCAGGCTCGCTCTTCGGGGATTTCAGATGACGAGAGGGATTTCAGCATGATCGTCGAACAATCGGTCGGCCCGGTTCTGGAAGTGGCGCGGCTCGATGTGAGGCCGGGACAGGAGGCCGCGTTCGAGCGCGCGATCAGCGCGGCCCGTCCCCTCATCGCAGCGACGCCCGGCTTCGTCTCGATCGAGATCCGCAGATGTTTCGAAACGCCGTCACGCTATCTGCTTCTCGTCGCCTGGGAGCGGCTCGAGGATCACATGATCGGTTTTCGGCAATCGGATCGATACGCCGAGTGGAAGGCCTTGCTCCACCATTTCTACGATCCGTTTCCGGTCGTCGAGCACTATGCGGCCGCTCAAGATCTCGACGCCGGCGACTCGGCTCGAATGTGAGCGTTCGCCTCACTTCGCCGGCGGCGTGCACACCACCGAGCTCTCATTGAGCACGAAGCAGATGGACATCAGCCCGCTGCGCAGATCCACGCGGAACACGCCGCCCTCGCCGGTGTGGCGCGAGGCGATCAGCGCATATTCGCTGAAGGGACCGGCCTTCGCCCCCTCGCCCGGCGGATAGCAGAGCGTCACGCCGACCGCGGCGTTTTCCTTTAGCCCATATTGGCAGGCGCCGACCTCGCCGCTGGCCCGGTCGAGCCGGAACACACGGTTGAGATCGGTCTGCGGCGCGGCCAAAAACTCGTAATTGCCGGCCTGCGCGACGCCGGGCGCGGCGAGACAGACGAGGCCGAGGATGGGGAGACGAAAGGTCTGGCGCAAGGTTAAACTCCACCGGCGAATCACCTGCCGCAGTCTACACGCCGATGCGTCATTCGCGAGGCGCCGGCGGCATTGGAGCGATTTCCGATCGAACGGAAAGCGCTCGAACGAAAAAACTGGACCGAGGGGCTCATGAACGGCGCGCCGATCCTGGTGTTCGATCTCGACGGCACGCTGGCCGACACGGCCGGCGACCTCATCGGTACGCTCGGCGTCCTGCTGCGGCAGGACGGCCATCCGCCGCTCCCCGCCACGGCGGCGCGCGCGCTGGTCGGCGCCGGCGCCCGCGCGCTGATCCAGCGCGGCTATGCGGCGAATGGCGCCGAGCTCGCGCCCGAGCGGCTCGAGTTGCTGTTCCACCTGTTCCTCGCGCTCTATCGCGAGCGGATCGCGCTGGAGACGCGGCTCTTTCCGGGCGTCGAGGCGGCGCTCGAGCGTTTCGCCTGCGCCGGCTGGCGCCTCGCCGTCTGCACCAACAAGCCGGAGGAGTTGTCGATTCTGCTGCTCGAGCGGCTCGGCGTCGCGCAGCGATTTTCGGCGATCTGCGGCCGCGACAGCTTCCCCTTCCACAAGCCCGATCCGCGCGCGCTGACCGAGACCATTCTCCGCGCCGGCGGCGACTCCGCGCGCGCCGTGATGGTCGGGGATTCTCAGACCGATATCGACACGGCGAAAGCCGCCGGCGTGCCGGTCGTCGCCGTCGATTTCGGCTATACGCAGACGCCGGTGGCGGATTTTCGTCCCGACCGGGTGATCTCGCATTTCGACGATCTCTGGGAGCAGGTCGCCTCCCTCGCCGCGCCCGCCGTCGTCCGATAGGTCGGCCTCAGGCGGCGTCGACCGTCTCCCGCTCGCCCTGCGTCGCCGCGGCGATCGTCTCCAGATACCAGCGATAGGTCGCGGCGAGCCCGTTCTCGAGCGAGATCTCCGGCGCCCAGCCGAGCGCGCGGATGCGGCTCGAATCCATTATCTTGCGCGGCGTGCCGTCCGGCTTCGTGGTGTCGAAGACGAGGCGGCCGTCGAAGCCGACGACCCGCGCCATGGTCTCGGCGATCTCGCGGATCGCCACCTCGGAGCCGGCGCCGCAATTGATGTGCGGATAGTCGTCGTAATGGTCGAGGCAATGGACGACGCCGCGCGCGAGATCGTCGACATGCAGGAACTCCCGCAGCGGCGTCCCCGTGCCCCACACCACCACCTCGCGGGCGCGCGACAGCTTCGCCTCGTGCAGCTTGCGCATCAGCGCCGGCAGCACATGGCTGGTCTCGAGATCGAAATTATCGTTGGGCCCATAGAGATTGCAGGGCATCACGGAAATATAGCG
The DNA here is from genome assembly GCF_002752655.1 of Methylosinus trichosporium OB3b. Classification (NCBI taxonomy): domain Bacteria; kingdom Pseudomonadati; phylum Pseudomonadota; class Alphaproteobacteria; order Hyphomicrobiales; family Methylocystaceae; genus Methylosinus; species Methylosinus trichosporium. The sequence goes on along the minus strand of NZ_CP023737.1, from coordinate 2,991,756 downwards.
GCGACCGTGCTGGCGCCGATAGGCCTGGCAGGTCATGATGCCGGCGATCTTGGCGATCGCATACCATTCATTGGTCGGCTCCAGCGCGCCGGTGAGCAGCGAGTCCTCGCGGATCGGCTGCTCGGCGAATTTGGGATAGATGCAGGAGGAGCCGAGAAACACGAGGCGCTCGACGCCGGCCTTGTGCGCGCCATGGATCACATTGCTCTGGATCGTCAGATTGTCATAAATGAAATCGGCCGGATAACGGCTGTTGGCGAGAATGCCGCCGACCTTGGCGGCCGCGAACAGGATCGCCGTCGGCTGGCTGGCGCGCAGCCAGAACTCGACCTCCGGCTGGCTGCGCAAATCGAGAATGGAGCGATCCACGGTGATGACATTGCGTCCCTGCGCGCGCAGGAGGCGCGTCAGCGCGGAGCCGACCATGCCGCGATGCCCGGCGACCCAGATCCGTTCTTCTCTCATCGAAAACCTCTCGCCGATCGCGACATGATCGCTTCTCTGCAAATGCATTGTCTGTGACTTACGTATCCTGGATCAGCAGTTCCCATCGATCGAGCGCATATCGGCGCGCGAGACGGGAATCGAGAAGCTTTCTGGCGTTCGCGCCGATGCGCTCTGCTCTGGCGGCGTCGCGCTTGTACTCGAGGATGGCCTCGGCGAGCCGGCGGTCGTCGCCTTCTGCGACGACGGCGCCGCAATCGTTCTCGGCGATCAGCGAGGCGAGCTCGCCCTGCGGATCGCCGATCGCGATGACGCCGCGTCCGGCCGCGGCGACGCCGTAGAATTTGCTCGGCACGATCAGCCCCTCCATGGCGGGGCGCAGCGAAATCCAGTGAATGTCCGGCAGCGCCAGCGACATCGGCAGCAGCGCCTCGTCCTGATAGGGGCGGAACATGAACATCGCCCCGAGCCCTCGCGCCGCGACCTCGGCCTCGAGATCGCGGGCGAGACGGCCGCCGCCGATGAGCAGGAACAGGAGATCGGCCTCGCCGCGCAGCCGCTCGGCGGCGTCGAGCACGGTGAGATAATCATGGGCGCGGCCGAGATTGCCGGAATAGCCGACGACGAACGTGTCGGCGAGGCCCCAGGCGCGGCGCAGCGGATTGTCGCGCCGCGCCCGCGGGGTGATGGCCTCGTCGTCGCACCAGTTGGGAATGATCTCTATGCGCTCCTCGGCGAGGCCGAGGGCGCGCAGCCGCGCGCCCATGCGCTCGCCGATGGCGACATTGCGCACGGCGCAGGCGAGGCTGTGGTCGCGCGCGGCGCGCAGCAGCGGCGCGGCAGGCGAGAGCGCGCGCATGCCGAGGCCGAGCGCCACCTCCGGATAAAGGTCCTGCAGCCAATTGACGAGGCGGGCGCCGCGCGCGCGCGCGACCGGGGCCAGGGCGGCGGAGAGCATGGGCGGATCGGTCTTGACGACGACATGATCGCCCGGCCGCGCGAGGCGCGCCACGGCGGCGGCGAAGCTGCGATACATTGCGAGGCAATCGAAGGCGCGGCCGGGAAGCGAGTGCCGGCCGAAGCGCGGCGCGCAGGTCCGATGCACGGCGACGCCGCGAATGGTCTCGACGGGCGCGAGCCGCGCGTCGGGATCGTCATAGAGCCCGCGGCTGGCGACGACGCTCACATTCATGCCGCGGCCGGCGAGATGAAAGGCGAGATCGGAGAGCATGCGGCTGGTCGCGGACTGGTCGGGCGCGAAGAACCGATTGACGAAGATGACGCTCTGCGCGGCGGTCATGGCGCGGCCTCGAGACGCGCGCCGGCCGCCGCCGACGGCGCATGCTGCCGGCGCATGGAAATTCCCTTTTGCGAAAAGGCGTTGTGAAAAGTCCTCAGCGCCGCCACTCTGCGCGCGGGGGCGCGGCGGCGAAAGCTGTGGGAGGCGCGATCAGGGCAAGTCCGGACGAACGCGGAAATCCGGGCCTTTTCCGACGCCTCGCGGGCGCGTATAGAAGCCGAGCGCGAGACAGCCGCGAGCGCGAGACCGCTCGCGGCCGCAGGGGCCGGTTTAGCTCAGCTGGTAGAGCAACTGATTTGTAATCAGTAGGTCGCGGGTTCGAATCCTGCAACCGGCACCAATAAAATCAATATCTTGTGAGCCTTTGGAAGGGTCGAGCAGCCAACGAGATTTATTTTTAGAAGCCGTTTAGAAGCCGGCGAGGATCGGGCCTTCCGGGGTGAATGATCTGCCCGAGCGGGCCTCCGTCAGGCGTCTCTCCTTTTTCCAGGCGACGCACCACGGCGTGGGCAAACAGTCGACGGAATGCAAAAGCAATCCGTCTCGAGTCGGCGCTCCCCATGCTCGAAGGCGAGGCGCTTTGCCGTTCCCGCAGCCCCAGAATCTCACTTGCGTATGATGGCTCCCGCGCTACGCGCTTCGGTTCCTCCAACACGAGCGCGCTAGCCATCGATGTGCAAAGAAGAGCCCGCGTGCGATTGGGCGAGCGCGGCGCGGGCGGTGGCCACTGCGCGGTCCACATCGCTCTCGCTCGTGCGCCAGTTCACGACGCTGACGCGCATGGCGCGGCGACCGCGCCATGTCGTGCCGGAAAAGAAGGCTTCGCCTATGGCGTTGATTTTTTCGATGATTTCGTCCGTGAAGGCGTCGTTCTCTTCGGGCGTGTCGCCAATGCGGTTGAAGCGCACGAGGCCCTGGTTCAAGCTCGCCGGAGACAGCACCTCCACTCCGGCGAGGGCGCCGAGCCCGTCCACCAGCGCCTCGCAATGCGCGCAGCAGCGATCGATCAGGGCTTCGACCCCCTCGCGTCCCAATTCCTTCAGCGCCGCATAGACGGGGACGCCGCGTGCGCGCCGTGACCATTCGGGATTCCAGTCGATCTGATCGCGTGCGTCCGATTGCGCCGCGATATAGGCGGCGCTGGTCGTCATCGTGGCGCGATGGGCCGCGCGATCTCTGACGATCGCGATCCCGCAGTCGAAAGGGACATTGAGCCATTTGTGGCCGTCGGTCGCCCAGCTATCGGCCAGCTCCACGCCCGACAAGCGATGGCGATGCGCGCGGCTCGCGCGTGCAAATAGCCCGAAGGCTCCGTCGATATGGACCCAGAGCCCCGCCGAATGCGCCATCGGAATGAGCTCGGCGAATCGATCGCAGGCGCCGATGTTGAGGTCGGCCGCATTCAAGACGAGGATCGCCGGACCGGTCGAGCGCGATATCGCCTGTTCCAACGCCGTCGGCGCGATCCTTCCCGAATCGTCGGTCGCGAGCGGCTGGATCGCCCGGCGGCCGAAGCCGAGAAAGCGCGCCGCGCGATCGATCGAGCCATGTCTTTCCTCACTCGCCAGAATGGTCAAACGAGGTGCGCCGAAGAGTCCGTCCTGCTCCACGTCCCATTCGGCGCGCTTCAGCAGCGCATGGCGCGCAGCGGCGAGGCAGGTCGTATGCGCGAGCTGACAACCGGTCGTGAAGGCGAAGGAGGATTCGCCCGGCAGATCCAGTAATTCCTTGATCCATGCGCCGGCTACGTCCTCGATGACCGAGGCGGCCGGGCTGCAGGCGTAGAGCGCCGCATTCTGGTCCCATGTCGAGACCAACCAATCCGCGGCCAGCGCGGACTCCACGCCGCCCCCGATGACCCAAGCGAAAAAGCGGCCGCCGGCGCTGCCGAGCATTCCGTCGCCGGCATGACGCGTCAACCATTCGACGACCTCTTCCGAACGTGTTCCGAGCTCCGGCAGCGGTCCGCCGAAGATCGCGGCGAGGTCGTCGAGCGTCGCGCGCGCCGCTGTCGGCCGCTCGTCGAGGCCATCGATCCACGCGGTCGCGGCGCGGTAAGCGCGGTCCAGAGCTTTGCTCATGTGTTGCGGTCTCTCGTGAGCGTGTCGGTTCGCTCGCGAGCTTAGGCGTCCGACCGGAATGCGCACTCCGGAACTTGTGGTCAAATCGCGGTCGTCGTCTCGTTTAGGCGGCCGGACGGATTTGGCGGCAGGAAGCGGAGCGGCGATCCTCATCCTTCGAGCTATGTTTGCGGCGAGGACAGTTCGGACAAAAATGAAAATGGATCGACCAGCTCTCCATGCTGAAGAGATGCTTCGGGCCGTGGCGATGCGCGACAGGGCCTATGAGGGCCGGTTCCTCTATGGCGTCGAAACCACGCGAATATTCTGCCGCCCATCATGCCCATCGCGCGCCGCGAAACCGGAAAATCTCCGTTTCTTCGCGGATGTTCCAGAAGCGCAGGCGGCGGGCTATCGCGCGTGCAAACGTTGCAGGCCCGAGGAACGACCTTTCGATGTCGAGAAGGCGCAGGAAATCGCCCGCCTCATTGAAAAGCGCGCGGAGGAAGCCTTACCGCTCTCCCGACTCGCAGCCGCGGTCGGCTTATCCCCGACCCATATGCAAAAGCTCTTCAAAGCGGTGTTCGGCGTCTCGCCCAAAGCATATCAGGATGGTCTGAGAGCGAGACGTTTCAAGGAGCTTCTACGAGACGGCGACGGCGTAACGGGCGCCATTTACGAGGCCGGCTATGGCTCGCCGAGCCGGGTCTACGGCGAAGGGCGGCGCAATATCGGCATGGCGCCATCGGCTTATCGAGCAGGCGGCGCCGGCGAGACGATCAGCTACGCGTGCCGGCATTGCGCGCTCGGCCAGCTCATGATGGCCGCCACCGATCGCGGCGTCTGCTTCGTCATGTTCGGCGAAAGCGAAGCGGCGCTTTTGGACGCCTTGGCCGCCGAGTTCCCAAAAGCGCGGCTGCAAAAGTCGATCGAGGCCGATGGCGAACGGTTGAGCCGGTGGATCGACGCGCTCGACGCGCATCTTTCGAGTCGTGGACCGCGCCCCGAGCTGCCACTCGATCTTCGGGGAACGGCCTTCCAGCTGCTCGTCTGGCGATTTCTGATCTGCATTCCGGAAGGGAATGTCGTCAGCTACGCCGATGTGGCGGCAGGAATAGGCAAGCCGAAAGCGCATCGCGCCGCGGCGTCGGCCTGCGCGGCCAATCGCTTGGCGGTACTGGCGCCGTGCCACCGTGTGCTTCGTGGGGACGGCGGCCTCGGCGGTTACCGGTGGGGCGTCAACCGAAAGCGAGCGCTCCTCGATATGGAGCGCGCCGGCCTTCCCGAGGCGAGAAAACGATAGGTTCGGATATCGCGAATGCCTCCTGCGGGTCCTGGTCCGGTCGGTCAGGCGGCGTCGGCACGACGCATCGGCTGTTTATATTTTGGGGAAATGTTACAGAGTCGGCTGGCCAGCCGACTGACGGCGACGGCTTGCGGGAATGGCTGCGTAAGCTTTGGTTGCGGCGCTATCGAAGAGCAGGACGGATGACGATGTCGATAGCGGCGGGCGGCACAACTCGGGTGCGCTCCGCGCTGAAAGGCAGCTTGGTCGAATCCTGCGCGGCGAACCAGTCTAAGACCGTCTGCGCGGGCTTAGGCCGCATCAGCTCGGAGACGACGTTGGTGTCGAGCAAGATGATGGCGTCGCTCATGAGATTTACGGCGGTTTGCGGATCGGCCCGCGCTCGGGAAGGTCCAACCCCACGCCGCCGATGGCGGCAAAGCGCGCGTGAATAGCTTCACCGAGATTTTCATTCGCGAATTATAGGCCTATTTTATAGTGTTAAAACAGATACCTGTTAGAAGTAGAAAAAATCGTAGCAAGGCACCAGCAAGGGGGGGCCTGCCGAGCTTCTGAATCGGCCGATATGCGGTTGTCGGTAAGAGCCAGCGGCGAGGGTTTGCCGAAAATGGCGCCACCGATTGATCGAGTCGAAGACGCCGGCGAGGCGTAAGCGGCTGCCTTGCCTTCGCGCAGACCACGTTAGGCGACACTACGAAAATGCCGGCGATCTCGGCACCCCAGACGCGCCACTCGTTGTAGTCGTTCGGCGCGACATTGAAGGTGTCTTCAAAGCTTTCCAGTGTCAGCGGCACGCCGCCCGACGCTTCTTCGCGGCCAGCGAACTGGGAGGAGCCGAATCCGGTCTTGGCCACCGACAGAATCTGGTCGGTTGCCGTCGGCCGAAAGATCAGTCCGACTTCGCCGGGGAGGCCCATCTCGTGGCCGGGCCAGACGACGCAACATGAAAGAGCCCAGAGGTCCTTGTTGGCGATGGCCGCCAGGAGGTCGGTTGGAAACGTCCCTCCCTCGCGCATGTTCGCCTGGTGGGGAAAGTGGACGATCAGCGCGCGCCGTGTCGCGCCAGCCCCTCAAGTAGCGACTGAAGGTCCATGCACGATTGCTACTGTAGGCAGGTGAAGGTCAGTCCACGCGCCTTCGCCCAGCCGTGGATGAATTGCCGAATCTCTTCGGTCCGGGCGACCGGAGGAACTTTGCCGTCGCGTATCGACACTGTAGCGCTGTGACCGAGTAGCCAGGGCGTGAGCCCCAGACGGTCGTAGCTCTCGCCAACGTCGTTGCGCCCCGGATTCAGCCATTGGACAAAAAGATCGAATTTCTCCTCGACGACATAGTCGAGGGTCTTCCGAACCGCCTCAGTGTATTGAATCGAGCAGATTACGATGCGGCAGTCTTGGTTCTCAAGGATATCGCTGGCGTAGAGTTGGCGTTCCTCCGGGGATCCGCTGATCAGGAAGACCTCGACGCCCTCCCCGCCGTGGAGGTTGAGCGTGCGTGGGTACTGGCCCGTCCGGACCGTCGCCCCAAACAAGGTGTTCCAGGTGGTTGACTTGCCGGAGTTCCGGTGGCCTAGGACGCCAACGAACAAGCGCTCTGTCATGACTGCCTCGCGGTAGGGGGCCGATAGTGACCTTCGAAACGACATGTTTCAACCCTCGGTGATCGGATCGGCGAAATTCTTAAGGTTGCCCCGACCGCGCCCGCGCAGGACCGCCAATGTCCGAAATTGACATCACCGCCCTCAAACGCCGCGGCCTCTCTTTTCTTCGACTGAGCGCCGCGGAGTGGCGCGAGCTTCAGGAAACCCGAGGACGCGGCACCAAATTCACGTCGGTCTTTCCTCACGCTACCGCCCGAGCCGGAAGGGCCAGAGCGCCTGCGATTCTGTTGATCGAAGGCGGGAAGGCAGGCGCCGGCGGGATGCTCGATCCGACTGAAGAGGTCGATCCCCAGCTCAAGCTAGCCTGGATCAAATCGATCCAGGCCGTCGCCACCTTAGAGTCGCGGGTCTCCTTCGACTACGTCCTACCGGTAGTCCCTGCAACTTTGGAGGCCCTGATCGGGGACGACGTGCCGAGCCGACA